>JAHEXV010000058.1 GCA_023251935.1 bacterium | reverse complement strand
TTATTCAGGCTGAGAGCGGCGTTAGCGTGGAGCTTCATCCGGTGTCCTCCTATGGAGCTGGGTGGGTAGACACCCCCAGCCTCCAAGGAGGCCCGGATGAACAATGCGCTCAGGAACTACAACTAGCAAGCCCTTTAGTCGCGACGGCCGATGGCGGCTGAAGCCCGCCCAAACTGGAAGCCCGACACGCGCGGGGCTTCCTCGAGATGGAGCGAGCGGGACGGCGGTCTCAATGACCCGCCCGGCCGCTACCGCGCTGCCTCGAGCCCACAGCCACGGCGGACCGCTCGGTGTCGCGCTCGGCGGTGTCGCGGCGCGTCGTGAAGTGCACCGGGCCGGCGCTCTACTCCATACGCGTGGGACTGGCAGAACGTCGGCGCCATCGACGTCACGTTCTCGGTTGGACGATTGGCGGGACAAACGGGTGAAGCCGAGGCGCCGAGTGCTCCAGTCCCACAGCCGCCGACGCCCAGAGCTCGCCCGGACGACACGGAGTAAGCCGCAGGCGCCCTACTTCTTGGCGGGCTCGAAGTAGGGGTTGGTGCCGACGGCGTGGTCGGTGACGTCGACCACGCGGGCGATCTCCGGAACCGCCTCGGTGATCGCGACCTCGATCCCCTGGCCGAGGGTGACGGTGGCCATCCCGCAGCCCTGGCAGCCGCCGCCCAGGCGTAGATAGGCGGTGTCCTCCTCGACCGCGACCAGCTCCGCATGCCCGCCGTGCGCGGCGATGGCCGGGTTAATCTGCTGGTCGATCACTTGGATGACCCGCTGGGCGACGTCGCCGCTGAGGTCGGCGGGCGGAGGAGCGTCGATCGGCGGGCTCGCGGGTGACGCCATCGACGGGCTCATCATCGGGAGGTCCGCCGGGGCCGGCGGCTTGTTCGGGTTCACGAGGGTGAGGCCGCTCTGCGGGACACCGTCCGACCAGTCGATGGTGGCGCCTCGCAGCTTCTCGACGCTCGACTCCCGCACCACGATCGCCAGGTCGCCGTGGCGCTGCACCACGTCGTCCTGGCGCGCAACATGCAATGCGTTGAGGGAGATCTTGTAGACGTACTCGCCGTCCGCGACGCCGCTCACCTCCACCCACAGCGCCTGGCTCTCGGGGTCCTCGGACTGCGCGCGGAACCCCCTGACCTTCTCGATCGCCTGCTCGGTGATCGCGAGCGTCGGCTCGGCTGTGTCTTCCGCGGTCATCTCGTAGCCCCATTCGGCTGGTAGTCGCTCGCCGGTGGCGCCAGCCCGTCGCTACCTACGATACGCACATGGCCCGAGTCCTCCTCGTGCTGCCCACCGCCACCTACCGCGCGAGCGATTTCCTCGACGCGTCCCGGGCGCTGGACGCCGACGTGGTGGTCGCCTCGGAGCGCCGGCAGGCCATGTCCGGGACGATGGGGGACCGGGCGCTGGTGGTGGACCTGAGGCGGCCGGAGGCTGCCGCCGAGGCCATCGTCGCCCGGGCGCGGGACAAGCCGCTCGACGCCGTGGTCGGCGCTGACGAGCAGGGCGTGCTCGTGGCCGCGCTGGCCGCCGCGCGCTTGGGGCTCGCGCACAACCCGCCCGAGGCGGTCGCGGCGACCAGGGACAAGACCGCGATGCGTGAAGCCTTCGCGGCCGCCGACCTGCGCCAGCCCGACTACCGGGTCGCCGGACCGGACGCGGACGTGGCGCAGCTCGCCGGCGAGGTCGGTCCTCCCTGCGTGGTCAAGGCGGTTTCGCTGTCGGCGAGCCGCGGCGTAATCCGGGCCGACGATCTGAAGGCGGCCAGCGCGGCGGCCCAGCGGGTCAGGGCGATCCTTGCCGAGGCCGGCGAGGGCCCGGACGCGCCGCTGCTGGTCGAGCGCTACGTCCCGGGCGTGGAGGTGGCCGTCGAGGGCCTCTTGCGCGGCGGCGCCCTCGAGATCCTGGCGGTGTTCGACAAGCCCGATCCCCTCGAGGGCCCTTACTTCGAGGAGACCATCTACGTGACCCCGTCGCGCCTGCCCGCGGAGACCCTCGAGGCCGTCACCCTTCTCACGGCCGAGGCGGCCGCCGCGCTCGGTCTAGTCGAGGGGCCGATACACGCCGAGCTGCGGATCGACGGGGGTGGCGTGTGGATGCTCGAGCTAGCCGCCCGCTCGATTGGCGGGCTGTGCTCGCGCTCGTTGCGCTTCGGGATGGGCGTGAGCCTCGAGGAGCTCATCCTGCGCCACGCCCTCGGGCTGCCGCTCGACGACCTGAGCCGCGAGGCCGCCGCCTCCGGGGTGATGATGCTCCCCATCCCGAAGGCGGGGGTGCTACAGGAGGTGCGCGGGCAGGCGCGGGCGCGGGCGGTGCCCGGCGTGACCGGGCTCGAGATCTCGATCGCCCTCGGCAAGCCGGTGCGGGCGCTGCCCGAGGCCGACCGCTACCTCGGCTTCCTCTTCGCCCGCGGCGAGACGCCCGAGCAGGTCGAGCGGGCACTGCGCACCGCCCACGGCCGCCTCGAGATCGTGATCGGCGAGCCGTCGGAGTGAAGCGAAGCGAAGGCTATCCTGGCGCCGGTGCGGGTCCTGCTGATCTCCACCTACGAGCTCTGAGCGGCTCGGAATGGAAGTCGGCAGGCGCTAAGAAGCCGCGACCGACCCCCGTTCTACCTGCGCTTCGAGCCGAAGGAGGTCAGCCATCGGAGAACACTTGAATCACGGAAGAGTTCGCACCTCATCTCCGTGCGGCGCGGCCTTGCGCCTGAGCGCCTTTCACGGATACGCTCAGACTCTGAGCGACGACTGGCTAGAACGCAAGCCAGTTCATCCCGTCACGGGAGATGAGCAATCCGGCGCCTCGGGGATCAGGGTTGGTGACTTCTGGCGCTGGGCGTTTAGCGATCGCCGTGCGATCCCCTCGTTGGGCGGGCACACGAGCTGCTGGGGGGCCCCTCAGCTCACCTCGCGGAGCTTGCCGGTTTCGACCTCGTAGACGAATCCCCGGACGCTGTCCTTCCGAGGCACGAACGGGCTGTCCTTGATCCGCTGGATCGAGTCGCGAACGTCCTGATCGAGGTCCGAAAACGAACGAGCCTCCCACGCTGGGCGTTGCCCCACCTCCGCCTCGAGCTTGTTAGCGAAGTCCTGATCGCTGAAGGTGAGCATCCCGCAGTCCGTGTGATGAATCAGCATTATCTCCTCGGTGCCGAGCAGATGCTGGGAGATCGCCAGCGAGCGGATCTCATCGTCGGTGATCACACCGCCGGCGTTGCGAATCACGTGGGCGTCGCCCAGCTGGAGGCCGAGGATCGGATACGGGTTCAAGCGGGCGTCCATGCAGGCGACGACCGCGATCTTCCTCGCCGGAGGCAGCGGTAGATCGCCCTTGTCGAAGCCCTCGGCGAAGCGCTCGTTGTTCCGCAGCAGGTCGTCGGTCGTGCTCATGGCTCCTCCTTGGATCGCGGATTGATAGGGCTTGAGACGCCCCGCGTCTGGCATCAAAACTACCGCGGGAGCGGCGGGCGGGGAGGGAACCCGTCCAGCCCCCTGAGGCGCGCCGGCAAGCGGGCGATCGGCGCGCGATCGGCTCATTGGGCGACAGCGGGCGAAATCGCCGCTGTCGAGCGCGACTGCGGCGCGGATGCGCCTACTCGAGGGTAAGCGGTAATGACGGGAGCGCCCGGTTTGCAGGACTTCCTTGTTGGGAGCGGAGGGGGAGGGATTCGAACCCTCGATGGACCAAAACGGCCCATAACGGTTTTCGAGACCGCCGCATTCAACCACTCTGCCACCCCTCCGAGATGGTCGAGAGAAGGCTAGCGAGCGATGCTAGGGTCGGCCGGTCGGGTTCCTGGGCAAGCTGAAGGAGAAGGGCCGCGGGGTGATGACCGCCGCCAAGCCCGAGGAGGGGGTCCCCGCCGCCCCGCCCGAGGAGGTCGAGGCTCGGCTGATGGCGATCTCGGGCCGCGGGATCGAGACCGGCCGCGACGGCGAGGAGATCGTGGTCGCCTGGGCCGCCAAGGTCGCCTCCGCCGGTGCCCGGGGGAGCCGGGTACGAGTGCCTCTATCGGGCGATCCGGGTCGAGGTCGACCCCGCCTCCGCGAGCGCCTCGGGCATTTGCCTGAAGACGAGCGCGGACGCCGAGCTCGACCTGGGCGGCGCGCTGTCGGGCTCGCTGAGCTGGGATCGAGGCCAGCACATCGGCTCCGAGACGATGCACGTGCTGGCCTGGCTCGGGCCACACCAGACCGAGGGCGGGGCTGACGAGACCGGCTACAAGTTCAGCTGGTCGGACCTGCGCGACCCGGTGATCGACGCGGTCACGGGCGCGGGCTGGACCTACAAGCCGAAGCGCGTCTAGCCCCGGCGACCGTAGCTGTTCATATATTCGGGCTGGGCCCGGAAGAAGTCGCGCGCGGTCGCGTAACCCGACTGATACAGATAGTCGCGGTCCTCCGCGCTCAGGTCGAAGTCGAGCGTCTTCACCGAGCCGGTCGGGATGCTCACGGTGCGGACGGTGCTGGCCTCCGACATCCGCACGTCCCAGGCCTCAGTCGCCGACGCGAAGATCGCCTTGGCGAGCGGGATCGGCCACAGCGGTCGCGGCACCTCGTGGTACGGGGGCTGCTCGGGCCCAGCGCCCTGGTGGAGACGAAAGCCCCAGGTTCGGCGCTTGATCGGATCGGGGCTGTCGAACAGCCAGATGGGGAAGTTGGACAGCACGCCCCCATCCACGATCAGATGGGGCCGCCCGCTCCGGTACAGGGTCACGGGGTCGAAGAAGAACGGGAAGCTCATGCTCATCCGCACCGCGTCGACGAGCTTGAACGAGCCCATGTCTATCGGCGGGCCATCGGGCGTTTCGCTGTAGTCGCGGAGGTCGTCGGGCAGGACCATCATCCGTCCGGCCGTGATGTCCGAGGCGATCACTCGCAGTCTGTACCGGGCCTTCTCGCGCTGCGCCTCCGGGAGATCGGCCGGCAGGTCGTGGCGGGCGATGTCGGCGAAAGTCGCGTCGGGGCTGCCGAGCTCCGACTCCGCGAGGCACTTGCCGAGCCACTCGCGGAAGTACTCGCCGCGGGCGATACCCCGCGAGCGCAGCGCGTTTCGCAGTCCGCCGATCAACCTGCCACCGAAGCCGTAGTCGGCGAACCGCCGGTACTTGGTGTGCTCGAGGACTTCGCGCAGGCCCTCGGCGTCGTAGCCGGCGACCAGCAGCGCGGCGACGATCGACCCCGCCGAGGTCCCGGCGACGTTGACCCAGCTTCGCACCCCGGTCTCGTCCGCGGCCGCGGCGAGCGCCCCCGCGAACGCCAGTCCCTTCACCCCGCCCCCCTCGAACACCCCGTCCGCGCGGTCAGGCTCCGGCGGCTGCGTCGGAGTCGATTCGCTGGCGCCGGTGGCCACCTCAGCCCGAGATCGCGTAGCGAAGCAGCTCGACCACCTGCTCGGGGGTCTCTGCCACCGCCATCGCGGCGCGGTCGACCTCCTTCAGCGGGTGCATGAGCTCGGGATCGTGGAGGGTGACGATCGGCTTGCCGAGCGCAGCCGCGTAGCCGGCCTCGAAGGCGGCGTTCCACTGGCGGTACTTGTCGCCGAACCGGACCACGACGACGTCTGCCCTGTGCACCAACGTCTGGGTGCGGAGCGCGTTGACGCCGGCTCCCTTGTGGTCGCGCCAGAATGGCTCGTCCTCCTCGCCGAGGATGCTGGCTCCGACGTCGTCGGAGGCCGAGTGGTCGGTCACCGGCGCCAGCAGCTCGACCGGCAGCCCCGCCTCGCGCACCCCGTCGGCGATCCGCTGGCGCCAGTCCGAGTGGATCTCCCCCGAGAGGTACACGGCCCAGGTGCCGTCGACGGCCATCGCGTTGATCTTATGGAAGCGCTCCGAGGGCGACATGGAGGCCGCCCTCGAGCGCCTCCCGGACGCCCCGGCATTGGCCTGAGCGGATCGCCGGGCCGGGCCGCCCGGCCGGTATCGTCGGTCCGATCGGAGAGGTGACCGAGTGGCTTAAGGTGCGCGACTGGAAATCGCGTGGGCGGGTCAAACCGCCTCGTGGGTTCGAATCCCACCCTCTCCGCTGAGGATCCCGAAAAGGTCGCTGGCACCTGTGATGAGGTCCAGACGCGGAATAGGATCAGGCCGAAAATCAGGCTTCGATTGGAGGGACGAATGGCCGTTCTGGTGACTCAGCAGGTGGCCGCGACGGAGGAGCAGTACCGCGCGGTGAACGACGCTCTCGAGACTCACGCCAGCCCGCCGGCCGGGCTGATCGTCCACACGGGCGGGCCGATCGGCGACGGCGAGCTTCGTGTCGTGGACGTGTGGGAGTCGACGGAGGCGTTCGAGACGTTCGCAGCCTCACGCCTTGCGCCCGCGATCGCTCAGGTCATGGGCGACGACGCCCCGAAACCGAGCGTCGAGATTCGTGAGCTATACGACGTGATCAGGGGCTGACGCCTTGCAGGACCGTGGACTTGGCCGGCGCCATTTCCTCTCGGCGCCGACGGTCTAGCCGGTGACCCGCCAGCTCCAGTCGGCCGGAGTCGGATCGATATGCCCGGCATCGAGCGCCCGCACCTCGAACAGGTGCCGGCCGCGCGACAGATGCTTATAGCGACGGGGGGAGGTGCAGCTCTTGAAGCGTCGCGCGTCGTCCAGCCTGCATTTGAAGTCCTGGCGCGGCGCGTCGGAGCGGAACTTGAAGCGGGCGCCACGGCCGCTGGTCTCCGCCGGCGGGTGCTTGGTGATGGTCGTCTCCGGTGGCGGGCGGTACAGCGTCGCGGAGGCGTTGATAAGCGACAACTGATAGCTCACCGAGGGGTAGGTCCCTCCCGCGCCCACGGTCTCTCCGACTTTGGGATCGCCGAGCGCGGACTCCACCTCGTCCTCGAGCTCAGTCGACTCGTAGTACAGCGCGATGTCACCGGCGACGGCCCCCGTCCTCAGGCCCAGAAGATCGCCGCGCTTGACTGAAAGGTTCGTGCGGAATGTAGACGCCCGCTTGACGGGGACCGGCTGCTCCGCGGCTTGGTTGACCATGCGGTAGCGGTCCGGCGTCGCCGTTGGCCGAAAGATCCGAAGTCCGGCGTGCCCCTCTTGTTCGGCGCCGCCCCGGATGCGCCAGGCCACCAGTCGGCGCCAGTTTCCCGCCGGGACCGCGTAGGACGGCGAACCGGCCGCGAGTCCCAGCTGAAAGGCGGTGCACGCGAAACATTCGCCGGAGCTTCCGGCCGGCGCAACGTGCCCGATCGTGGTCGTCTCCGCGCCGGCCGGCGTCGCGAGCAGGAGGCCGAGCGAAGCCGCCCGGAGCCTGACCTTCATGCGCCAACCATAAACCGCGAACGCCACCGAGCGTCGCACCCCGACCCCGGACGCAATCGCACCGCTCTTTGCCCGCTACTTGCGGAGTTCCCGGCACGAACCGGCGCGAGCGTCAGCCGGAAGGAATAGCTTGGCGGCAAGGAAAACCTGCCTAGTCCCTTCGCCGAGCGGAGGGAGCGGGGGAACCAAGGGGTCCTCGGACCCAGGGGCGAATCGGAGCCCGTCTCCGTAGCGCACCTCTTTCAGCGCGAGCCCGACAGCTAACCCCGCAGGCGCGAGAAAGAGAGGTAGTCCATGACAGACCGTCTGCTCGACGTTCTCGACCCCGAGGATCTGCCCCGGTCGGCTCGGGCGCTGGGATGGATCGCCGGCGAGCTCGTGGGAGTGATCGTCGCCGTCGCCGCCCTCGTCCTATTGCTCGTGGTGGCGCACCTGAGCTAGTGAGCGAGATAGCGGTCGGCGTCCGGCGGCTTCCAGCGATTGGTCGAACAGCGTCCCCAGGAGCGCGGTCGGGAAAGGCAGGAAGGCGATAAAGGCCAGGTAGACGAGGTTGCTCGCGATCAGCCGGGTATCGATCCTGGCCAGGAGCCCGACGAACTCGTAGTGGGCGGCCCAGTAGCGGCCGATCACCGCGAAGCCGATGAAGAAGCTGATGAAGTTCGGCACCAGGTGGTCGAGCGCCTTGGCGAGCTCGTGCACGCTGTCCGACGGGGAGACGTCCACCGGCACCACGATCCCGACCACCAGCAGGGTCATCGCGATCGCGAAGACGCCGTCGCTGAACGCAAGCACCCGCGAGAACTCCTCGGTCCCCCGCTCGTAGGAGCTCAGCCGCCCGTGGGACTGCGGCCTCCAGCACCGGGCTCCAGGCTAGGACACGAGCCGGAGGGCATCGCCCGGGCGGCCCGGGCGCATAGCCTTCCCCCAGTGTCAGGCTCCCCGCCGCACCGAGTCCGCGAGTTCAACGATCCCGGGCTGCTGGACCCGGCCGAGGCCTCGCTGCTGATCGACCTCTACGAGCTGACCATGTCGGCCAGCTACCTCGAGCGGGGCATGAACCAGCCGGCGGTCTTCGAGCTGTTCGCGCGGCGGCTTCCCCCGAACCGCCGCTGGCTGCTCGCCGCCGGGCTGGGACCGACGCTCGAGCTGATCCGGCGGCTCCGCTTCGGCACCCGCGAGCTCGACTATCTGCGCTCGCTGGGGCTGTTTCGGGAGACGTTTCTCGAGTACCTGGCCGGGTTTCGCTTCTCGGGCGACATCGAGGCGATCCCCGAGGGAACGGTCTGCTTCGACAACGAGCCGGTGGTCCGGGTGACGGCGCCGCTGATCGAGGCACAGCTGCTCGAGACCGTGCTGTTGAACCAGATCAACTTCCAGACCATGATCGCCACCAAGGCGGCCCTCGTCGTACTCGCCGCCGGCGGCGGCGAGCCGGGCGCCGGCGAGCGGGTGGTCGACTTCTCCCCGCGCCGCGACCACGGCGCCGACGCCGCGATGAAGGTGGCCCGCTCGGCCGCGGTGGCGGGCTGCGGCGGCACCTCCAACGTCGCCGCGGCGATGCGCTACGGCCTTCGACCGGTGGGGACCATGGCCCACTCCTACGTGCTCGCGTTCGACACCGAGGAGGAGGCATTTCGCGCCTTCATCGAGTACTTCCCGCAGGACTCCGTGATCCTGGTCGACACCTACGACACCCTCGAGGGGGTTCGCCGCGCGATCTCCGCCGCCCGCGGCGCCGGCGTGCCGCTCGCCGGGGTGCGGCTCGACTCCGGGGACCTGCTCGAGCTGGCGCGCCAGGCCCGGCGCCTCCTCGACGAGGCCGGGATGGCCGAGGCCAGGATCGCGGTCAGCGGCGACCTCGAGGAGCAGAGGATCGCGGAGCTGGTCGGCGCCGCGGCCCCGATCGACCTCTGGGGCGTCGGTACCGACCTCGGCACGAGCCGTGACTCCCCGGTCGTCAACGGCGTCTACAAGCTGGTTGCCCGAGCCGGCGAAGCCGGCTGGCGGGGCGTCTGGAAGCGCTCCATCGACAAGTCGACGCTGCCGGGCCCCAAGCAGGTATTCCGCCGCCACGCCGACGGGACGATGAGCGGCGACGAGATCGGCGCCGTGGACGAGGCTCTCGATGGCGAGCCGCTGCTGGTCCCGGCGATGCGCGGCGGCCAGCTGACGCGGGCCGAGTCCCTCGAGGAGATCCGCGCCCGATCCACGGCGCAGCTCGCCGCGCTCCCGCCAGCTCTTCGCCGCCCGGCCGCCGACGCTGAGCCCTATCCGGTCCGCTATTCCGAGCGCCTGCGCAGGTCGATCGTGGGCCCCTAGCTGGGCGGGTGGCGCCTTTCGGACGGTATGCGTCCGAAAGGCGCCACGACGAGCTAGCGCCGGGCGGCGAAGAAGGACTCCAGCAGCGCCGCCGACTCCTCCGCCAGCAGCCCCGTTTCCACTCGCGGCCGGTGATTGAGACGGGGCTCGCCGAGGACGTCGAGCACGCTCCCGGCCGCCCCCGCCTTCGGGTCGGGCGCCGCGTAGACCACCCGCGGGATCCGGGCCAGGACAATCGCCCCGGCGCACATCGCACAGGGCTCGAGCGTCACGTAGAGGACCGAGTCCGGGATCCGCCAGCCGCCGAGGGCCCGCGCCGCCTCGCGGATCGCGAGCATCTCGGCGTGGGCGGTGGGGTCCGAGCTGCCCTCCCGCTCGTTGCCGGCCGCCGCGATCACCTCGCTCTCGCGGATCACCACGGCGCCGATCGGAGCCTCGCCGCGCTCGGCCGCTCGCTCGGCCTCACGCAGCGCCAGCCGCATGAAGCGCTCGTCCTCGGCGAAGAAGCGATCCTCGCTCATGCACGAAGTATCAATACTTCCTGCGCCGATGCGTGTTACAAGCTAGGGATGCGGCTTCGGCTGGCCCAAGCAATCGCCGTCGCCTTGGCGGGCACCGCGCTGGCGGCGCCGTCCGCGCACGCGGGCGCGCTTCCGTATGCCCCCGGAGAGGTCCTGGCGCGCTTCAAGGGCCAACCCGAGGAGCGCAGCGTCAAGCTCCCGGCGGGCGTCACCGTGCCGGAGGCAGTGCGATACCTGCGCGCCAGCCCCAAGGTCGCATACGCCAACCCGAACTACCTGGCCCGGGCGTCCGATCTGTGGAGCCCATTCGATCCGGGCTCGCTCGGCGGCGCCCACGGCTGGCAACGCGACCAATGGAACTTCCTCGCCCCGGCCACCTTGCCGACGGTGCTGGCGGGGGCGAGCATCCAGGGCGCCTGGCAGAACCTGAAGAGCCTCAGCCCGGGAGGCAAGGGAGTCACCGTCGCGGTGCTCGACACGGGGGTCGCCTACCGGAGCCAGGGGACCAAGTTCGACCGCGATCCCGACCTGCCTCTCACCAACCGCTTCGTGAGCCCAAAGGACTTCGTCGGCGGAGACCCGTTGCCGCTCGACGAGAACGGCCACGGGACGCACGTGGCGAGCACGATCGCGCAGGCGACCAACAACCACAAGGGCCTCACCGGCATCGCCTACGGCGCCACCCTGATGCCGGTCCGGGTCCTCAACCGCCAGGAGATGGGGACCGCCGCGAACATCGCGCGCGGGATTCGCTACGCGGTCCAGAACGGCGCCGACGTGATCAACCTCAGCCTCGAGTTCGCGCCGGCCGTGAAGCAGTGCTCCCAGATCCCGGGCGTCTGCGAGGCCGTGCAGATGGCGGCCAACCAGCACGTCGTGGTGGTGGCCGCGGCGGGCAACCGGGGCAAGCCACAGGTCACCTACCCGGCCAAGGCCGCCGGGGTGATCGCCGTCGGGGCGAGCACCTATCGAGGCTGCCTCGGCGCCTATTCCGACTACGGGGCGGGCCTCGACCTCCTCGCCCCGGGCGGGGGGCCGGACACCAGCGCCGACACGCAGAACCCGAACTGCGACTCCGCGGGCCTCGGCTACGCGATCCGGCAGTACAGCCTCAACCCGCAGGCGGCCGCCCACGGCAACTTCCGCAGGTTCAGGATCGTCGGGCTGAAGGGGACCTCGATGGCCGCCGCCCACGTCAGCGGGACGGCGGCACTGCTGCTCGCGGAGAACCCGGGCTGGTCGCCGAGCGATGTCCAGAGTCGCCTCGACAGCTGCGCGGCGCTGCCGGGCAGTCAGCAGTACTACGCCGCCGGCCTGCTCGACGCCGCGAAGGCGACCTCGCCGGGTCCCTGCTGAGCGGGCCGACGAGCCCGCCGTCGGACCCTAGGTCGTGCGGACGATCAACACGCCGCAGGGAGCGTGGTGGGAGACCTTGTTCGGCACGCTGCCGAGCACGAAGCGCTTCGCGCCGGTCATCCCCTTGTTGCCGACCACGATCAGGTCGGCCCCGGTCTGCTCGGCGACGTCGAGGATCGCGTCCGCGGGGTCCCCCTGGCGCGGATGCGGCTCGGCCTCCACCCCCTCCTGCTTCGCCATCCCGACCGCCGCCTCGAGCGTCACGTTGACGTCCTCGCGCGGCCCGACCGCATAGGAGACATCGCCCGGCACGTCACCCTTCTCCTCTCGGATCCGGCTCTGGGGAACCGGCTCGAAGGCCGCGATGACGGCCAGCTTCGCCCCGGACATCCTCGCCAGCTCGATCGCCTGGCGAACCGCCTCGCTCGCCGTCTCGGAGCCGTCCGTGCCCACCACGATGCGCTTGAACAAGCGGTCTCCCTTCGTCTCGTCGCCAGAACAGGCGGATGGTCTCGACCCGCGGGCATCCTACCCCCCTGGCCGACCCCGCTTCAGAGCAACTTGACCAGCGCGATCACCATCGAGGCCAGCAGGCACAAGACCAGGATCGCCAGGGTGATCGTCCAGCTCCGCGGCACCGTGCTCGTAGACTACGGCGGCTTCCATGGCGACCGTCGAGACCGTCACCGGGCCGGTCGACGCCGATCAGCTCGGCACCACGCTGGTGCACGAGCACCTGATCTATCGCGACGAGGCGGTGGCGAGCTGGTGGCCACACGTCGGATCCGTGGTGCCCGTCGATCCACCCCGCGCATGCGGGCCGGAGGAGCTCCACGAGGTGGCGATGGAGAGCGCCCGCGCGGTGGTCGAGCGCGGCGTGAAGACGATCTGCGAGCCGACCGGGATGTTCGGCGGACGCGACGTCGGCTTCTCGCGTCGGGTCGCCGAGGAGTCCGGCCTCCAGGTGGTCCCGTGCACCGGCGTCTACACCTACGACTACCTGCCGACGTTCTTCGTCACCCGCGATGCCGACCTGATGGCGGACCTGTTCGTGCACGACATCGAGGAGGGCATCCAGGACACCGGGATCAGGGCCGCGTTTCTGAAGTGCGCCGCCGACCAGCCGGGGGTGACCGAGAACATCGAGAAGGTGCACCGCGCCGTCGCTCGGGCGAGCGTGCGGACGGGCACGCCGATCATGGCCCACTCGCACCCCGCCAGCCAGACGGGGCTCCGGCAGGTCGAGATCTTCGAGGAGGAGGGCGTCGACCTCTCCAGGGTGCAGATCGCCCACACCGGCGACACCGACGATCTCGACTACATCGAGCGGCTGCTCGACAAGGGCGTCTTCATCGGCATGGACCGCTACGGCCTCGAGATCTTCCTGCCGTTCGAGAAACGGAACGCGACGGTGACCGCGCTGCTCGAGCGAGGCTACGCCGATCGCATGTTCCTCTCGCAGGACTACTGCGCGACGCTCGACTGGTACCCGGTCGAGATGGAGGAGCAGCTGCTGGCCGCCGGAGCGGCGAAGGATTGGAGCATGACGCTCGTCCTCGACCGGGTGATCCCGATCCTCCGCGAGGCCGGGATGACCGACGACCAGCTCCAGACCATGATGGTCGAGAACCCGAGGCACTGGCTGACCGGGTGAGCGAGGCCGACGTCGAGACCGTGCGCGCCTCTTACGAGGCGCTCAACCGCGGCGACGTCGAGGCGGCGCTCCGCGCCATTACCTGAAATCAGGTAAAGTCGTCGCGAGCGTGATCGGCCTCGGCCGGTCGCGGAAACGGTCGGGAAAGGATGGAAGGTCATGCCGCTGATCCGCTGCGAGAACTGCGGCACGAGCAGCTTCACCTTCGCGCGTCGAACCTACGTCGCCCATTGCTCTGACTGCGGTAGGCCGCTCAACGGCCACCAGGACACCACCTCGATCGAGTTCGAGATCCGCGAGCGCCTCTACGGACGCAGGGCCGCCCGCCCGTACGCCTCCAGCTCGAGTACCGAGGCAACGAACGCGCGGTAGACCGCCGGGCCGGGCCACTCGCGCTTCGGCCGATCACCCCCGCTAGAGTGCCGACGCGATGTCCACCGCGACGCTGCACACGAACGCCGGGGCGATCACGGTCGAGCTGTTCGACGACGATGCCCCGAGGACGGTGGCCAACTTCCGGAAGCTGGCCGGCGACGGCTTCTACGACGGCCTGATCTTCCACCGCGTGATCCCCGACTTCATGATCCAGGGCGGCTGTCCGGAGGGAACCGGCACTGGGGGACCGGGCTACACGTTCGAGGACGAGATCAACGAGCACAAGGTCGTGCGGGGCGCTCTCGCGATGGCCAACGCGGGGCCGGACACCAACGGGTCCCAGTTCTTCATCGTCACCACCGACGCGGCGCCCTGGCTCGACGGCAAGCACACGGTGTTCGGCCGGGTGGCCGAGGGGATGGACCGGGTCGACGCGATCGAGGGCACGCCGGCGGCGGCGGGCGACCGACCGCTCGAGGCCCAGGTCATCGAGCGGGTCGAGCTCTCGGACTGAGGGCTTCGATCGGCGGCCTTTCGCACCGAAAGCCGAGCTGCGCTCCTCTGTGCAGCGCAACTCGGCTCTCGGTGAACGGGCCGCGCCAAGCCCGCGGCTACCATGGCCCGCGGTGAAGCTGATGATCCAGATCCCGTGCCTCGACGAGGAGGCGACCCTGCCGCGGGTGCTCGGCGAGCTTCCCCGTCAGCTCGACGGCTTCGACTCGGTCGAGTGGCTGATCGTCGACGACGGCTCCACGGATCGCACCCTGGAGGTCGCCCGGGCCCATGGGGTCGACCACATGGTCCGGCTGACCAACAACAAGGGGCTGGCTGCCGCCTTCCAGGCCGGGATCGACGCCTCCCTGAAACTGGGTGCGGACGTGATCGTCAACACCGACGCCGATCACCAATACCCCGCCGAGGAGATCCCCAGGCTGGTGGGCCCGATCCTCGCCGGCCGGGCCGACATGGTGGTCGGCGACCGGCGGGTGAAGGAGATCGAGCACTTCTCGGCCACCAAGAAGCTCCTTCAGCGACTCGGGAGCTGGGTCGTGCGGCGCGCCTCCGGAACCCGAGTCCCGGACACCACCTCGGGCTTTCGCGCCTACAACCGCGAGGCAGCCCTGCAGCTTCAGGTCGTCTCCAACTACACCTACACGCTCGAGAGCCTCATCCAGGCGGGCAAGATGCTAGTCGCGGTGGAGCACGTCGCGATCGCCACCAACCCCCAGACCCGCGACTCGCGCCTCGTCGACTCGACCGCGCGGTATGTGCGGCGCAACGCGGTCGCGGTCTTCCGGGCCTATGTCCTGTACGAGCCCCTGCGGGTGTTCACGATCGTGGCCGCGGTGCTCGGCGTCGCGGCCCTGGCGGCCTGGATGCCCTTCCTGGTCGATTGGATCCTCCACGGTGACCGAACCGGGCACATCCAGTCGCTGATCCTCGGCGCCGTGCTCGCCCTGTCGGCCGTCCAGATGTTCGGGCTCGGGGTGGTCGGCGACGCGATCGCCGGCCAGCGGGTAATCGCCCAGCGGACCTTCGAGCGGGTCCGGCGGCTGGAGCTGGAGGCCGGCGTCGAGCCCTCCCATTACGAAGCCTCGGCCGGCGGCCCGGCCGCCCCCGACCAACGTCGCTTCGAGCCCGCCCGCGAGTGGGATCGAAGCGAGGTCGGCGCCTGAACGCGACCCAGGCCTCCCCGGTGGTGGAGGGGGGCAACGTCTACGACAAGTACGCGACGCGCAACCCGGTGGAGCGGCGGCTGGTCGCCGGGTTCCTGAGCCGGCTCGAGCGTCTCGTCGACCGCACCGGCGCCCGTCACGCGCACGAGATCGGCTGCGGCGAGGGGGAGCTGGCGATCCGGCTCGCCCGTCGGGGCCTCGAGGTTCGCGGCAGCGACGTCTCGTCCGAGGTGATCGCCGAGGCGGGCCGGCGAGCGCGCGCCGCCGGCTTCGAGTTGGAGCTCAAGGCCTGCCCCGTAGAGACGCTCGAGCCGGCCGAGGACGCCGCCGAGCTGATCGTCTGCTGCGAGGTCATGGAGCACCTGGAGGATCCCGAGGCGGCGCTGGAGACCGTCGCGCGGCTGGCCAGCCCGTGGGCGATCATCAGCGTCCCCAGGGAGCCCCTGTGGCGGGCCCTGAATCTGGCCCGGCTCCGTTACGTGAGCGAGCTGGGCGACACCCCGGGCCACCTTCACCACTGGTCGCGACGCGGCTTCGCGCGCTTCGTCGAGCGCCGGCTCGAGCTGGTCGAGCTGCAGAGCCCGCTCCCGTGGACGATGGCGCTGTGTCGCAGCGATCGCGACAGCTGAGGGGTCGACAAAAATGGCTGGGTAGGGTCAACGTCAGGCTGCCCGGGCGCCCATGGCCGAGTTCCGACGTGTATTTCGACGCAACTCGGCCATCGCCGCTGATCTCCCCTACCCAGCCCCTGAACCTCGGGGTCGGTACTACCGCAGCACGTAGACGACCAGCCCATCGCG
>JAHEXV010000010.1 GCA_023251935.1 bacterium | reverse complement strand
TCCGGCTGTCCGCCGCGACTACGGCTGCAGGCAGACGAAGCCGAGGAAGACCTTCGCCGCATGGCTGTCAGCCACGTTGAGAACGCCGATCGTCCACTTCCGCGTCGTGTTGCCCGATGAATTGAAGATCGGGACGACGGCACTGGTGTTGTCGCCGAAGTAGCCGTTGATCGCCTTGAAGCGCTTCGGACACTTCCCAGTCGTGCCGTCCACGTCTCCAGCGGCCAGGTTGAAGACGTCCGTCTCGAAGTAGGCGACCTTGGCCCGATGGACCTTGCCCGCCGCGGCTTTCCCGGCCGTGCTGGGCGCCGCGACGCGGTGCGTCGGCATGCCCTGCCACTCGGCAGACGCCGACGCCTTGATGGGCGCGGACGATCCGCCGCCGGAGCCGATCGCCATCGCCGCTCCGGCGACCGCCAGCGTCGCCAGCACGGCCACCAAGGCCAGCTTTTTCATCGTCTCCCTCTCTCTTCGCGGTTGCCGAGCATCCCCACCCTATGGCCCCGACGGACGGCCGGTCAAGCCGACTTCTATGCCTGGCCCTCGCGGACGAACGCCTCTACCCCCTGCACCCGGACGCGGTCGCCCTCCGGCAGGCTGAGATAGACGGCGCCGTCGCGCTCGAGCTGCCGGCGCGGATTCATCAGGACGATCCCCGAGAAGCGCCCCCGGCCGTCGAACCGCAGGTAGTGGGATTCGGGCGTCTGCTCGCGGCGACCCGAGCGCGGTCGCCCGATCGCCGCGTAGAGCACGTCGCTCGGCGGGTCGTAGGTGACGTGGGAGAAGGTGTAGCGGCCGGCCCGGAGGCTCACCTGGACCAGGCTAGCGAGCGCCTCGAGCCATCCGGCCGGGGGGGGATCGCGGCCCGCCTCGCCAAGGCCGACTTGCGCTCAATAGATGAGCGCAACTCGGCCCTCGATGCTGCTCAGCGGCTTGCGACCTGAACCTTGAGCGGCGTGGCGATCTGCTGCGCCTGGGTCTCGCCGGTGTTGGCCGCGATGCTCGGCGGGCCAAAGAACAGGTAGCGGGTGTCGGTGACGTGCGCCGCCGCGCCGAGCCTCGGGTCGGTGTTCGGGATCGAGCTGGTCACCTGGAGGCCGCTCGAGCCGTAGGCGGCGCCATCTCCCGTGCACTGGGTCTCCGCTCCGCCGCCCGGGGAGCTGTCGTCGAGGTAATAGGACCCGACCGTCAACGGGGTGTCGGCGGTGAACGAGTTCACGATCGACAGCCCGCCCTGAGAGCCACTCACCTGCTCCCAGGTGAACGCCCCGGGGGTCGGCGCATCGGGGATGCCGTTGATCCGCACACCCGCCGGGTTGAGGCTGTTGCGGTAGGTCATCCCGGCGGGGGCCGGCGAGTAGTCGAAGAAGTCCATCACCCCCGGGATCGGGTGCACCCGCAGGAAGGTGGTGACGTCCTCGCGGCGGTCGTAGAAGATGTGCTGGCGCTCGGTGTAGGGGCCGCTGTTGGCGCCGACGTAGGTCCGGATCGCCCGCACCGGGCCGCTCTTGTTGATCACGAAGGCGCCCTCGCCGCTCGAGAAGGTGTCCTCGCTGCGAACGCAGTTGCCGGGAGCGAAGAGGTTCTTGTGGCGATCGAGGATGTCCACCCCGGTGGCGTGGTCGGCGTGGAGGCGAATCTGGTCGTCGATCCAGCGATCGGAGAAGTGCTGGTCGTAGTAGGGCGAGTCGACGGTCGAGCTCTCCGGGTTCGGCCCGCTGGCCGTGTCGTAGGTCTCCTTGTAGGCGCCGGAGACGAGGTGGAAGTCGTAATGGACGTACTGCCGCTCAGCTGAGGGATCGCGCGACCCGCCGGTCCTGAACAGGTAGAGGTAGCCGACCTGGCCCGCGGCGAGGGGGTCGCGCACCCGCAGCTCCGCCCCGCTCCCCGGCAGGGTGCCGGAGGGGTCGCGATCGCCGACCGCCTTCGAGCCCGAGTCGCGGGACATGAGCGCCACCTGATCGTCGGCGTCGAGGTTCGGGTTCGGGTCGGGCCCGATGAAGGTGCCCGGGTCGGTGTAGGTGAGTGCCGTGACACCGGCCGGGGATTGGCCGTAGGCGGCGCCCAGGTCGACCTGGGCGCGCTCGTCGACCTGGACCGGCACCTGCTGCCAGCCCCCGGCCCAACGAAAGGCGACCACCCTGCGGGGCGGCGCACCCAGCAGGCTAGGCAGCCTCGAGCCGGCGAGCACGACCGGGTCGGCGGGACGGGTCTGGAGCCCGATGGCCGCCGCCTGGGGGGCCGTGGACGCCGCCGAGACGGCGACCACGAGCAGGGCCAGCGACGCGCGCCTGATCGGGCGAGCTGTCGAGCTCATCCGTCGATCAGATCCACTCCCCCTCCGGACGAGCCCCGCCATCGCGCCCAGTCTCCTCGATCGCGGCGCCGGGGTCAACCCGCGTCATGGAGCCTCGTGGGGGCCAACCCGGCGCCTGGCGCGAATTCCCATCGGCCGCGCCGCGGCGACGGTGACCACGAGCAGCGCGGCGGCGAGCAGGCACGGCAGCGCGTCCCCGGCGGCGCCCGCCGCGGCGCCGCCGCCAACGCCGCCGACCACCTGGCCGGACGCCCAGGCCGCGTTGATCAGCCCGGTGGCGAACCCCTGGTGGAGCCGGGTGGCCTCGGCGGAATCGCTCAGCATCGCCAGCGCCGGCGCGAAGCAGAGGCCGGCACCCAGTGAGATCACGATCAAGACCGCGAAGACTCCCCAGAGCGCCGCGGCGACCGGCAGCAGCGCGACCGCCGGGGCGGAGATCAGCATCCCGAGCGCATAGGGACGGAACCGGCCCACCCGGTCGGAGAGTCGACCGACGATCGGCGAGAGGATCGCCTCGAGGACGGCACCGGCGGTGAAGGCGGCCGCCACCAGCGCCGCTCCCCCGCCGAGCTCGTCCATCCGCAGCGGGGCGAGCACCTCGACCACGCCGAACATCGCCGACGGTGCCGCCACGTACCAGGTCGCCCGCAGCACCGAGGGGCTCGTGATCGCCTTCCTCACCTCGCTCAGGCGCTGCGGTTCGCCGCGTGGTGGCTCCGGGATGCGAAGGGCGACCAGCGACAACGCCGCGGTCACCACCAGGACCGAGGAGAAGACCGGCTCGGTGCCGAGACTCTCGGCCAGCGCCCCGATCGCCGGGCCGAGCAGCGATCCGGCGACCGCGACGCCGAGCACGTCGCCGATCACCGAGCCGCGCCGCGCCCGTGGGTTGGACAGGATCAGCCAGGTGAGGGCCCCCGCCCAGGCCAGCGCCCCGGCCACCCCCTGAACGAAGCGGGCGGCGTCGAGCAGGACCACCTGGTGCGAGAAGCCGAAGACGAGGCTGGCAAAGCCGAGGAGCGCGAGGCCCGAGAGCAGCGCGCGGCGCGGCCCGACTCGCGCGGCGACGAACCCGGACGGCAGCGAGGCGATCAGCGTGCCGGCCGCGTAGGCGGCCGACAGCACCCCCGCCGAGGCCTTCGAGAGCCCCAGGTCGTCGGCGTAGGAGGGAAGCAGCGGTGTGATCGCCGTGTAGAAGGCGACGTCCAGGAAGACGACGGTCGAGGCGAGCAGCAGCAGCCGGCGCATCGACCCATCGTGCCAGCCCGGCGCTTGGACCTCGCGCTTGGGACGCTGTGCAAGGTCGCTTCGCGCTCCGACACCGCTAGGCACCAATATTCGGAGCGCATGCACCCGCGCAAGCTGCCCGAGCACCCAAGCCCCGGACGACCAAAAAGGGTGGGAGAGGTGACCAACGAATCGCCGTCCGGGCCCGGTCACCAGGTGACCGTTGGCGTCGGCACAGTCTTCGCCGGCTACCGGATCGAGGGCGAGATCGGACGCGGCGGCATGGGGGTCGTCTACCGCGCCCGTCACCTGGCGCTGGATCGCGAGTGCGCGCTGAAGCTGATCTCGCCGGCGCTGTCGGGCGACCGGAGGTTCCGCGAGCGATTCCAGCGAGAGTCGCGGCTGGCCGCATCGCTCGAGCATCCCAACGTGGTCCAGGTCGACCACGCAGGCGACGACGCGGGCATCCTCTATCTGGCGATGCGCCTGGTCGAGGGGAGCGACCTGCGCCGGATCGTCGAGGCCGACGGGCCGCTGGACCTGGAGCGGGCCGCCCGAGTGCTCGGCGGCGTCGCGGCCGGCCTCGACGCCGCCCACGCCCGCGGCCTGATCCATCGCGACGTGAAGCCCGCCAACATCCTGATCGAGGCGACGAACGGCGGCGAGCGCGTCTTCCTGACCGACTTCGGAGTCAGCCGGACCGCGGGAAAGGGTGGAACCGTCACCTCCTCGGGCGAGCTGCTCGGCAGCCCCGATTACATGGCCCCCGAACAGGTCGCGGGGGACCGGGTCGACCACCGCGCCGACATCTACGCCCTCGGCTGCGTGCTTCATTTCGCGCTCACCGGGCAGCCGCCATTCCCCCGCGACAACGACATGGCGAAGCTGTTCGCCCACGGCAACGCCCCGCGCCCGCGCCCCTCCAGGCCCGTCCCGGCCCTGCCCGGCGGGATCGACCGGGTGGTGGCACAGGCGATGGCGGTCAGCCCGGAGCGCCGCTACCAGAACGCCGGCCAGCTCGCCGCGGACCTCGAGCGGGTCGCTCGCGGAGCCGAGCCCTTGGCGGCGGAGCTGCCCACGGCCGCGGAACCGTTCTCCGACCAGGCGGTGACTCGCCGCCTGCGGCGCCCGGCTCGGCGGCGGCTCTGGCCAATCCTCGCCCTCGCCGCCGTCCTCGTCGCCGCCGCGGTGGCAGCGGCGTTGGCGTTGACGCGCGGCGGCGGCTCGGGAGGCGTCCCGGCCAACCCGCTGCCCCGCGCGGTGGACACGATCGACGTCGGGGGTGGGCCCAGCCGCCTCGCCGTCGCCCCCTCTCGCCTGTGGGTGGCCAGCGGCGGCGCCTCCGCCCTCTACGCGATCGACCTGGTCGGCGATCAGCCGGCGCGGCCACCCGTGCCGACCGGGGGCAGCCCGACTGCTGTCGGGGTCGGCTTCCACTCGGTCTGGGCGCTCAACCAGGGCTCCAGCTCGCTCCTGCGCCTCGACCCTTTGAGCGCCCCGATCGAGATCCCGGTCGGCTCCAATCCCTCCGACCTTGCCTTCGACGGGCACTGGGTGTGGGTGGCGAACCGCGGCGACGGCACCGTTTCGCGGATCGATCCGAGCACCAACGCGGTCAACGCCACGGTCCCGGTGGGCACCGGGCCGACGGCGATCGAGACCGGTGCCGGGGGCGTCTGGGTGGCGAACGCCGGCGACGGATCGGTGTCGAAGATCGATCCGGGCAGCGCGACCGTGGTCGGTAAGCCGATCCCGGTTGGCGAGGGCTCGAACCAGCTCGCCGTCGGCCTCGGGTATGTCTGGTCGACCGATCCCTCGAGCGGCGCAGTGACCCGGATCGGCCCGAACTCGATGACCCCGGCCGGCGACCCGATCGAGGTCGGCGATCGCCCCACCGCGGTCACCACCGGGGTCGGCTACGTGTGGGTGTCCAACGGCGGCGACTCGACCGTCAGCAGGGTCGACCCCCGCGCGGGAGAGGTGGCCGGCCCGCCGATCCACGTCGGAACGGACCCGGTGGACGTCACCGTCGGAAAGGGCGCCGTCTGGACCGCGAACTTCGACGACTCGACGGTGACCCGGATCAGGCCGTGATCACCCGCTCAGCTCGCGCGGGGTGATCGCGCCGCGCCGCAGCGCCAGCTCGGCGAGCCGGGCCCGCTTCTTGTTCTGCGGCAGGTCGCCGATCTCGAACCTCTCGAACAGGGCGCGCAGGTTTGCCTTCACCGCATCGACGCTGAGGAACACCTCGTCGGCGATCTGGCGGTTGGTCGCCGGGGTCGCGAACTCGCTGCCGGTGGCAAAGGGCCTGCAGAGGGCGACGAGCACCTTGTGCTGCGTCTCGGTCAGCGCTTCGGCGCGGCGTCGGTCCGTCGCCGCGAGCGTCTCGTCGGCCCCGGCCTCGGACGGTGCGCGGTAGAGCATCACCGTGTCCCCGAATTGGAGCGCGTCGCCGTCCCGCAGGCGCCGGCGGCCGGCGACCCGCTCGCCGTTCACGAACGAGCCGTTCCGGGACAGCCCGTCGTCGGCGAGTGTCCACTCCTCCCCCACCCGCTCGAGCTCGGCGTGCACCCGGGACACCTCGCGATCGAAGGCGAGGCTGACGTCCGCGGCCTCGCTGCGGCCGACGCTCTTGCGATCGCCCCCGTCGCCGAGCGCGTGGATCAGCTGCCGCCCCCCGTCGTCCCGGTAGACCAGGAACGGGGCGCCCTTGCGCTCGGCGTCGATCCTCTGCTTCAACTCGCCCGCCGTCTCCGCGGGTACGGGGCCACGTGCCACGCGGTCAGGATAGGCACGCCGGTCGCGGTAATCCGCTTCATTACCGGCAAAACACCTTTGGCGATCGCCGGCGTGGCGCGTTTGTGGCGCTATCCGCCACAAACGCGCCACTTCCCTCAGGCCGCTTCGGAGGCCCCGGAATACCGCAGCGAGCCGGGGGTGGTGAGGTGCTCCCCGGTCTCGAGCAGCGTCTTCAGGCCGGAGAGGATCATCGGCCAGCCGCCATAGAGCTCGCCGTTGGCGCCGGGGCGCAGCTGGTCGTGGGTGACGGTGAGCCGGCACGAGTCCTCGACCTGCTCGATCTCCCAGGTGACCCGCGAGGTTCCCTCGGCCTTCACGTCCTCGCTCCAGAGGGCCCTGAAGCTCTGGACCAGCCGCCGCGGCGGATCGACCTCGCGGTTCTCCCCCGCGGCAATCTCGATCCCGGCCGCCGGAACCGAGGAGCTATAGCTGGAGCCTGGCGTCCAGTCCGAGCTCGTCTCGACCCCGAAGCTGTACTTGGCCCTCATCTCCGGGTCCGTGATCGCCTCCCAGAGGCGTTCGGGCGTGGTCTTGATGTAGATCTCGAACACCTTGTCGTCCGGTGAGGCGGTCCACGGCCTCTTTCCCTCGTTCATGCTTCCTCCTCGATCGTCTTCTTGAGCCCGCTGAGCGTCGCCGCCCACGGTTCGGCGTATTTGCTCACCCACCGGTCGTGGACGAGCCGGATCGGAACCGGGTTCAGGAAGTGGAGCTTCTCGCGCCCGCGTCGGCGCGTCTTCACCAAACCCGCCTCCTCGAGCACCCGCAGATGCTTCATGACCCCGAAGCGGGTCATTGGCAACCGCCGCTCGAGAGCGCTGAGCGTCTGCCCGTCGCGCCTGAACAGCTCGTCGAGCAGGCTCCGTCGCGTCGGGTCTGCAAGCGCCCTGAACACCGTGTCCATGCCGGAGATAATAGGTGACCATATGGTCACCTGTCAACCCCGCCCCCTCCTCTTCCCCCACAATCGGCGCAAATGGCCCACAGGGGCGAGGGGCCATCGGTTAGGCTTTCGCTCAGTTTTGGAGGAGAGGAAACCCAAGGTAGGGGTAGATGGCAGGGCGGCGCCGATCGCGGGGATCGTCGCGATCGCCGCCGTCCTCCTGCTCGTCCTCGGCCAGGCCGCCTGGGCGGGAGGGGTGTCGTTCACGGCCCGCGGCAGCGTCGAGCAGGTCCAGGTCACCGGGGCCAACCCGGGGCAGCGGCTGAAGCTGGTCGATCGCCAGGGCAAGGTCGTCGACGCCGACCGGGCGGGATCGCTCGGCGGGATCGTCTTCCGGCACGTTCAACCCGGCGGCGGCTACCGGGTCCGCCAGCCGAGCGGCGCGCAGTCGCCCTCGTTCCGGGTGCTCTCGGATCAGTCAGCGCCCCCGAGCACGAACCTCTACAACCAGACCCTGCCCACGGGCGTGATCGGAAGCGGCGATGGCTACGGGTACCTGCGAACTCGCGACGGCACAAAGCTGGCGATCAACGTCCAACTCCCCGGCCCCGTCAACGCGGGCCCCTATCCGACCCTGATCGAGTACTCCGGCTACGGCTACGCAAATCCGGCCGGGGGCGAGAGCTCGATCGCCCAGATCGCCAGCCTCCTCGGGTTCGCGGTGGTCGACGTCAACATGCGCGGCACCGGCTGCTCGGGAGGGGCGTTCGACTACTTCGAGCCGCTGCAGGGACTCGACGGCTACGACGTGATCGAGACCGTCGCCCGCCAGTCGTGGGCCCTGCACCACAAGGTCGGGATGATGGGGGTCTCCTACGGCGGGATCAGCCAGCTGTTCGTCGCCGCCACCCGCCCGCCCGACCTGGATGCGATCACCCCGCTGTCGGTGATCGACAACACTCAGACGACGCTTTATCCGGGCGGCCTCCTGAACACCGGCTTCGCGTTCCAGTGGGCCGAGGATCGCGTCCACGACGCGTTGCCCGCCTCGCCGACCGGCGGTCAGCAGTGGGCGTACAACCGCATTCAGGGCGGCGACGCGATCTGCGAGGCAAACCAGGATCTGCACCCCGAGGCGGTCAACCTGATCAACAAGATCCGGACCAACAGCCACTACTACCCGAAGGTCGCCGATCCGCTCTCGCCGATCACCTTCGTCCACAAGATCGACGTGCCTGTATTCCTCGCCTGCCAGTGGACCGACGAGCAGACGGGCGGCCACTGCCCGGCCCTGCCGTCCCACTTCACGGGCACCAGCGGGAAGTGGTTCACGTTCACGAACGGGACCCACATCGACTCGCTCGACCCGACGACGTTCAACCGCTGGTACGACTTCCTCCAGCTCTACGTGACGCGGCAGAGACCCGAGCTGTCGCCGTCGCAAAAGGCGCTTGCCCCGACGATCTATGCCGCGGCGATGGGCATCTCGGGCGTCACCCTGCCGCCCGACCCGATCCAGCAGCAGCCCGACTACGCGTCGGCTCGCTCGACCTTCGAGGCTCTGCGCCCGGTGCGGATCCTGTTCGACAACGGTGCCGGTGGGAGCGCCGGCTCGCCGGTGGCCGGGTACGAGCGCTCCTTCAACCACTTCCCGATCCCCGGGACGCAGGCCCGCTCCTGGTACCTGGCCGACGGGGGAGAGCTGAAGGGCGCCAAGGGCTCGGCGGCGGGCGCGGAGGCCTTCACCTGGGACAGGACGGCGCGACCCCCGACCAGCTTCACCGGCAACACCGGAGCCGGCGGGCTCTGGGGCGCGACCCCCGACTACCACTGGAGCCAGAGCCCCAAGGGGCACGCGCTCTCATACCTGAGCTCCCCTCTGGGCTCGGATACGACCGTGATCGGCGCCGGCGCGTTGCAGGCGTGGATCCGCTCGTCGGCCCCCAGCGTCGACCTCCAGGTGACGGTGTCCGAGGTGAGACCAGGCGGCAAGGAGACCTTCGTTCAGAACGGCTGGCTGCGGGCCAGCGAGCGCAAGCTCGATCCCGACAAGAGCACCCTGCTCGAGCCCGTGCCGAGCTTCCGCAAGTCCGACTCGGCTCCGTTGCCGAACGGCCAGTGGGCGAAGGTGACCGTGCCGCTCTACTACCAGGGCCACGCCTATCGAAGCGGCTCGCGCATCCGGGTGACGATCGCCGCCCCCACCGGCGACCAGCCCGTCTGGGCGTTCGGCGAGGCGAAGCCCACCGACCCGGCCAAGGTGCGCCTGGCGCACTCGTCCCAGATGCCGTCCCGCCTGCTGCTGCCGGTGGTCGCGGCCGGCGCGATCCCGACCGGGCTGCCCCCCTGTCCGGGCCTGCGCGGCGAGCCGTGCCGCAACTACAAGCCGTTCACCAACCGCGAGGTTCCGCTCCACTGAGGCGAGCGGGCCCGGGCTCGCTCAGCGACAGCCCGGCGAGCACATCGCCTGCATCCCCTTGCGCAGGGCCTGCCGGGTGACGGCACCTTGGGGGACCGGCTGGGCGCGATAGCTGAAGGTCGAGTCGAAGCTGAGCAGGAAGGTCCGCTCGCCGTCGGGTGTGTAGCCGCCGATCGACCCGGATGGGTGGGCCCCCTCGGTCACCCTGCCCCAGTCGATCAGCCAGTCTCGATTCGGTAGCCGCCGGGCCGACCCGCAGCAGGAGGAGGCGGGGACGTCGGGATCGGAGATCGACTCGAGCAGGGTCGCGGTCCCGGCCGCCTGGTCGATCCGGTAGCGCGCCATCCGCGGGCTCGGGTCGGTTAGGTTGGAGCGGTTGTCGAGCACCGACAGGGTCCCGTCGCCGAGCAGGCGGGCGTCGTGCTGGCCGCCGAGCGTGAAGCGGTTCGGGTCGCGCCTCACGACCAGGCTCTCGGGAGTCGGTGTGCCGCCTAGCTTCCAGGCGATCGTCCCCGTGCCCTTGCTGATCTTGTAGACGGCGTCGAGCTGGCGGAAGGAGGCGATCACCGAGCTGCCGTGCGGCTCGATCGAGTTCCAGTGGGCGACGTCGTAGCCGTAATCGGCCGGGTTGCTGATCGTGTAGGGCCACCAACGCCCCGTCTCCCCCAGGGCGATGTGGCCCCGGCTGTTCCACTCCCAAACCAGCTTGCCCTGGGGGCTGATCTCCTGCAGCTCGGCGTTCAGCACATCGGCGTCGCCCGAGCCGCCGAAGGCCCTCGTGTCGACGTGGCTCTGCTGGGCGTGGCCGCCGATCAGGTAGCCGCCGTTGGCGAGCGGCTGAACGTCGTGGCCGTCGACCGGGACGTTGGCGCCGGTGTGGAGGGTGCGGATCAGATTGCCGTTGAGGCGGCGGATCTCGAATCGGCTCGACCGGCCGTTGGAGTGAAACCACAGGATGCTCCCGTCCGCAAGCACCCTGGGCCCCTCGACCGGGAGGTGGTACCACCAGAGCGGCACCCCGTGGTCGTCGAAGATGATCGCGTAACGGTGCAGGATCGGCGCGAAGGCGTCGTCGGCGGTGAAGAACTCGGGCGACACTGGCCCGCTGCGGGTGAAGGTGTAGGTGGGGAAGTCGCTCGGCAGGCAGCGCACGAAGTAGCGATCGAGCTGCGAGCTTCCGCCCTGACGGATGGTGACGGTGAACCCGTGGCCGGCGCGCAGCGGGACGACGACGCTGTGGTCGCCGCTCTGGAACGCGTGGGCGTCCACCGCCGCCTGCCACGGCGCGGCGGCGTGGGTGGTGACCGTCACCGGCCCGTTCTTGCACCGCACGACGTAGTCGTGGATCTGCGGCCTGTAATCCGGGAACAGCCTCGCGACGCCGAAGCTCGCCTGCTCGGGCGGCGGCGCCGCCTCGGCGCCGCTCGCGCCGGCGAGGAGTCCCGCGATCGCGACCGTCGCCACCGTCCATGCGCCCAAACGACGTACAGGACCCCCCAGCATCGAGCGGATCGTAGCCGGGTTGCGGGCCCTGCCGATCCCACGACCTACGTCTGCAGGCTCCCCGGGGCGCGGTAGGCCTCAGGCTGCGTCGCCTACTCGCCCCAGCCCTCGTAGGGGCTTGCGTGCCCCTCGACGTCGAACCAGTACTCGCGAAAGAAGGTGCATCGCCCGTCGGGCCCGAGCCGAGCGATAAAGCCGCCAACGATCGTGGCGTCCTCACCCTCGCTGGTCGCAGTGACCCAGAACTCGGCAGCAACACGGTCGCCGTCGATCACCGGGCTCCCCATCCGAACGCTGACCTGGCCCTGCTCGTCCGCCTCCTTCCGGATGTAGCTCGCCAACGCCTCTCGCCCCACGACCGTTTCCTCCATCGCATGGGCCACGTAGGCGACCTCGTCGCTGAACAGATCGACGAAGCCGGAGAAGTCCCAGGCTTCCCAGGTGCGGCCGTAGCTTTCGACGAACGCCACCGCCATCTCTCGGGCGACTCTCGCTTGCTGCGCCATCGCCTACGCAGTATCTCGCGAGGGTGAGGGCGCAGGGTCCCGGGAAGGGTGAGCGACCGGATTCGAACCGGCGACCACCTGGACCACAACCAGGAGCTCTACCAGCTGAGCTACGCTCACCGCGCCCCGTCAATGTAGCCGAGTGGCCCCGCTAATCGCTCGCGTTTCCAGGGCTGCCGGCGGAAGTGGGACGGGGAAGCCGTCGCCTCGCTAGGGTGCCGCCATCCAATCCGAAGGAGCCAGGGAATGAAGCGCACATTGATCGGGGCGGGGCTGGTCGCGACGCTGGCGTTCGCGGCAGTTGCCCTCGGCGCCGTCAAGCACTACCGCGGCCCGATCGAGCAGGGCGGCCGCGTCACCTTCGACACCAAGGTCAAGCACCACAGGGCCAAGCGAGTCAAGCGCTTCTACTTCTTCGACGTGAAGCTGACCTGCGACGAAGCGACGTTCCCGATCAGCAATCGGACGCCCTTGAACTTCCCCGTCCCGCCGATGAACGTGAAGCACCGTGAGTTCCACGGCACCTTCTCCCAACTTGGCGGGACCGGCCGCATCAAGGGGACGTTTACGGATCACTTCAAGCAGGCCGCTGGCACCTTGAGAGTGCACGCGAAGCACATCCAGGGCACGAACTTCCACAACTGCGATACCGGCACCGACGACTGGACCGCAGAGAAGCAGTAGGCGCGGCTGATCAGCCGCCGCTAGGCGGCGGCCGGCAGCTCGACCGGCGCCTGCTCGAGGGCGTGGTCGAGGACCTCGTCGATCGTCATCACCAGATGGAAGCGCATCTGCTCGCGCACCTCCTCGGGGACGTCATCCAAATCGCCCCGGTTTCGCTCCGGCAGGATCACCTCCGAGAGGCCGGCCGCGTGGGCGGCGAGGACCTTCTGCTTGACGCCGCCGATCGGCAGGACCCGGCCCTGGAGGGTGATCTCACCGGTCATCCCGACGTCGTGGCGCACCGGGCGTCCGCTGAGCAGCGAGGCCAGCGCGGTGGTCATCGTGATCCCGGCGCTCGGGCCATCCTTGGGGATCGCCCCGGCCGGGACGTGGACGTGGAACTGGCGATCGGCGAACGACTCCTCGTCGATCCCGAGCTGCTCGGCGCGGCTGCGGACGTAGGAGAGGGCGATTCGCGCCGACTCCTTCATCACGTCGCCGAGCTGGCCGGTCAGCACCAGGCTGTCGGAGCCGGGCATCGTCGTCGCCTCGATGAACAGGACATCGCCGCCGGCGCCGGTGACCGAGAGGCCGGTCGCGACGCCCGGGATCGCGGTCCGCTCGGCCGCCTCCTGGAAGAACCGCTGCCGCCCGAGGGCGCCGCGAAGCGCCGCGACGTCGATCCGAACCAGCGCCTCGGCCGCGCCGGACGCCACCCCGGTGGCGGTCTTTCGCAGCACCTTGCCGAGCTCGCGCTCGAGGTTTCGCACCCCCGCCTCGCGGGTGTACTCGGTGATCGCGGTGCGGATCGCCTCGTCGTCGATCTCGACCTCGTCCGGACGCAGACCGTTTCGGTCGCGCTGCCGCGGCCACAGATAGCCGCGGGCGATCGCCAGCTTCTCCTCGGTCGTGTAGCCGTCGAAGCGGACCACCTCCATCCGGTCGAGCAGCGGGGCGGGGATCGTCTCGGCGATGTTCGCCGTGGCGATGAACAGGACGCCCGAGAGATCGAGTTCGACGTCGAGGTAGTGGTCGCGGAAGCTGTGGTTCTGGGCCGGGTCGAGGACCTCGAGCAGCGCCGCCGAGGGGTCGCCGCGCCAGTCGGCGCCGACCTTGTCGACCTCGTCGAGCATGATCACGGGGTTCATCGTCCCGGCGTCGCGCAGGGCGCGCACCAGGCGGCCCGGCAGGGCGCCGATGTAGGTGCGGCGGTGACCCCGGATCTCGGCCTCGTCGCGCACCCCGCCCAACGACATACGGACGAACTCGCGCCCAGTGGCGCGAGCGATCGACTCGCCGATCGACGTCTTGCCGGTTCCGGGGGGGCCGATCAGGGTCAGGATCGCGCCCGAGCCGCGCTCGTCGGCGACCCCGCGGTCGGCGCGCAGCTTGCGGACCGCGATGTACTCGGTGATCCGGTCCTTGACGTCCTCGAGGCCGGCGTGGTCGGCGTCGAGGACCTCGCGGGCGTGATCGGGGTCGAGCCTCTCGGTGGAGCGATCGCCCCAGGGCACGGCCAAAAGCCAGTCGAGGTAGGCGCGGATCATCGAGGCCTCGCCGGACTCGCCCATCCGCTCCAGCCGGCCGAGCTCGCGCTCGGCCTGCTCGCGGACCTCGTCGGGCATCTCCGCGTCTCCGATCTGCCGCCGGTAGTCGTCGATCACCGAGCCCTCGTCCTCGCCGAGCTCCTTGTGGATCGACTCGAGCTGCTTGCGCAGGAAGTACTCACGCTGCTGTTGCTGGGCGCCGGACTCGACGTCGTCGCGGATCCGCCGACGGACCTGAAGCTCCGCGAGGCGCTCACGCTGGGCGGCGATCGCCTTCTCGAGCCGCTCGGTCACCTCCAGCGTCTCCAGCAGCTCGCGCTTTTGCTCGAAGCTCAGGTCGGGCGAGTAGCCGGCGGTGTCGGCGAGCGCGCCGGGCTCGACGATCGAGCGCAGGAAGGCCGTGATCCGGGGATCGGCGTCGCGCAGCTCGAGGATCTCCTCGACCACGGCGCGGTATTCGCGGGCGAGCTCGCCGGTGCGCTCGGAGCCGGAATCGTCGTCGTGCTCGGAGACCTCGACCCGCAGGGCGCCCTCGGTCCCGGCCGCCGCCGGGCCGGCGATTCCGCGGTGAAGCCCCTCGAGAGTCACCGCCTGGCCGGCGCCGGGAATCCGCAGTCGCTCGACCACCCGGGCAACGGTGCCCACCCCGGCGAACTGCTCGCCGCTGCGGGGGACCAGGAAGACGCGCTCCTCGTCGCCGACGCCGACGGCGAGGGTGGCGGTCATTCCGGGGAAGACGACCGAGTCTTCGATCGGGATCAGGGTGAGGTTTTCCATCGGCTGCGTCCTTTGGCTTGGTCGACCGGTACGTCGCCTATAGTAGCTAACAGTTATGGTATATAAGTGATGTCCCTCACATGAGCCCCGTCGAGACCCCGCTCAAGCCCGAAGCCGACGACGCGACCCTGGTCTCCGGCGTCGGCCTTCTGATCTTCCGCCTCGCCCGCGCCTCGGCCTGGCGCCTCGGCCGAAGCCTCACGGACAGCGGGCTCCGGTGGCCGGAGTTCGCCGTTCTCCACCACCTCGACGCGGAGGGACCGATCGCCCAGCGCGAGCTGGCCCTGGCGCTGCGAATCCAGCCGAGCAACCTGGTCGCGCTCCTCGACCACCTCCAGGAGCGCGGCCTGTTGGCGCGCGCGCCCGACCCGGCCGACCGCCGGCGCCACCGGGTCGAGCTGACCGTCGGGGGACGCCGAGCCGTGAAGCGGGCCCGCGAGGCGACCAGGCGCGCCGAGGGGGAGATGCTCGGGCCGCTGAGCGCCGAGGAGCGCCGTCAGTTCCGGGCCCTGCTGGTCCGCCTCACCGCCCACACGTGCGATCGCGGCGCCGCCGGGCGAGGCGGGCGGTGCTGAGCCGGCCTCTCGGCGCCGAGCGGCTCGACCGCGGCCGGTTGCTGCGACTCTTTCGGCCCTACCGCTGGCGGCTGACCTCGGTCCTGGCCCTGATCCTGCTCTCGGCGGCGCTCGGAATGGTGTCGCCGTTCCTGCTCCGCGCGGTGCTCGACCAGGCGATCCCCGAGGCCAACACCGGGCTCCTTGTGGCCTTGGTGGTGGGGATGATCGGGATCGCGGTTGCCACCGGCGCCCTCGGCGTCGCCCAGACCTTGCTCTCGAACACCGTCGGACAGCGGGTCATGCACGACCTGCGAACGCAGGTCTACCGACACCTCCAGCGACTCTCGCTGGCCTTCTTCACGCGCACCCGGACCGGGGAGATCCAGTCTCGGATCGCCAACGACATCGGAGGCGTGCAGAGCGTGGTGACGAGCACCGCGACCTCGATCGTCTCCAACGTGACCACGGTGCTGGCGGCCGGGGTGGCGATGTTCCTGCTCGACTGGCGCCTGGCGCTGTTCGCGCTCGGGCTGCTGCCGTTCTTCGTCTGGCTGACTCGGCGGGTCGGCGCCGAGCGGCGGCGGATCACCGCCGAGCGCCAAGGCCAGCTGGCCGACATCTCGGCGCTGATCGAGGAGTCGCTGTCGGTGTCGGGGATCCTGCTCGGCAAGACGATGGGGCGCTCCGGCGAGCTCGCGGAGCGCTTCGATCGGGAATCGGCAGAGCTCGCCGACCTCGAGGTCCGCGCGCGGATGGCGGGGCGCTGGCGGATGGCCTCAGTGCAGATCGCCTTCGCGGCCATGCCGGCCCTCGTCTACCTGTTCGCGGGTCTCAGCATCGCCGGCGGCGCCCCCGCGATCACGATCGGCACGCTGGTCGCCTTCACCACCCTCCAGGCGAGGATGTTCTTTCCGATCCAGTCGCTGCTCTCGGTCAGCGTCGACGTGCAGAGCTCGCTGGCTCTGTTCGAGCGCGTCTTCGACTATCTCGACGAGCCGATCGAGATCCGCGAGCGCCTCGGCGCGCCGGACATCCCGCCGAGCGAGGTCCGCGGCGAGGTGAGCTTCGATGGCGTCGCCTTCGGCTACGGGGCGGACGGCCCGTGGAGCCTGCGCGAGGTCGATCTCACGGTTCCAGCCGGGACCACCCTCGCCCTGGTCGGCGAAACCGGGGCCGGCAAGACCACCCTCGCCTACCTCCTCGCACGGCTCTACGACCCGCAGGAGGGCGCGGTGAGGATCGACGGGATCGACGTCCGCGAGCTGTCGCTGCGAAGCCTGGCGGGGATCGTCGGCGTGGTCTCCCAGGAGACGTACCTGTTCCACGCCTCGGTGCGCGACAACCTTCGCTTCGCCCGCCCCGACGCCGACAACCTCGAGGTCGAGTCCGCGGCGCGCGCCGCCCAGATCCACGATCTGGTCGCGTCCCTGCCCGAGGGCTACGAAACCGTCGTCGGCGAGCGCGGCTACCGCTTCTCGGGCGGCGAGAAGCAGCGGATCGCGATCGCCCGGGCCGTGCTTCGCAACCCTCCGGTGTTGATCCTCGACGAGGCGACCAGCGCCCTCGACGCCCATACCGAGCGCGCCGTGCAGGCGGCGCTCGACCGGCTGGCGGCGGGTCGCACCGTGGTCGCGATCGCCCATCGGCTCTCGACCGTGCGGCGGGCCGAGCAGATCGCCGTCCTCGAGGCGGGGCGGGTGGTCGAGCTCGGCAGCCACGAGGAGCTTCTCGGTCTCGGCGACCGCTACGCGGCGATGGTCGACCTGCAGAGCCACGGCGACGCGGTCGCGGCCTGAGCCACGGTCAAGGGGGGCCCGGCTCCGCTTTGCCGCGCGGAGCGCGGGCTTCGGTCAGCCGGCCTGCGCCGATTGCGGGGCGGGCGCGCCCGCGTCGGCGGCGGTCGCTCTGGTCGACCGCCGGAGCCAGTTGACCCCGTGCCAGCCGCGGGCGACGAAGCCGCCGAGCAGGACGACGTTGAGCCCGCCCCAGTAGACCGTGCCGGCGAGCAGGGTGAGGTTGGGGAGGGTCCCGTAGCGGACCCCGTAGACGGCGACGACCAGGACGGCGAGGACGATCGGGTCTGAGGGAGCGTTTGGCGCCAGTGCCACCGGACGTCGTCGTGCTTTCGGGTCACCTTGTAGACGGGCTTTCGGTTCGGGCCGCCGAGGATCGCCTGGATGCAGCCCTTCATGTAGACGGGGGCCAGCCCCGTCCACATGATCCGCACCCGCCACAGCTCGCGGTAGGGGGCGCGCTGGCGCAGGCGACGGTCGTTGTAGGGGCGGTTGAGGGCGAGCAGCCAGATCTCGGTGGCGACGACCAGCGGCAGCATGTGGATCAGGTAGCCGGCGGTTGGGGCATTGAACGGCACCAGGCCGAGCAGCGAGCAGATGATGCTGGGGATGTAGACGAGAACGGTGAAGGCGTTGAAGTAGAAGAGCAGGAGCTCGAGGAACTGCGCCCGCTGGCGCAGGTCGAGACCCTTCAGGTCACCCCAGAGCATCAGCCGCACGGTGTCGATCGCCCACGTGCCGCGCTGCTTGTAGACGTTGCTGACGTCCTCGGGCGCGTGCTGGCCGACCGCGCCGACGATCGGCAGGTAGAGGCCGCGCCAGCCGCGACGCAACGCCTCCACCCCCGACTGGAGGTCCTCGACCAGGTTCCAGGTCGGGAACTCGCCGATCTCGCGGAGCGCGGTCCGCCTCCAGACGACGCCCGACCCGCAGGGGAAGGTGGCGTTGGCGCCGTTTCGGCAGAGCATCTGAGAGCGGTAGAAGATCGACTCGCGGTTGTTGAACGGGTCGCCGGCGCTGACCTGCGCCTCCTTGATCGTCTGGACGTAGGCGAGCTCGTCGTCGGCGTCGAGTTGGCCGACGACCTGGCGGAGGAACTGGTTTGACCCCAGCTCGTCGTCGGCGTCGCGGGTCTCGATGTAGCGGATCTCGGGGTGTCGCGCGTCGATCATCGCGAGCGCCGAGTTGAGGTTCCCCGCCTTCGCGGCGCCGTCGCGGCCGGGGGCATCGCGCGGCGGCGGGTGGTGGTAGATGACCGGCAGGCTCGCCAGCGCACCCTCGAGCTCGGGGTCGTGCCCATCGTCGCTGACCACCACGCTGAGGCGATCCGCGGGCCAGTCCTGCTCGAGGACGGAGACGACGGTGCGCAGCACCATCGGGACGGATTCGCGGCAGGTGGGCACGATCACGGCCACCGGCGGCTCGTCGCCCCGCATCAAGGGGCGTGGCTTCGGAACGTACCTGCGCCACGAGTTGAAGACCGTGAGCAGCGCGCTGGTCAGCGTGAACATGTTGGCGACCGCGAAGCTCCAAGCCAGCCACGGCAGGCCGGTGTTGAGCGACGTGAGCATCCAGGGGATGTAGAACAGCGTCGTCGCGACCAGCATCAGCCCCGCCGCCCGGACCCGCCACTGGCCGGTGATCGGCGGATAGGCGTCGCCGAAGGCGCGCGCCGCCACCGCGATCCGACTCGACGGCGAGGGCGCTGGGGTCAGGGAGGCGCCGACGGACTCGTCCACGCCGAGTTCATCGGCTCTGCGAGCGAGAGTCCTGAACCTGGCAAGGCGCTCCCGACCCGGCCTCCATTGCAGTCGATGAGCGGTTCGCCTTCCGCCCTCCTATCCTGATCCCAGGCCCCCGTAGCTCAGCTGGATAGAGCGGCTGCCTTCTAAGCAGCAGGTCGGAGGTTCGAGTCCTCCCGGGGGTGCTCAGTCTCCCTTCGGCTGGGAGTCCGCCCCGCTGGGCTTCGGCTGGTCGGCCGAACCCGGCGCGCCGGGCTGCTTGATCGCCTCGGCGGCGGCCTTGGCCTTGTCCTTTAGTCCGCCTTCGCTCTTGGCAACGTCCTGGAGCTCCGCGGCGTCCCGCTTGACGCTGTCGGTGCCGCCGCGCTTCTCGACCAGGTCCTTGGCCCGGTTCGTCAGTCTCCTCAGGTTCATCGCTCCTCCTCTGATCTCTTCGCTGTCGGGGTCAGGGTAGTCGGAGTCCGGTCGGCAGGGTCAATTCGCCCGTTCCTTGCTCGCCACTCGCTGAAATGCTGCAATGCAGCTATACTGTCCCGCAGCAACCATGGGCAACCGAAACTTCATCACCGTCCAGAAGCGCGGCGTAATCAGCCTTCCCTCCGACCTCCGGCGGCGCCACCATCTCGATCAGGCGGGTGCGCAGGTGCTCGTCTCCGAGCGTGAGGACGGAGTGATCGAGCTCCGCCCCCAGGTCGCAATTCCCGCCGACCAGGCTTGGTTCTGGACCGAGCGCTGGCAGCGCATGGAGCGCGAGGCCGACTCCGACATCGCAGCCGGTCGTGTTGAGCAGTTCGATAGCGCCGAGGACTTCGTCGCCGACCTCGACGGCGAGTGAAATACGAGCGGACCGAGCATTTCAAGCGCGACTTCCAGCGGCTGAACGACGCGGACCAAGACGAGTTCAAGCGGGTCGTCCTGGAGGATTTCGCGCCAGGCGCAGAGCAACAGGTCGCGAGCCCCGGCAGCGCCTGGCCCGGACGCCTGCGCGTAAAGGATGTCGAGGGAGCCCCGGGTATCTGGGAGATGACGTGGAGCTTCACCGACCCAGACGGACGTGCGACATTCGAATGGGTCGAGATCGGCGGGGAGAGTGGCATCCGCTGGCGACGTGTGGGCTCGCATTCGATCTTTCGCGATCCTTAGCCTGGACCGATCGAACGCAGGACCAGTGGCTAGACTCGCTGCTCCCCGGGGTGTAGCGAAGCCTGGTATCGCGCAGCTTTTGGGGAGCTGAGATCGGCGGTTCGAATCCGCCCACCCCGACTCGTCAAAGGCCCGGGCAGGAACCGGGCGGCCGTCCCCGCTGTGAGTCCTGAACCCGTTCGCACCTCCCGACCTGCATGAGCGCCTGGCACCAGGCCCGGGCGATCGCGCTGCTGCCGGGGACCGTGGCCGTCGTCCTGCCCGCGATCATTTTGATCGCGGGCAGCGGCCCCGACATCGGCTGGGGCCTCGACGGGCTCGCCGCCGCGTTGCTCATGGCACTCGGCGCGGCGCTGATCGCGGCCGGGCTCGCCCTCTGGCTGTGGACGGTGCGCCTGTTCTCGCGGGTCGGCGAGGGAACGCTGGCCCCCTGGGACCCGACCCGACACCTGGTCGTCGAGGGGCCCTACGCGCACGTCCGCAACCCGATGATCTCCGCGGTGCTCGCCGCCCTGCTTGGCGAGGCCGCCCTGTTCGGCTCGCGGTCGATCCTGATCCTCGCCGCCGCCTTCTCGGCGATCAACCACGCGTTCTTCCTGCTCCACGAGGAACCCGGCCTGGAGCGCCGGTTCGGCGAGGAGTACCGCGAGTACAAGCGCGCCGTCCCGCGCTGGATCCCCAGGCGCCACCCCTGGACGCCAACCCGCTAGCGGGCTCACGCACCGCGGAGCGGCCGACGGCATCTCGTAGGGTTCCGCCGTGGCCGAGGTCAAGCCGCTCGCGGCGCTCCACTACAACCTCAGCGCGATCCCGTCGCTCGCCTACGTCACCGCTCCCCCCTACGACGTCATCGACCCCGAGCGGCGAGCCGAGCTGCTCGCGCGCTCGCCGTTCAACGTGGTCGAGATCGACCTCCCGCAGGCGCCCGCGGGCGGCGATCCCTACGAGCACGCGGCGGAGACCCTCGAGCAGTGGACGCTCCAGGGAATCCTGGCCGCCGATCGCGAGCCCGCGATCTGGGCGCTGACCCAGGACTACACCGGCCCCGACGGCGCGCCCCGCACCCGGCACGGCTTCCTCGCCCGCATCCGGGTGACCGACTACGGCCCCGGCCTGGTGCGCCCCCACGAGCGCACCCAGCCCGGCCCGAAGGAGGATCGCCTGCGGCTCACCCGGGCCACCCGCCACAACCTCTCCCCGATCTTCGCCCTCCATCCCGGCAACGCCTGGGATCTGATCGCCCCGCACCTCCATTCTCGGCCCTGGGGCGAGGTGACCGACGACGACGGCACCGTCCACCGGGTGTGGCGCCTCTTCGACCCATCGCTCCACAACTCGGTCGGCGCCGCCCTCGCCGACGCCGAGCTGCTGATCGCCGACGGGCACCATCGCTACGAGACCGCCCGCATCTACGCCGAGGAGATCGGCGGCGACGGCCCCCACCGCTACACCCTGGCCTGCCTGGTCTCGCTCGAGGACCCGGGCCTGACCGTCTTCGCGACCCACCGCCTGCTCGACGCCCTGGACGCCCCCGCCCGAGAGCGGCTCGCCGCCGGGATCGGCGAGCACTTCGACGTCGAGGAGGTGGGCGAGGACGACCTCGATCCCACGGGCGTCGAGGGAATCGGGGTCTTCGGCTACCTCGATGCCCACTCCCGGCGCCCCCTTCGCCTTCGCCTCAAGGACCCGGCGGCGCTCGACCGGGCGCTCGCCGACCGCCCGCAGGCCTACCGGCGGCTCGACGCCGTGATCCTCGAGGAGCTGGTCCTGAGGCGCACCCTCGGGATGAGCGACGCCGACATCGCGGCCAAGCGCGGGCTCGCCTACGCGACCGGGGTCGCCGCCGCCCTGCGACGGCTCGACGCGGGCCAGTGCGAGGCCGCCTTCCTGCTTCGCCCGACGCCCGTCGAGCAGGTCCGCGAGGTGGCCGCCGAGGGCGAGACGATGCCCCCCAAGTCGACCTACTTCTTCCCCAAGCTGCTGACCGGGATCGTCTTCAATCCGCTCAGCTGAGCCGCCCGCCGCGTTCGTTAGGGTCGTCGGTCGGTGACCCGGATCTACACCAGGAAGGGCGACGACGGCACCACCGGCCTGTGGTACGGGGGCCGCGTCCCGAAGACCGACGCGCGAACCGAGGCCTACGGCTCGATCGACGAGGCGAGCGCGGCGCTGGGGGTCGGGCGCTCGCTGTGTGGCCCTGACGACTCCGAGCTCGCCGCCGACCTGCTGCGCCTCCAGCGAGAGCTGTTCGTGGCCGGGGCCGAGCTGGCGACGGCGCCCGCGGCGCAGGGCAGGCTCGAGGACGGCGTCAGCCGAGTCACCGACGCGATGGTCGACGCGCTCGAGCCGCTGATCGATCGCTACATGGACCAAGTGGACCTCCCCCCTCACTTCGTGATCGCCGGGGGCACTACCCTGTCGGCGCAGCTCGACGTCGCGCGCACCGCGATCCGCCGCGCCGAGCGGCGCGTCGTGGCGCTCAAGGAGACGGAAGGGCTCGCCTCGCCCGCGGTCCTCCGCTACCTGAACCGCGCCTCGGACCTGGCGTTCGCGATGGCGCGGGTCGCCGACGTCGATGAGCCCGAGCTGTTCGAAGGCCGCGGCGCGGAGCGCGCCGATGGTTAGGGTCACCGCCCGCCGCCGCGAGGGCTTCGCCCACGAGGTCGAGATCGAGGGGGGCCACCGGCTGGTGATCGACGAGCCGAAGCAGGCCGGCGGAGCCGACCAGGGCCCCTCCCCCACCCGCACCCTGGCGGCCGCGCTCGCCGCCTGCACGGCGATCACCACCGAGATGTACGCGGAGCGCAAGGGCTGGGAGCTGGGGGACGTCGAGGTCGGGGTCGAAATGGAGTACGGGCCGTCGGGCGTGCCGCAATCCTTCGCGGTCACGCTGAAGCTCCCCCGCGCCCTCTCCGACGAGCAGATCGAGCGGCTCCGGGTGATTGCCACCAAGTGCCCCGTCCACCGGGCGCTGAGCCACGAGCGCGAGGTGACGATCAACGACCGGGTCGAGGTCGTCTAGGGCAGCCCTCGGCTGCCGCTCGCTGATGGATCTGGGGCTCGAGGGCAGGGCGTGCGTCGTCACCGGCGCCAGCCGGGGAATCGGGCTCGAGGTCGCCCGGCGGCTCTGCGCCGAGGGCGCCCGGGTGCTGATCGTCGCCCGCTCCGCGGATGCCGTCGACGAGGCGGCCGCCGGGTGCGCGAGCCTGGGAGGCGAGGCCGCGGGCCTGGTCCTCGACGTCACCGCGGCCGACGCGGGAGAGCGGATGGCCGCCGCCGCGACCGAGCGCTTCGACCGCCTCGACGTGCTGGTCAACAACGCCGGCAGCGCCAAGCGCCGCCCCCTCGACCAGGTCCCCGACGAGGACTGGCAGCCCGCCTGGGAGGTCAACGTCCTGGCGCCGATGCGGGCGATGCGCGCGGCGATCCCGGGGATGGTCGAGCGCGGCTGGGGGCGAGTCGTCAACGTCTGCTCGTCGGCCGCCAAGCGGCCCTCGGGGATGACCCCCGAGTACTCGGTGACCAAGGCGGCGGAGCTATCGCTGTCACGGGTGTTCGCCGACGCCTACGCGAGGCAGGGCGTGCTCGTCAACGCGATCTGCCCGGGACCGACCGCGACCGAGCTCTGGATGGCCCCCGGCGGCCTCCTCGACCAGTCCGCCGAGATCCACGGTCAGGGTCGCGACGAGGCGCTCGCCGCGGCCGGCGCCGGTCGCCCGATCGGCCGCCTGGCCGAGGCCTCTGAGATCGCCGACGCGATCGTCTTCCTGTGCTCGGAGCGCGCCTCCTACGTCGCCGGCGCCGCCTGGAGCGTGGACGGGGGCACCGTGCAGGTGATCATTTAGTGCCCCGGAGGGACGGCTAATGCCCCAGCGTCACGCCGCGCCCGCCCCCGGGAGGCTGAGCGCCCTGGCCCTGCTGCGCGAGCGCGCCGGCTTTCGCAACCTGTGGCTGGCGCTGACCCTGTCCTACACGGGCACGGGCGCCGCGCTCACCGCGCTGATCCTCTACGCCGAGGATTCGCAGGGAACGGGGATCGCGGTCGCCGCGATCCTGGTCGCGCTCACGGTCCCCCGGCTGCTCGGCCCGCTCGCCGGGACGATCGCCGACCGCACCGACCTGAGGCGGCTGATGATCGGCTGCGACCTCGGGCAGACGGCGCTGTACGGGGCGATCGCGCTGCTGCCGCCGTTCGCGGCGATCATCGCGCTGACCGCGCTCGCCACCCTGCTGACGACGGTCTACTCGCCCGCCCGCACGGCGATGCTCCCGAACCTGGTCGAGCAGGAGGAGCTGCTGAGCGCCAACTCGCTGATCGGGACCGCGTTCAACATGCAGATCGCCGCGGGCCCCCTGGTCGGCGGGCTTCTGTTCGCCGCCGGCGGCGCCGAGCTGGCGCTGTGGGTGAACGCCGCGACCTTCGGCGTCTCGGCCCTGCTCACCTCACTGGTCCCGAGCCCTCCCCGGCGGGAGGCCGACCCCGACGGTCCCGACGGCGTGCTGGCCGAGACCCGCGAGGGGTTCCGCTTCGCGATGGGCCACCCGCTCACCCGCGTCGTGATCCTGACCCTGTTCTTCGGCCTGATCTTCCTGGCGATGGACAACGTCGCCCTCGTGTTCCTGGTCCAGAACACGCTCGGCGACGGCCCGGTCGCCTTCGGCTTCGCCTCGACGGCCTTCGGCGTCGGCATGGTCGTCGGCGCGCTCGCGCTGCTCGGCCATCGACGCTTCTCGCCGGTCGGGCTCTATATCGGCGGCCTCGCGATCACCGGCATCGGCACCCTCTTCACCGGGCTCTCCCCGGCGATCGGCTTCGTGATCCCGTTCCAGGGCCTGGCGGGAGCCGGCAACGGCATCGACAACGTCGCCAACGAGACCCTGATCCAGCAGCGTGTGCCCCGCGAGATGCTCGGTCGAGTCTTCGGGCTCACGGTCACCGCGGCGAACGCCGGCGCCGGCATCGCCGCCCTGGTCGGCGGCGTCTTGATCGACGTCACCTCCGCGCGGGCCGTGCTCGTGATCGCGGGCGTCGGCGGCCTCGCCGTCGCCCTGGCGGCGACTTGGTCGCTGGCCCGCAGCCGCGGCCGCGATACTTCACCGAGTGGATGAGCTCGCCGGCTCGCTGAGCAGCGCCCTGCTCGCCCCCGAGGAGGCACAGGCCATGCGCGCCCCGGGCTCCACCGACGCCGCGGTGCTGCTGGCGATGTTCGGGCACCCGGCCAGCCCCGGGCTCGTGTTCACGGAGCGCCGGCGCGACCTGCGCCGCCACGCCGGCGAGATCTCCTTTCCGGGAGGGCGCCAGGACACCGCCGAGGAGGAGCTGCTGGCGACCGCCCTTCGCGAGTCCCACGAGGAGATCGGCCTCGAGCCGGCCCAGGTCGAGGTGGTGGGCGCGCTGCCACCGGTGGGCACCTTCGTGACCGGCTACAAGGTCCACCCGTTCGTCGGCCTGATCCCCGAGGACCTCCGCTTCCGGCCGAGCCCCGACGAGGTCGCCGCGGTGCTGCTCTTCCGGCTCGAGGAGCTCCGGGCCGGGTTCGCGATGCGCCGCCTGGTCCGGCGCGGCGTCCCGATCCGCACCCCGACCTACGTCGTCGGCGAGCACCTGATCTGGGGCGCCACCGCCCGGATCCTGGCCGATCTCCTCGAGCGGCTCGAGGCGCTGCGGTAGTCGCGCGCCTAGACGTCCTTCTCGATCGGGACGTCGACCAGGCTCCCCCACTCCGTCCACGAGCCGTCGTAGTTCTCGATCCCATCGAGGCCCAAGAGCTCGTGGAGGACGAACCAGGTGTGCGCGGAGCGCTCGCCGATCCGGCAGTAGGCGATCACCGGGTTGCCGTCCTGGATCACCCCCGTTGACGTGTACAGCTCGCGGAGCTCATCCGCTGACTTGAAGGTCCCGTCCTCGTTCACCGCCTGGGCCCAGGGCACCGAGGCGGCGCCGGGGATGTGTCCGGAGCGCTGGGCGCCCTCCTGCTCGTAGCCGGCCATCGCGATCAACTCGCCGGAGTACTCTTGAGGGCTGCGGACGTCGACCAGGCTGGTGCCGTTGTTGAGCGCCTCGAGCACCTCCTCGCGCCGGGCGCGGATCGACTCGTCGCCGGACTTCGCCTCGAAGCTCGCCTCCGGGTAGCTCGGCACCTCGGTTGTCGTCTCATGTCCCTCGGAGATCCACTTCTCCCGCGGTCCGTTCACCAGCTTGACCTTGTCGTGGCCGTAGTAGAGGAAGTACCAGTACGTGTAGGCCGCGAACCAGTTGTTGCGATCGCCGTAGAGGACGACCGTGTGGTCGTTGGAGATTCCTCGTCCGCCCATCAGCCGGCCGAACTTGACCGGGTCCAGGAAGTCGCGCTTCACCTGGTCCTGGAGGTCACGCTTCCAGTCGAACCCGATCGCCCCGGGGATGTGGGCCTCGGCGTAGAGCGCCGGGTTCTCATCGACCTCGACGATCCGGATCGAGTCGTCGCCGAGGTGCTCGGAGACCCAGTCGGTATCGACCAGCACGTCCTTGGCGTAATCGGCCATCTCGCTTACCTCCGTTCCTAATTGCATAAATCCTTATCCGAGTTTAGGGGATTCTGTTTCGATGCCTCTGGCACGGGCGGCGGGCTCAGGCACGGCCCCCGAGCAGCCGCTCGGCGGCGGCCAGCATCGCCTCGGTCCACGCCTCCCAATCGCCGGGGTCCGCCTCGACGGCGGCGACCGGGATCCGCCACCTCTCGCCCGCCGCCCGAACCAGCTCGGCCCCGCCGTCCAGGTGGCGGCGCGGGACGCGGCCCGCGGCCTCGTACACGAACCCGCGCACCGGGGTGTCGACGAGCTTCTCGAGCAGCCGCTCGAGACGCGGGCCATGGACGGCGGCCACGGTCTCGGGGTCGCCGACCGCCGATCCGAGCAGCCAGAAGACCAGCGCCACGTCGCCGACCTGGTCGAGGATCGAGGCGACCCGGTCGGGGTCGGCCACCGCCGCCTCGAGCCCAGCCGCCAGGATGTCCTCGGAGGCGCCGGCGCTGCGGGTCGTCCCGCGAACCTGCCAGCCGGCGGCGACCAGGCGCGTCCCCAGCGCCTGGCCTCGGCACCCGCAGCCGACGATCAGCGCTCGCGCCACGCCGGGCTACGCCGGGGAGGCGGCCACGTCAGACGCCGAGCTCGTCCTCGAGCTCGTCCAGCCGATCGTCGTAGGAGCTTCGCTGGCGCTCCCGGATCGCCTGGTCCTCCCTCGCCATCCGGGATGCGTCGGCTCGGGTCAGGTCGCGCTCGCCGCGCCGCCGGCGCATCGCGTTCTGAGCCTCGATCATCTGCTCGATGTCGTCGGTCTCCAGCCGCGCCTCGTCCTCGTAGGAGCGGGTCGGGCGCCAATCGACGAGATCGGCCCCGCTGCCCGGATAGGCCCGGGCCAAAAGGACGAGGACGAGGACGATGAAGCCGATCATCCCCAGGCTTAGGAGAATGAAGTCCATGGGCCCTGAGAACACCATAGACGCTTTCGTCATCGACGCGGTGCGCACGCCGATGGGGCGCTACCGCGGCGCCCTGGCGGGAGTGCGGCCCGACGACCTCGCCGCTCGTGTGATCGCCGCGGCGGTCGAGCGCACCGGCATCGACCCGGCCGAGATCCGCGACGTCTACCTCGGCGCCGCCAACCAGGCCGGCGAGGACAACCGGGACGCCGCCCGGATGGCGGCGCTCCTGGCCGGCCTCCCGGTCGAGGTCCCCGGGGTGACCGTGAACAGGCTCTGCGCGTCCGGCCTCGAGGCGGTCAACCAGGCCTCGCGGGCGCTGCGCCTCGGCGAGGGCGACCTCTACCTGGCGGGCGGCGCGGAGTCGATGAGCCGCGCCCCGTGGGTGGTGCCGAAGCCGGAGGCCGGGCTGCCGCGCGGGCCGCAGACGATGCACGACACCTCGCTCGGCTGGCGCCTCGTCAACCCGAAGATGGCGGAGCGCTACTCGACCGAGGCGATGGGCGAGACGGCCGAGAACGTCGCCGAGCGCTACGGCATCGCCCGCGCGGAGCAGGACAGGTTCGCGCTTCAAAGCCATGCTCGCGCCGTGGCCGCCGCTCAGGAGGGGCGGTTCGCCGACGAGCTTATCCCGGTCGAGGCGCCGCCCCCCGGCGGTCGCGACGGTCCGGTCGCAGTCGAGGCAGACGAGGGCCCGCGCGCCGACACCTCGCTGGAGAAGCTCGCCGGCCTGCGCCCCGCCTTCCGCGACGGCGGCACGGTGACCGCCGGCAACGCGTCCACGCTCAACGACGGCGCGGCGTGCCTCGTGCTGACCACCGCCGAGCGCGCCGAGGCACTCGGCGCCCGCCCCCTGGCGCGCATCGTCTCGATCGGCATCGCGGGCGTCGACCCGGCCTACATGGGCATCGGCCCGGTGCCGGCGATCCGCCGAGCGCTCGAGGGCGCCGGGATGGAGGTGGGCGACCTCGACCTGGTCGAGATCAACGAGGCGTTCGCCGCCCAGGTCCTCGCCTCCGCCGGGGAGCTGGGGATCGAGGAGGAGCGGTTGAACGTCAACGGGGGCGCGATCGCGCTCGGGCATCCACTCGGCTGCTCCGGCGCCCGCCTGCTGACGACGCTCGTCTGGGAGATGCGGCGGCGCGGCGCCCGCCACGGCGTCGCCGCGCTCTGCGTGGGCGTCGGCCAGGGCGTCGCGACGATCGTCGAGAACCCCGAGGCGACCTAGCCGGATCGCCGCCGACGATCGAGCAAGCGTCCACCGCCGCGCCTCGGATAGCCTCGCGTCGATGGCAACGAGCGAGCTGGCGAGCGTCGACGGGCTGATCTCCGCGACCACCGAGGCGACGATCCCGCTCCCCGACGACGGCCTCTATCGCGGCGATGGGGTGTTCGAGGTGATCCGCCTCTATGCCGGGGAGCCGTTCGCGCTGATCGAGCATCTCGATCGCCTCGAGCGCTCGGCGGCTTCGATCGAGCTACCGGTTCAGCGGGCCGCGATCGAGACGGAGCTCGAGGCGCTGCTGGCCGAGTTCGGGGCCGGCGAGGCGCAGCTGCGGATCGTCCTGACCCGCGGCGGGCGGCGAATCCTGCTGATCGAGGAGCTCCCCGAGCGAGGCGCGTCGGTGCGCCTCGCCACCGTCACCTACTCGCCGACCGTGATCCTCAACGGGGTCAAGTCGCTCTCCTACGGAGGAAACATGCAGGCGACGCGAATCGCCCAGGCGCGCGGCGCCGACGAGGCGGTGCTGGTGACGCCCGACGGGGCGGTCCTCGAGGCACCGACCTCGTCGATCTTCTGGGTCTCCCCCGAGGGCAGCCTGAGGACGCCGGCGATCTCGGTCGGCATCCTCGAGTCGATCACCCGCGCGCAGATCGTCCGATCGCTCCACGTCGAGGAGGGCGAGTTCGGCGTCGACGACCTGATCGCCACACACGAGGCGTTCCTCGCCTCGACCGTCCGCGAGGTCCAGCCCGTGGCGGCGATCGACGGTCACGAGCTCGAGGCGCCGGGGCCGAGGACCACGGAGGCGGCGGAGGCGTTCAAGCGCTCCCTTCAGCGGGCGCTCGCGACCTAGGACGAGGATCGTGGACCTCGATCTGACCGACGAGCAGCGCCTGATTCAGGAGACGGCGCGCGATTTCGTCGACAACGAGGTCGTTCCCCGGGCCCGGGACAACGATCGCGCCGCCCGCTTCGACCGCGAGCTGGCCAGCCGGCTGGGCGACATGGGGTACCTGGGGGCGCCGGTCGCCGAGCAGTACGGCGGGCGGGGGCTCGACTACCTGAGCTACGGGCTGATCGTCGAGGAGGTTGGCCGCGGCGACTCCTCGGCGCGCACGGTGGTCTCGGTTCAGACCTCGCTCGTCTGCGGCTCGATCGAGCGCTGGGGCAGCGAGGAGCAGAAACGCCGCTGGCTGCCGCGGCTGTGCTCGGGGGAGGCGCTCGGCTGCTTCGCGCTGACCGAGCCGGACGCCGGCTCCGACCCCTCGGCGATACGCACCAGAGCCGAGCTCGCCGGGGGTGTTTGGCGGATCAACGGCCAGAAGATGTGGATCTCGCTCGGCAACTTCGCCGAGGTGGCGCTGGTCTTCGCCCAGACCGACCCGGAGAAGCGCCACCGGGGGATCGCCTGCTTCCTGGTCCCCACCGCGACCGAGGGCTTCTCCTCACAGGAGATCCACGGCAAGCTCGGCCTGCGCGCCTCGGACACCGCGTCGCTGGCCTTCGACGGAATCGAGGTGCCCGAGGACGCCCTGCTGGGCGAGGTCGGCGACGGATTCAAGATCGCGATGACGGCGCTCGACTCCGGCCGCTACTCGGTGGCCGCCGGCTGCGTGGGGATCTGCGAGGGCTGCGTCCAGGCGTCGACCAAGTACGCGACCGAGCGGCGCCAGTTCGGGGTCCCGATCGCCAGCTTCCAGCTGGTCCAGGAGATGATCGCCGAGATGGTCGTCCGCAGGGACGCGGCGCGGTTGCTGGTGCGCCGGGCCGGGATCCTCAAGGACGAGGGCAGGCCGAACACCGCCGAAACGTCGATCGCCAAGCTGTACGCCACGGAGTCGGCGGTCGAGTGCGCGAACCTGGCGATCCAGGTCCACGGCGGATCCGGCTACGTCGACGACTATCCGGTCGAGCGCTATCTGAGGGACGCCCGGGTCACGACCCTCTACGAGGGCACCTCACAGATCCAGAAGCTGATCATCGGCCGTGAGGCGACCGGGGTGAACGCGATGACCCCGCCGCGCGCCGACGCGTGAGCTCGTTGATCGAGACCAGCGTCGATGGGCATGTGGCCCTGTGCCGCCTGAACCGCCCGGAGGAGCGGAACGCCCTCTCCCCCGAGCTAATGGAGGAGCTCGCGGCCGCGGTCGAGGCCTTCGACTCCGACCCGGAGATCCGCTGCGTCGTGATCGCGGGATCCGACCAGGCGTTCGCCTCCGGCGCCGACATCGCGGCGCTGCGGGACCGCAGCTTCGAGGAGTCCCTGAGACACCCGGCCGCCGCCTTCTGGCGCCGCCTCGCCGCCTGCAAGACGCCACTGGTGGCGGCCGTCTCCGGCTTCGCCCTCGGCGGAGGCTGCGAGCTGGCCCTGCTCTGTGACCTGATCGTCGCCTCCGAGACGGCCGAGCTAGGCCAGCCGGAGATCACCCTCGGGATCATCCCCGGCGGCGGCGGCACGCAGCGGCTCGCCCGGGTGATCGGAAAGCAGCGCGCGATGGAGCTGGTCTTGACCGGGCGCCGGATCGACGCTGGCGAGGCCGAGCGCCTGGGGCTGGTCAACGAGGTCGCCGGAGAACGGGAGTGGCTGGAGCGGGCGCTCGAGCTCGCTCAGCGGATCGCCAGCCGGCCTCCGATCGCCACCCGCCTGGCGAAGCAGGCGGTGCTCGCCGCCGACGAGGCCGGGCTGAGCGCCGGCCTCGAGCACGAACGTCGCCTCTACGAGCTGGCGATGGCGACCGAGGACCGGATCGAGGGAATGGACGCCTTTCTGGAGAAGCGAAAGCCCGAGTTCAAGGGGCGCTGACAGCGCCGAACACCTTGTGGCGCAGGAACGGGACGACCGTCCTGTAGAAGGCGTTTCTCGGCGGCACGGCCATCAGCGGGTCGAGGTGGCTCTCCTGGGGATCGGCGTCGACCAGCCGCGATTCGGCCTTGGTGGTGGCGGAGCGGTCGATGAACCGCCGCGCGCCTTGGAGCACGTGGCCCCCGGTGAGGTCGGTCTGCAGCGCGTAGAGGGGCAGGTCGACCTGGCTGGTGTGGAGGAGCCGCAGGCCGAGATAGCGGGCGACCGCGTTGTCGCGGAGCTGGTCGGCGCCGTTGGTGTCGATCGTCAGCCGCTTCGGGAAGTACCACTCGATCGAGTTCGAGGGCTCCTGGCCGAAGGTCTCGGCGATCCGCCGCACCGGGGTCACCCCACCGTCGATCCAGTCGCGAGGGTCGCCCGAAGGCGCGAGGTGGCCGCCGTTGAGCTGGAGGTCGGCGCCGAGCGGGGAGGTGTTGCGGTCGAAGGCGTACCCCAGGAGCGCCCGATCGGTGACGGCGAACGGCGGATTGAGGTCCGCCGGAAGCAGGGGAAAGCCCTGGAGAGTGGTCGCCTCCTCAGTCGGCGCCAGCTTCGCGTAGAGGCCGGCGACCTCGCCGAACAGGCCGGCGACCTCCGGGAAGCCGAGCCCGATCAGGTCGCTGAAGGGGTTCGCCTGTCGCAGATCGGCGACCGCCTGCTTGGCCTGCGCGAGGTCATAGGCATCGAAGCTCCCCAGCAGGCCACCGTCGATCAGCACCATCCCGTCCAGGTCCCTGTAGCCGGGCCGACCGCCGAAGTCCCAGGCGGCGTAGGCGAGGGTCAGCGACGCCCCCAGCGAGTGGCCGCCGAGGACCACCTCGCGACGGCCCCCCGCCCTGGCTTGCCTGACGACCGCGTGGGCGTCGCGCAGGGCGACCTTCATCCCCCACTGGCGGGCGAATGGGAACGAGTTGGCGTCGAGGAACTGGAAGTGGTTCGGGGGGCTGGCTCCGGCGAGCCACCCGAGGTAGTAGTCGAAGGCGTGCTGAAGGCTGACCTTCTCCCGCAGCGCGCGCCTGAAGACGGTGGTGTCCTCGAGCGCCTGGGTGCGCCTGTCGATCGCCCAGACCTGAAGTCCCGCGATCCGATCGACGAGGTAGCGGGCGGTCAAGGTGAAGTCCCCGGCGCCGCCCTGGGTCCCGGGCATCAGCACGAGCACCTTGTCGCCGGTCGCCGGACCGAACTTGTGGACCGAAACCCGATCGAACTTCGCCGGGCCCGGCCCATCCGGAGCCCTCACCGTGGCGACCGCGTCCCGGGCGGCGGCCGGGGCGACGAGCAGCAGCCAAACGGTCAGCGCCGCCGCGAGCAGCCAACCGGCCCGAATCATTCGAGACGTTCCCCTCATCCCCGCGCCGACCACTCTACGCGCTGGCGCCGATCCGGGGTCGCGCCGCCGCGCGCCGCCCAATCGCGATAATCACCGACCGTGGTCGCGGTCGGGGACAGCCCGGACGGGCGAGCCGTCGGCCGCATCGGCGTTGCCGGGGCGGGAACGATGGGCGCCGGGATCGCCCAGCTCGCCTGCCTGGGGGAGTTCGACACCTACCTCCACGACCCGGACCAGGATGCCCTGGCCGGCGGCGCCTCCCAGCTTCGCGAGTCGCTCGCCCGGGGGGCCGAGCGAGGTCGCTGGACACCGGCCGCCGCCGAGGCCGCCGCGGCGAGGCTTCGCGAGGCCCGCGAGCTCGAAGGTCTCGCGGGCTGCGACCTGGTAATCGAGGCGGCGCCGGAGGACCTCGAGCTGAAGCGCAGCCTGTTCGCCGGCCTGGCCGAGGCGTGCGGCCCGAAGACGATCCTCGCCACCAACACCTCGTCGCTCTCGGTGACGGCGATCGCCGCCGGCCTCGAACGGCCCGAGCGAACGTGTGGCATGCATTTCTTCAACCCGCCGCCGCTGATGCGGCTGGTCGAGGTGGTCGCCGGCGATCAGTCGTCCGAGGAGACGCTGGCCGCGGCGACCGACGTCGCCCGGGCGATGGGACGCGAGCCGATTCGCGCCGCCGACGGGATCGGCTTCGTGGCCAACCGCGTCGCTCGCCCGTTCATGCTCGAGCCGCTTCGGCTGCTGGGTCAGCGAATCTCCTCCCACGGCCAGATCGACCGCATCGTGCGGATCGGCGGCGGCTTTCGAATGGGCCCCTTCGAGCTCATGGACCTGGTCGGGGTGGACGTCAACTTCGAGGTCGCGAAGTCGTTCTGGGAGCAGAGCTTTCACGAGCCGCGCTGGCAGCCGCATCCGATCCAGGCGCGGATGGTGGCGGCCGGACGTCTGGGTCGCAAGACCGGCCGCGGCTACTACGACTATGACGCCGGATCCCATCGGCCCGACGACCCGTCGCCGAGCGGGGGCGACCGCGACGCCCCGGTGCCGTCCGCCGACCCCGAGCTGATCGAGGAGCGAGAGTTCACGGCGTGCAGCCTGATGCGCGGGGGCCTCGCCCGCCTCGACCCGGGCGGGACGGCGGTCGGGTACGTCGCGCTGCCGAACCTCGCCGAGGCGAGGCTGGTGGAGATCGTCCGCGGCCGCGCCACCACGCCGGAGGCCCTGGCGGCGGCCGGCCGGCACTTCGCCGCGGTCGGCAAGCACGTCGAGTGGGTGGACGGAGACGTCCCGGGGCTCGTCCTCGGTCGGATCCTCTGCCAGATCGTCAACGAGGGCCACTTCGCAGTCCAGGAGGGGGCGGCGATGGCCGAGGACGTGGACACGGCGATGCGCCTCGGCTTCAACTGGCCTCGGGGGCCATTCGAGTGGGCGCGCGCGATCGGCCCGGGCCGGGTGCTCGGCTGCCTGGAAGCGCTGCGCGCCGAGCTCGGCGAGGAGCGATACCGCATTGCCTCGGCGCTTCGCGCCGAGGCGGGCGCCTGATCCCCCAGCGGGCATCGGGGGTAGGCTGGCGTTTCGAAGCGGGCACCAACCACCAATGGAGGTAGCAATGGCAACCAGGGAACGCGGGCACCGGCCGAGTGCTCGGGTGAGGCTCGGTCTGCTCGCCGGCACCGCGCTGGTCGCGCTGCTCGGCCTCGCGGCTGCCGCGCAGGCGGCGACCAAGTTCGGCTCGGACCTGCGCAACAGCAACGGATCCGTCACCCAGCCGACCGCCACCAGGAACTGCCAGCAGGACGCGAACCCGCTCGACGCGTCGAAGCCGTGCGACCGGGTCGCGGTCCAGTACCTGGACACGGGCTCCCCGGGCGGCAACCGGAAGGCACCCAAGGACGGGACGATCGTGAAGCTGAAGCTGGTGGCGCTCGCGAAGGGAAGCTTCCGATTCGAGCTCGGGCGCGCGAAGAACCTGAACGGCTCCGACGGCAAGGCCAAGATCGTCGATCGGGGGGAGAAGATCAACTACAAGAGCAGCGTCCATGGAAACGACTACGAGATCCAGACGTTCCACGTCCACCAGCACGTGGACAAGAACGATTACCTGGCGATCAAGTCGCGGAAGACCTCGCTGCTGAAGTGCCAGTCGGGGAGCACCGAGCAGCTCCTGTTCCAGCCGGTGCTGCCGGTCGGGGGGCCGTTCGAGAGCAACCTCGGCCATCGCAGCAATTGCACCCTGTTGTTGCAGGCGGTCTACAAGAAGGGCTGACCGACGCCTGACAGCTCGGTTTGACGAGCGGCGTGGAAGGCCTCCTTCGGGAGGCCTTCTCGCTTTCGGGCTAGCCGATCGGGCCGGCCCGGAAGACGTTCTGGTTGCTGGGATTCCCGCCGAGGTTGGTCGCCCCGCTGTAGAACAGGACCCAGCGACCGTCGAGCGAGACCGACGGGTACTCGGCGTAGGCGTTGGCGGGATCGCCGTCGGCGGCCTTGCTGATCAAGCGCGTCTTGCCCTTGCGCATGTCGCGGAGGTAGATCTGGTCGGTAGAGCCGTCGCCACCCGGGAGATTGCTCCCATCGGCGTAGAAGGCGACGTAGCGACCGTCGCCCGAGACGTGCGGGTAATACGCGTAGCCGTCCTGGGGCTGCCCGGCGCTGCTCTGGCTGACCAGCTTGGTCTTGCCCCGCTTCAGGTCGCGCAGATAGGACTGCTCCCCCGGCCCGCTGCCGCCCGGCAGGTTGTTCGCCTCGGAGTCGAAGGCGACGAACCGCCCCCCGCCGGAGATCGAGACATCGTCGCTTTCACCGTTGGCGACTGTCCCGTTGCTCGTCCGGTCCACGAGCCTGACGTTGCCGCTGCCGCGGTCGCGCACGTAGACGTGATCGAAGCCGTCGCCGCCGTGAGGCAGGTCGGCATCGTTCGCGAAGAAGGCCAGGCGACGGCCGTCCGAGGAGAGCGGCTGGCCGTAGACGTCACCGAAGGCCGAGGATCCGGCGCCGGTCCGGCTCCCCACGAGCGTCTTGCCTTCCTTCAGATCCCGGATATACACCAGGTCCGTGCTCGCCTCCGCACCCGGCAGATTCGACGCATACGACTCGAAGGCGACGAAGCGCCCGTCGCCCGACAAGGAGGGATACGCGCTGTTGCCGCCGGTCGCGGGATCGCCGTTGTTGGCCCTGGACGCGAGCCTCGTCGTGCCCGTCTTGAGGTCGTGGACCCATACTTGGCCCTGGCCGTTGGCGCCGGGCAACCCGTTCCCGTCGCCGTAGAAGGCGACGAGGCGCCCGTTTGCCGAGATCGCGGGGCTGGCGGTGTCGCCGGTGGCGGGGACGCCCTTGCTGGTGACGCTGACGAGACGGGTCCTCCCGGTTTCGAGGTTACGGACGTAGCAGCGGAAGGTGGAGCCGTCGCCGTGTGGAAGATTGGCGGCGTCCGACTCGAAGGCGGCCATCCGGCCGTCGTGCGAGATCGCCCCGCCAGCGCCCTCCGTGGTGCTGTAGCCGTTGGCGGCGACCCCGCCCGAGGTCCTGCTGACCACGGTGAGGTGGAACGCTCCCTGCGCCGAGATCGCGAAGACGCCCGCCAAGCCAACGCCCAACGAGGCTGCGAGCGCCCCGCAAGCCCACGCTCTGTGATGTGCGAGCCGGTTGATGGTCAGTTCCCCCGGGCGAATCGATCCTACACCCGGGAGTTGGCGACAGCCGTGTGCGCGGTCAGCTCAGGCGGCGGCGCCGTTCCCGGAGGCCGGGCGCTCGATCGCCCCGCAGTTGATGCCCCCGTAGACGAAGGTCGGCACCACCGGCCATTGCCGCTTCCAGCTCGCCATCTCCGACGAGGGAAAGACGTTCCGATACCTGGGATCCCGCCGGTTGGGATCCGCGAGCGCCTTCTCCTTGACCATCGAGTCGTACTGGTCGATCGAGTCCTCGAGGGTGTTCGAGTTGAGGATCACCTCGCGTCCGAAGAACTCGGCCGTCCTGCGGACGCCTGGGATCCTCGACAGGTGCGGATGCCAGGAGTCGGCGGCGACCCCGTTCTCCGAGGAGACCCACACCCCCTCGTCGGTGTTGATGCAGAGCGAATGGTTGCCGTCGGTGTGGCCGGGGGTCCAGACGAGCGCCACGCCCTTGCCGAGCTCGACGTCCCCTTCGACCAGGACGACGTTGTCGGTGATCAGGTCCTTCGTCCCGTCCTCCACGTACCAGGCCCATTGCATGGGGTGCAGGGAGGCGAACGTGTCCCATTCCTTGCGCTGCGCGATCAGCTTCGCGTTCGGGAACAGCGGCGCCCGGGGCGTCGGCTCGCCGGGGATCGGCTCGGTGGTGCCGAGCACGAAGCGCAGATCCTGGACGTGCAGGTGGTCGAAGCTGACGTAGTCCACCTCCTCGGGGCGCAGCCCGACCTTGGCGAGCGCCTCGTCGGGGTGGTTCCAGATCGTCGCCAGGACCTTGTACGAGAGGAACTCGCCGAGCTTCTCGATCTGCTGCGCGTAGTAGGGGGCCTCGGCCGGCCCCTCGGGCACGGTGGGCTCGTAGGCGAGCGTCTTCAGCCGGCCGTCGAATCCCTCGAACTGAATGACCTGGAGCCGGTTGATGATGTTGACGTACGGGTTTGGCCCCTTCGCCGCGCCGCCGAAGGCGAACTTGAGCGGGTACCCGGCCGAGGCGATGTCGACCGTGCGGACGGCGCGGACGCGATTCTCCCGGGTCGCGAATCGGGCCCTGAACTCGGAGGCGGCCGCCCGGATCGCCGCCGGGCGCTCACCGCGGGGCCAGGTCTGATTCGCTTCGTCGAACTCGCCGAACGGGCTCAGCCCGACGTCCTCGACCTTGACTCTGGGAACCTCAACTACAGCCATCGACACCCTCTCTTCTGCGGTCGTTGATGGGGCCGCGCTCAACTCTACCGAGGGGCCGCCCGCGGTTGCCGCCACCGATTCAGGCGAGCCCCTCAGGGGGCGGTAACCTCCGATCTTCCTGGCGGCGTCGCCTTCGAGCACGAACCCGGTGCCCATCTCGAGATCCATCTTCGGCCTCCTCGGCGCTCCGCTTGCCGCCGGCATCGCGGTGCTCGCGATCCAGGCTGGGGCGCCGAGCCAGGCGGCGGCCCGGCTGCACCGGCTGCTTCCCGACCTCGCCACGATGCGGATCGACTCTGGCGACCTGAGGATCAAAGCGTCGGGGGGCAAGGTGCTGCTGAGGCTCACGAACCGGATCGCCAACAAGGGCCAGGGCCCGCTCGAGATCTATCCGAGCGCCAGCTCGCACGGCTGCGACCAGGACGGCAACCCGGACAACGACCGCGACGCCTTGCAGCGGGTCTTTCTCGACGCGAACGGGGACCGCGTCTTCGAGCGCGATGCCGACACTCGCTCCGAGCACTTCCGGTTCGGCTGCAAGCGATACGACCCGCGGGCCGGACACTGGAACGTCTTCGACCTCGCCCGCTACGAGCTGCGGCGGCTGCGCACCAAGAAGACGGTCGCCAGCGCGAGCAAGGTCGCCTATTGCACCGTCGACAGCGACCCCGTGTTTCCGAACCTGCCGGGCTCGCCTGGCCGCGACTACTACCCGCGCGGCGGCTGCGACGAGGGCTCGACGTTGGGAATCTCGATCGGCTGGGCGGACGAGTACTACTACGGGTTGCCGGGCCAGGAGCTGGACGTGAGCGGGGTCAAGGCCGGGCGTTATTGCCTCGTCTCGACCGGCGACCCCGACAACCTGCTGCGCGAGTCGGACGACTCGAACAACAAGCGCAAGACCCGGATCGCGCTGCGGCCGGGCGAGCGAGTGGTGAGGACTCTCCCCGGGCGTTGCCAAATCGGCGGCTAGCCTCGAGCCGCCCGATAGGGCGCCGGGGCTAGCGGACGGGCTCCGCCTCGACCTGCTCCTGCCCCTGGGCCTCACCCGCCTTGCCGGCCCAGTGGGCCTCCGGCGAGGGCGGCACGTCGCGCAGGTACCACTCCGCGTCGAGCGCGCCCATGCACCCGGTGCCGGCCGCGGTCACGGCCTGGCGGTAGGTGTGGTCGACCAGGTCCCCGACCGCGAACACGCCGGCGAGGTTGGTGCGAGTGGAGCCGTCGCGGGTCAGGACGTAGCCCGCCTCGTCGACCTCGACCTGGTCGCGCACGAGCTCGGAGCGGGGCGTGTGGCCGATCGCCACGAAGGCGCCGCCGACCTCGATCTCCTCGATCTCCCCGGTTTCCGCGTGGCGCAGGCGGACCTTGGCGATCTTGCCGTCGTCGCCGGCGATGAACTCCTCCGGGACGTAGGGCGTCTTGAAGCTGATGTTCTCGCGCTCGCGCGCCCGCTCGACCATGATCTTGGAGGCTCGAAACTCGTCGCGGCGGTGGACGATCGCCAGCTCGGAGGCGAACTTCGAGACGAAGATCGAGTCCTCCATCGCCGAGTCGCCGCCGCCGATCACCGCGACCTTCGCACCCTTGAAGAAGGCCCCGTCGCAGACCCCGCAGGTGGAGACGCCGCGACCGGCGAGCTCCATCTCGCCCGGAATCCCGAGACGCTTCGGCTCGGCGCCCATCGCGAGGATGACGCTCTTCGCCAGGTGCTCGGTGTCGCCCACCCAGACGCGATGGACACCGTCGTCGGAGAGCTCGATCCGGGTCGCGTCGTCGCTGATGAACCTGGTGCCGAACCGCTCCGCCTGGGCGCGGAAGTGCTGCATCAGCTCCGGCCCCATGATCCCGTCCGGAAAGCCCGGGTAGTTCTCGACGTCGGTCGTGTTCTGGAGCTGGCCGCCCCATTCGAAGCCCTCGATCACCAGCGGCTCGAGCTCGGCCCGAGCGGTGTAGACCGCCGCCGTGTAGCCGGCGCACGCCCCACCGACGATGATCACGTTCTCGACTCGTTTCTCGTTCACTTGCGCTTCGCTTTCTCGTTCACTTGCGCTCAGTCTCCCTCCGGACCCGTTCCGTTTCGTCTTCCAAGATCATACTTTACTTTCTGAAGTAATGGCGGCGCCGGGCAGCGATTCCGCGATCGTGGCCCCCACCGGGGCGCCGGCCCGCTCCTCCTCCCAGCGGGCGACCGTCCTGCGAAGCTGCAGGAAGGCGACCATTCCGGGTGGGATCGGGAGCCAGAAGGCGATCAGCCGGTAGGTGAGCACCGCGGCGAACACGCTGGAGCTGGGCAGGTCGAAGAGGACGAAGGTGCCGATCAGCCCGGCGTCGACGGCACCGACCCCGCCGGGGGCGAAGGGGAACAGGTTGGCGACCATGCCGACGAAGAACCCCTGCACCACGACCCCGAGCGGTACGTGGACGCCGTAGGCGTGAAACGAGGCCCAGAGGATGCCGATGTTCGCCGCCCAGAACCCGATCGCCCCGGCTACCGCGATCCCGCCGCGAGAGGGGGCGTGGACGAAGGCGATCGCCGTCCGGGTGCCGCTCGCCAGGGTCGCCGGACCGCTGGCCAGGCGCTGCGCCCAGCGCCTGAACCGGTAGCCCTGCGCGAAGCTCGCCAGGCGGCGCTCGACATCCTCGGGGATGATCAGGGCGATCAGCAGGAAGACCGCGATCACCGCGCCGGCGATCGCCGCCGGCACGATCGTCAGGCCGACGGGGCTGGCGCCGCTGAGAACGCCGGTGCGCAGCAGGACGCCGAACACCACCAGCGCCACCATGTAGACGGCGTACAGCAGAACCAGGAAGGCGACCATCCGGCAGGCGGTCTGGCGGCGCGGCATCCCCGCCTTGCGCAGGGCCCAGTAGGTGAGCACGATGCCGCCGGCGCCGCCGGCCGAGAACAGCCGCGTCGCCGCCAGGCCGGCCATGGTGATCTGGTAGGACTCGCGCCACTCCAGGTGCAGCACCCGCTCGCCGACCACGCCGCGGAACAGGGCCACGTAGGAGAAGAACATGAGCACGGCGAAGGCCACCGCGACGGCGACCCAGGCCGGGTTCGCGTCGGCCAGCCTGGCGACCGCTCCCTGGATGCCGACGAGCTTCGGCAGCAGCACGTAGATCGCCGCGACCAGGACGAGCACCACGACGATCGTCTGCGCCAGTCGTTTCGGGTCGGCGAAGAACGAAGGCTCGCCGGCCTCGTCCTCCTGATCGACGAGATCCCGATCGACCGCCTCCGGGTCGCTCCCCATCCCCCCGAATACTTGCAGGCGCGTCAGCCGTTGGCGACCCGCTCGAGCCGCTGCACGGCATCGCTGATCCGTAGAGCCAGCGGCTCGCCGAGGGGCTCGCCGCGCCGCACGGCGGCGATCAGGCCGGCGCCGGCGACCAGGTCGATCGCGTAGTGCTCCCCGAGGTAGACGAGCGCGAAGCCGAGCGTCACCGCGTAGGTCCAGCCGGCGGCCCCGGCGAGGGGGCCCGCCTCCGAGAGCAGGATCGCCGCCAGCAGCGAGGTGGCGAAGTGAAGCGACGGCATCGCCGCCCAGGGATTGCCGCCGAGCGACCCGTATAGGGCCGGCCACGCCCGGCCCCAGGAGCGCTCCCCGGCCTCGACCATCACCCGGCGCACGGGCGGGCGGGGCTGGTCGCCGTCGAGACCCAGCTCATCCTCCATCACGCCCTCCTGCGCGGCCCACCAGGGCGGCGCGGTCGGGAGCGCGAAGTACACGGCACAGCCGAGGTCGAACGCGGCCGCCATCTGCCTCGCCGCGCGGGGGAAGCCGTCGTTGTGGCGGACCAGGATCCAGGCCAGCGCCAGATGCGGCTCCACGAACCAGGCCCAGTGGATGACGGCGAGCATCCGATCGAGCCGGGTGACTTCGCCGGATCGCGACAAGGCGCGCTGGAGGCGAACGTTCGGCAGCTCTCCGAGGCCGATCGCCCGGTCCGCCCGGATCGGATAGCGAACCCGCAGCCGGCGCCGAAGCCGCTGCGGATCGTCATACGGGAGCTCGTGGATGACCGTGAAAGCCCACATCTGGAGCCCGAACAGCGCCGCGTCGCGGCCCTTGGTGCGAGGAAGCAGCACCGCCAGCGCAAACGGGCCCGCCGCCGCGGCCGCGGCGGTGACCGGCGCCGGGGCGCCCAGCCGTCGGCGGGCGACGGGGATCAGCACGGCGCAGGCGAGCGTGGCGACGGCGCCTGCCCGCACGAGCGGCTTCAGCGGCGAGCTTCGCGAGCGGCGGTGTGGGCCCAAAGCGGGGCGAGTATAGGTTCACGTGCCGAGCGAGGGACGAAGTCCCGGGTCGAGCGTGTCAACCCGCCGCCACGCTGGCGCCCGAACCCGGCGACACCGGACGCGGAGCGGAGGATGTCGTCGGAATTGTTCCCCCGATTAGAATGCTCGCGCCTTGGCGCCCTGGACGACCCTTCGCCGTCTCGTGTTTCCCCTGGCCCTGCTGGCGTTGACGCTGGCGGTCCTCGCCACGCCGGCCCAGGCGACGGTCCTCGCTCCGCGGCCGGGGCACTCGCCCAACGCCCACGACATCCGCACCGCCTACTGGGTGGCGATCGCGGTGGCGGCGCTGGCGATCCTCGCGATCCACCTGTTCTTGGGGGCGGCGCTGCTTCGCTTCCGGGCCCGCCGGGGGCGGACGCCGCGCCGCTTCGCCGCCAGGCCGGGGGCCTTCCTGCGGCCCGCGGTCCCCTTGGCGGTGATCGCCGTCGGCCTGTTCGTGTTCGGGATCGTGATCACCAGCAACGCCCGGGACGTCCAGCCGACCACCGGCCGGGGGCTGAGCGCATCCAGCGACCTGGTCGCCCAGACCGGCAGCCTCAGCGTTCCAGCCGACACCAGGCCGCTCGAGATCAACGTCGTCGGCCAGCGCTGGCTGTGGCGCTTCGAGTATCCGCAGCAGATTGAGCAGCCCCCCTACTCCGCCTTCTCCTACAACCAGCTGGTCGTGCCCGTCGACACGACCGTGATCCTCCACATCACCTCCACCGACGTCGACCATCGCTGGTTCGTGCCGGCGCTCGGCGGCCAGGTGGACGCCGTCCCCGGCCACGTCACCGACACCTGGTTCCGCGCCGACCGCGAAGGCACCTACCGGGGCCAGTCGACCTTCTACTCGGGGACCTCCTACGCCGTCATGCGGTCGTGGGTGACGGTGGTCAGCCCGGAGCGGTACCGGCTCTTCGTGAGGCTGAAGAGGCTCCAGATCGCGGCCGCCCAGCACTTCGTGCAGCGAACGGTCCGGAAGGGCGCCGCCCAGGGGGCGGCGACGCCGTGACGCCCCCCGCCACCGTGGTCCCCGCCCGCCCGGAGCTGGTCACCGAGGAGATCCCCCGGCGCCGACCCGGCTGGGTCGAGCGCGCGACGTCCGCCGACCACAAGTCGGTCGGGATCCTCTACCTGGGGGCATCGCTGACCTTCCTGACCCTGGCGGTGGTCGAATTCGTGTTGATCCGCGTCCAGCTGATCGTCCCCGAGAACACCGCGATCCCGCCGCAGATCTTCGATCGGATCCTGTCGACGTTCGGGGTCACGGCGGTGGTGCTGTTCGCGATCCCGCTCGTCTTCGGGTTGATCTCCTACATCGTGCCGCTGCAGATCGGCTCGCGCGGGGTTGCCTTCCCGCGCCTCTCCCTGCTCTCGTTCTGGCTCTACATCGCCGGGGGCGCGACCATCTACGCCAGCTTCCTCTACCGGCCGTCGGAGGCCGGCCTGGCCGCCTTCCCGCCCCTGTCGGAGAACATCTTCCTGAACACCCGCGGCGTCGACACCTGGGTGGTTGGCACCGCCCTGGCGATCCTCGGCTTCGTGTGCTTCGCGGTCAACCTCGTGGCCACGCTCCACAACCTACGGGCGCCCGGGATGGCCTGGCGGCGAGTCCCGATCTTCACCTGGGCAGCGGGCGTCAGCGGGTACCTGATGCTGGTGATCGGCCCGGTGATGCTGGCGGCGCTGACGATGCTGTTCATCGACCGCCACTACGGCGGGGTCTTCTTCAACGCGGGCGAGGGCGGGGCACCGCTTCTCTACGAGCATCTCGCCTGGTTCTTCTTCACCGGCGCCTACATGCTCGTCCTGGTATTCGCAGGTGGCGTGATCTCCGACGTCCTGCCGACCTTCGCCCGCAAGCCCCTGTTCAGCCACCGGGCGGCGATGATCTCCCTGCTGGCGATCGCGGTGCTGGGGCCGCTGGCGTGGATGCAGAACATGTACCCGGCCCCGATCGGGTTCAGCTTCGAGGCGTTCGCGATGCTGTTCGCGCTCGCCCTGGTGGTGCCGGTCGGGCTGCTGATCTTCAACTGGATCGCGACGCTGTGGGACGGGACGCTCCACATGCGGGCCGCGCCGGTCTTCGCGGTGGGGGCGATCAGCGCCCTGACCATCGGGTTGGCGATCGAGCTCGCGTGCTCGGTGATCGCGGTCGGCTGGCAGCTCGACAACACGACCGCGGCCCAGGCCGGCACGATCGCCGTCTTCGTCGGCGGGGTCGTCCTGGGCGGGTTCAGCGCCCTTCACTACTGGTTCCCGAAACTGACCGGACGGACGATGGGCGAGAGCCTCGGAAGGGCAAGCGCAGGGACGATCCTCATCGGCCTCTACGTCTACGTGCTGATGGCGTTCTTCGCCGGCGTCAAGGCGCAGCCGGTGGACATCTACAAGTTCTTCGGCGACACCGGGGTGGACGGCTTCAACCTGGTCGCCTCGATCGCGTCCTTCGTGGTCGCGATCGGGATCCTGCTCGAGCTGGGCAACGCCGCCCACAGCTACGGGCACGGGGTTCGGGTCGGGCACGACCCCTGGGGCGGGGCGACCCTGGAGTGGTTCGCGCTCTCGCCGCCGCCCGAGCACAACTTCGACGCCGTCCCCGACGTGCGCAGCGCCGAGCCGCTGCGCGACATCCGCACGGCGATCCGCGACCGCACCGAGAGCTGGACGCCACCCGCGCCGGCCCAGCCTTCCGAGCCGGCCGCACCCGAGCCGGAGCCGGTCCAGACAGCCGGCGGGGACGACGGCGGCGGCGAGCAAGCCTCGGGCGACACCCCGGTAGCCTGACCGTGATGCACCGCGTCGCCCCTCGCGGCGAGGTGGACGCCCTGATCCGCTTCCGCCGCCTCCTCGCCGCGACCATCGTGGCCACCTTCGCGCTGATCGTGCTGGGCGGGGTGGTCCGAGTCAGCGACTCGGGCCTCGGCTGCGGGGCGGCCGGAAGCGGCACCCATGGCTGGCCCCTTTGCGGCGGCCGGCTGCTGCCCTTCCTCCAGGAGCACCAGGTGATCGAGTTCAGCCACCGCCTGGTGGCGACCGTGGTCGTGGTGCTGCTCGCCGCGCTAGCGTTCCAGGCCTTCCGGCGACTTCGCGAGCGGCGGTGGCTGGTGCGGGGGACGGTGGCGGCCGGGATCCTGGTCCTCGCCCAGGCGGCGCTCGGGGGCCTGACCGTCGAGCACGGGCTGCACTCGGCGCTGGTCGCCGCCCACCTGGGGCTGGCGATGCTTCTCCTCGGCCTGCTGATCGCCCTTCGCCGGATCGCCCAGCCGGCGCCGGGCGCGCCGGCCGTCGATGGCTCGCGCGCCCTGCGCGCCACCGCCGCGGCCGCGACGGTGCTTCTGCTCGCGACCATCGTCGCCGGCGGCTACGTGGCCGGCACCGAGGGCGAGGGCACCGCCAACCAACCGGTGCTCGGGGCGCACCTGGCGTGCGGCGAGCAGTTCCCCACCTGCCTCGACAAGTTCATGCCGTTCTCCTACGGGCGCCTGGTCGACATCCAGCTCACCCACCGGCTGCTCATGTACCTGACCACGATCGCCGTCCTGGCGATGACCGCGGTGGCCTGGAGGCGTCGCGTCCCCAACCCCGCCTTCGCGGTCATCCCGCTGCTGCTCGGCTGCCAGATCCTGCTCGGGGCGCTGAACGTGTGGCTCGGAAAGCACCCCTCGCTGGTCGTCGCCCACCTGACCCTGGCCACTATCCTCTGGGCGACCGTCGTCTACGCGGCCGCCTCGCTGGTCGAGGTGCCCGTGGAAGCTCGAGGGCGTCTGAGGGAGACCGGAACCGCGGACACCCAGGCGGTCACGGCCTGACGACCATGGAGAGCGCGACCAAGACGGGCGATCTGGTGCGCGGCCCGGCGATCGAGGGGGGCGCCGCGGAGGGCGCCGCCGCGCCCCTGGGACAGGCGGCCCTGTCGCCGCCCTCGCGCCGCCCGCTCGCCGAGCTGGCGCGCGACTACCTCGCGCTCACCAAGCCGCGGATCATCTCGTTGCTGCTGGCGACCACGGTCGCGACGATGTTCGTCGCCGACCCGTCCGGCCCGGGCCTGATCACGATCTTCTGCACCATGCTCGGCGGCTATCTCGCCGCCGGCGGCGCCGGGGCCATCAACCACTACCTGGAGCGCGACCGCGACGCGCGGATGGCGCGAACCTGCGCCCGGCCCCTGGTCACCGGGCGGATCGAGCCCATGCACGGCCTCGTCTTCGGGATTGCGCTGGGCGTGCTGTCGATCGTCGAGCTGGCAGTCGCCGTCAACGTCGCCGCCGCGGCGCTCGCCCTCGCGGGGCTGCTCGGATACGTGTTCGTCTACACGCTGTGGCTGAAGCCGCTGACCCCGCAGAACATCGTCATCGGCGGCGCCGCCGGCGCCGTCCCGCCGCTCGTCGGCTGGGCCGCGGCCACCGGCGGGCTGACCCTCGACGCCCTGTACCCGTTCGCGATCGTCTTCCTCTGGACGCCTCCCCACTTCTGGGCGCTGTCGCTGCTGGTCAAGGACGACTACGACCGCGCCGGGATCCCGATGCTGCCGGTCGCCCGCGGCGATCTGGTCACCCGCCGCGAGATCCTGGTCTACGCGATCGCCCTGGTGGCGCTCACCGTTGCCCCCTTCCTCACCGGGCTGTTCGGGCCCCTCTACCTGGCGGCCGCGCTGGTGCTCGGGGCCGGCTTCATCGGCCTCGCGACGGCCCTGCTGGTGCGGCCGTCGGCGGCGGCGGCCGTCCGCCTCCACCTCGCCTCCCTTGCCTATCTGACGCTGCTCTTCGGGGCGATGGCCGCGGACCGCGTGATCTGACCGTCGTAGGGCGACCGGGGGGCTGACCACAAGAAGGCGCCCGCCGACGCGAAACCCGGTTAGACGGTTGCCCGGGAGAGACGGCCGATGATTCCAGGATTGACCGCTTCAGCCGACAACCAGGGCGATGGGGCCACTGCGCTTCAACGCCAGACAGCGGATGCGGGCGATGCACTACGCGATGCTCGGCAACGTCGTGCCGATCGGCATCGCGACGGCGACGGACTTCGCCTCCCACCGGCCCGTGTTCTTCATCGGCGCGGCAGGTGGCTGCGTCGCGCCACTGATCGTGACCACCGTTTCCCGCCGAAACCGCGTCCTCTTCTACCTCGGCGCTTTCGGGGGAATCCCGGCCCTCGCATTGATGCAGGCGTACACGGGAGGGCCGGCCTCCGGCTACTCGGTGCTGATGATGATGGCGATGATCTGGTTCGGGGTGCAGGCCACCGACCGCGAGCTGATCGCGGGCATGGTGGTGCTGGCGGGATCGTCGTTCCTGCCGATGCTCGTAGTCGGGCCCCCGGCCTATCCGGTGGACTGGGGGAGCGCCGCCCTGCTGGTGTTCGTCGGAGTGAGCGTCGCCGGATCGCTGCGCGCCGTGACCCGCGAGACCCAACGACTGACCGAACGTCTGCGGCACGAGGCGGTTATCGACCATCTCACCGGGCTCCTCAACAGACGGGGCTGGACCGAAGCGACCCGCCGCGAGCTGATCCGGGCCCGGCGCTCGGGAACCTCGATCGGCATCGCCGCGATCGATCTCGACGACCTGAAGGAGATCAACGACTCGATGGGCCACGATGCGGGCGACCGCGTGCTCCAGGAGACGGCGGACCGGATGCGAGCCGCGGTTCGAGGCGGCGACGTGCTGGCGCGACTCGGTGGGGATGAGTTCGTCGCGCTGCTCCCCAACACCGAGCTGGAGGGCGTGGCGGAGACGGTCCACAGGCTGCGCGAAACCACGCCCGCCCGGGGCTCGTTCTCGGCCGGCGTTGCCGTCTGGGATCGTCGCGAGACGCTCGACGAGCTGTTGCGCCGCTGCGATGTCGCCCTCTACGCTTCCAAGGCCGCCGGACCCGGGCGGACTCAGACCGCCCCGCTGAGCCTGACGCCCGGGTTGGAGCAGTCGATCCCCGTCGAGGTACCCGGCAGCGCCTAGCTGAGCCCAGGCCCAGCGCATCACCTGTTCAGGTTGAGACTCGGCAATCACCCCTTCCGGGTGAGGAAGCATCCGGTTGGGCTGTTTATGTTCGTTCTACGCTGGTCGCAACTCGGTGCTGGCGGCATGGCCGCCACGACCGGCGTAGCTAGAGAAAGGAGCTGCAAGTGAGAGGTGCCGGACGCGTCGTGTTCGCAGCAATCGTGCTGTTGCTGGTGGGCACGATCAACATCATCTACGGCATTGGAGCCTTGGCGGATGCAAACGTCTTCGTCAACGACACGAGGTACGTACTCACGAACCTGAACGCACTCGGCTGGGTTCTGATCATCCTCGGGGTGATCCAGCTCACCGCGGGTTTCTCGCTGATGGCCGGCAACGTGTACGGCCGGGTAATCGGCATCGCCGCCGGCAGCGTCGGTGCGATCGGGGCCCTGCTGTCCATCGGCGGCAACTACCCGTGGTGGTCGCTCGGCGTTTTCGTCCTGTGCGTGTACGTCGTCTACGGCATCGTGGTCTACGGCGAGGAGGAGAGCGCTCCGGAACGGAGGCCCCCCTCAGGAGTCTGAGCTGCTCAGTCTGGGCTGCTCGTAGCGGGAGCCCACGCGGCGGGCGCGCCGCTGGGCTCCCGAGGGGATAATGCGTGCAGTCGGCCAACCGGCGGTCGGCTGCGTGTTTTCTCGCAGGCCAAAGCGGGATAAGTCACGCTTGGCCCAGCGGAAGGCTGCCTGCACGAGTACCAGGCCGTGCGACTCGGCGTACTTCCTCCAATACGCTACCGGCGTCGACATGAGCCTTTGATGACGCCGCGAGACTCAAGACCGTCCGAGACGGGGGTCGCCCAAGGATTGTCTGGGGAGGCTGAGGGAAGCACGCTCGAGACGGCGCCAAACGGCGATCCCAGCGCTCTGCCGCCGAGGGCAGTCGCCCGGCAACCCGCAGACGGCTCGCGTCGCGGGCTCGTCTGGCGCGAGAGACTCGTCTCTCGGCTGATCGCGTCAACCGAGACGCCGATCCTATTGGTCGTCGCGCCCGCCGGCTACGGGAAGACCACTGTCCTGTCCCAGTGGGAAAAGGCCGACGATCGGCCATTCACCGGCCTACTGCTCGACGACCGCCACAACGATCCGGTGCTGCTGCTCAGGGCGATCGCGTCCGCGCTCCACGAGATCGAGGCGATTGACCAGGGGGTCTTCGACGCGCTCTCCACCTCCCGCCCCGGTATCTCGAACGTGGTCGTGCCGCGACTGGGTGCATCGATCGGCGCTCGCGAGCGCCGGTTCGTCCTGGTGCTCGACGATCTCCATACGGTGATCGAACCCGTGGCGCTGAATGCTCTGGTCGAGATCTTGGCGCAGTTTCCCGCCGGATCGCAACTCGCCCTTGCGTCTCGCGCCGAGCCACCGCTTCCGGTTGGTCGCCTGCGCGCAAACCGTCGGCTCACCGAGCTTCACGCTCATGACCTGGTGATGACGCAGTCGGAGGCCTCAGAGTTCCAACGCGCCCACGGGTACGAGCTCGGCCGCGGTGCCCTGAAGCGGCTGGTCGAGCGCACCGAGGGCTGGCCGGCGGGGCTCTACCTCGCCGTCCTCTCCCTCGAGGGAGAGCGCGACCCGGGGGTGGCGATCGAGCGCTTTGCCGGCGACGACCGGCTGGTCGGCGACTACCTGCGCGACGAGTTCCTCTCCAGCCAGCCCCCGGACAGCTTGGAGTTCCTGACCGCGACCTCGATTCTCGACCGGCTCACGGGGCCGCTCTGCGACGCGATCCTCGAGCGGGAGGGGTCAGCCAACACGCTGCGGCGGCTCTCCCGTTCGAACCTGCTGCTTATCCCCCTCGATCGCAAGGACGCGGAATATCGCTACCACGCGCTTCTTCGCGAGATGCTGGCATCGGAGCTCCAACGCCTCGGAGAACGCCGGGTCGTCGAACTGCACAGGCGAGCCAGCCGTTGGTACGCCGAGCGGGGGGACTTCGACCGCTCGGTCCCCCACGCGATCGCGGCGAGGGACATGAACGCCCTCGGCAGGCTGATCTGGACCGTCACCCCGGAATACGCGAGCCGCGGCCGCGAGGCAACCCTGCATCGCTGGCTCGCGGAGCTCCCGGAAGCGCAGATTCCCGACTGGCCGACGCTCTCCCTGGCGATGGCCACTAGTCAGCTCATACGGGGCAACGGAGCCCAGGTCGAGCGTTGGACCTCGGCGGCGCTGAGCAAGATCGAGAGCGTGCCGAAATCCGAACGGAACGCCCTATGGGCGAGCGCGGAGCTGGTTAGCGCGATCGGGGCCGCCAGGGCCGGGGTCGTCAGCATGGGAGACATCGTCACGCGCTCGAACGACCTCCTCCCCGAGGACAGCCCGTGGCGCTCAGCGTGTCAGATGACCGCAGGGGCCGCGCGACATCTGACCGGAGATCGCGACCAAGCCCGTCGGCTGCTGGAGGACGGCTCGCGTCGCGCGGCCGCAGCGACGGTGCCTAGCGTGCAGGTCATCTGCCTCGCCCAGCTCGGCCTGATCGAGTTGGACGAGAACGACTTCGACGCCGCGGCAACGGCCACGGCGATGGCCATCTCGCTGACCGAACGGTTCGGGCTCGAGAGCTATCCGACGGATGCGCTCGTGTTCGCCGTCTCGGCTCTGGTCCACGCGAAGCGTGGCCGGATCGAGAGGGCGGCTCGCCACGCGAGGCAGTCGGCCGGACTGCTCGAGCTGCTCACAGAGTTCAGTCCCTGGTACGAGGCGGAGGTTCGGATCGTGCTGGCCCGGGCGCTGCTTCTGTTGGACGATGTCGCCACCGCCCGCGATCACCTCACGGACGCCGCTCGCTATCTGCGCCAGACACCGGATGCGGTCGTCTTGGATGAATGGCTCGAAGAGGCGTCTCGAACAGCGGATGCCGTCGCATCGGTCGGCGGACAATGGCCGTTGACGCCGGCCGAGCTGCGACTGTTGCACCTCCTCCCCTCGCATCGGAGCTTCCGCGAGATCGCCGAGCGGCTCTGCATCTCCACCAACACGGTCAAGACCCAAGCCCAGTCGACCTACCGCAAGCTGGGCGTGTCCTCCCGGGCCGAGGCGGTCACCACCGCGGAGGCGGCCGGGCTGATCAAGACGCGTTGATCAAGCGTCGCCACCGTCCGCTCGCGGAGCGTGGGGAGGGCGATCTGACTACTCCACGCCGGCGGCCTGAGCGCGTTCCGTCGGCGCCATCAGGGCGCCGATGATCCACAGCACGGGGAAGATGATTCCGACCCAGAAGAGCACGAAATGGCCTTTGCGGAACGTCATCACGCCGAGCGTGACGAGCAGCGTCACATAGATCACCACCAGCAAGATCCAGAGGAGAGTTGACACTCGAAGCCTCCCTTTCGGTTCCTGGCCTGGCCCCATGGCAGGCCTGGGATCTGAATCAAAGCCGAACCCCCCGGGTCCCGCATCACCCGCATCGCGTGAAATCGTCGCCACCGCGGACTTCACCCGTATCGCGTGATGCCGGCATGTCGCTTGGGCGTATAGGGTCGGCCGGGCTTGATCGCTCACCCGGGCAGCCCTCCCCCATCGAACCGATTCGGGCCATGTAGTAGCGGCCCCGATCGGAATGGTGTCGGGCATGCCTGACGCCGCTACGTCGCAGATGGACCCCGCCTCGGTGATGCGGAGCAGACGGTTCGTCGCGCTCCTTGTGCTCGCGGCGTTCGTGGGTGTGATCGCCTCCCTCGCTGCCTGGGGCTTCCTGGAGCTGATCTACCAGATGCAACAGTGGGTGTTCCACGAGCTCCCGCAGGATGTCGGATACGACACCGCGCCCGTGTGGTGGTCGCTCCCCATTCTCGCGATCGCCGGCGTGGTGGCCGCCTTCGCGATCCAGCGCCTGCCCGGGCGGGGGGGTCATATACCAGCCGAGGGCCTCAACGCAGCGCCCACCCACCCGATTGAGCTGCCAGGCGTGATTCTCGCGGGTATCGCCTCGATCGGCCTCGGGCTGGTGGTGGGGCCCGAGGCCCCGCTGCTCGCCGTGGGTGGGGGGCTCGGGCTCCTCACCGTGCGCCTGATTCGAAGGGACGCGCCGCCAGAGATGGGCGCGCTTCTCGCCGCGGCGGGCACCATAGCGGGGATCTCGTTCCTGTTCGGCTCCCCCCTGATCGGCGCCGTGATCGTGATCGAGGCGGCGGGATTGGGTGGACCGAGGCTGCCGCTGGTGCTGATTCCGGGCCTCCTCGCCGCGGGGATCGGGTCGCTGGTCTCGATCGGCATGGGGTCATGGACCGGGCTGAGCACGAGCAACATCTCACTCGGCACGTTGCCGCTCCCCGCCTTCGATCGTCCTGACCTGGTCGACTTCGCCTGGACGATCCCGCTCGCGATCGCCGTCGCGGTGATCACATTCGGGATCTTCGTACTCGGCCGACAAACCGTGCGTGTGGCACGGCCGCACCCCTACTTGCTCCTCCCTGCGATCGGGGTGGCGGTATCCGGCCTCGCGATCGCCTTCCATGCGGCAAGCGGGCGGAGCGTCAACGAGGTGCTGTTCTCGGGCCAGGACGCCATCCCGGGGCTGGTCGCGAGCGCGAGCACCTGGTCGCTGTCGGCGCTCGCCCTGCTGATCGCCTTCAAGGGGCTCGCTTACGGCCTCTCGGTCGGAGGCTTCCGGGGAGGCCCTACGTTCCCCG
>JAHEXV010000087.1 GCA_023251935.1 bacterium | reverse complement strand
TAGGGATATGGCGGGCGGACGGTCGCCGTGATCGTCTTGCCGGTGAGGATCATCATGTTCCCCACCTGCTCGAACAGGCTCTTGGCGGGAAGGAACGCCCTGTCGGCGACGGTTCGGACCATCATCTCCTCCGCGCCCGCACCCGGCAACGGGCGGCAGGCGTAAATGTATTGCATGGAGCCCTCGATCGCCACCCCAACCGTTCCTGGCTGGTCAGCCAGTGGCCGGCTCAGGCTCGATTTTGCCCGCAAGCAGGTGCTATGTTCCTCGCGCCTTGGGGGAGAGCGGCACAAAGGCCGGCAGCCGGGGACTCCGGGGCGCAAGGGTCGCGACCGGAGTTGGCGCCCTCGCCGTGGCGCTCGGCCTGGTCGCCTGCGGCGGCGGTAGCAGTCAGGACGCCAACGAGCCCTCCGGCGAGTTTCCCACCCAGGTCTCGAAGGCGAGCTTTCCGCCCCACCAGGTGCTCGCCAACAGCGCCAACCTCGAGCTGGCGATCAAGAACGTCGGCAGCAAGGCGATCCCCAACCTGGCGGTGACCATCCACACCGGCAAGATCAAGGCCGGCGTGACGGCCACCGGCTCGGGCCAGGGCTCGTTCAACATCCGCCTCAACAACCCGAGCCTCGCCAACCCGAACCGCCCCGTGTGGATACTCGAGAACCAGTATCCGAAGGTGCTCGCCCCCGGCCTCAAGACCACTAACCTCCACGAGGCTCCCACCGCGGGCGCCGACGCCGCCCAGACCGACACCTTCCAGTTCGGCTCGCTCCCGGCGGGCGACAGCAGGGAGATCGTCTGGCACGTGACCCCGGTGATGCCCGGGAGCTACACGGTCCACTACGAGGTCGCCGCGGGGCTCGAGGGGCAAGCGAAGGCGGTCACCCGCGGCGGCGGGCCGGTCAGGGGCCAGTTTCCGGTCGACATCTCGACCAAGGTGCCGCAGACCTGCGTCAAGGGCACCGGCCAGGTGGTGACCAAATGTGGTCCCTAAACTCAAGCACCTGAAGCGCGGGACCGCCTCGATCACGATCATCGCCCTGCTGTTGCTCGCCGGGTGCGGCGGGCGGGACGAGACGACCTCCCCCGGGCCTCCGCCCCCCTCCGAGCCCGACCTGGACGGCCACGGAGAGATGCCCGTCGGCGACGGCGAGGGCGGCGTGCGCCTGTCGAAGCTCGGTGACTTCGACCAGCCGGTCTATGTCAGCCAGCCACCGGACGACCCACACCACCTGTACGTGGTCGAGCAGACCGGGCGGATCGTGGTCCTGCGCGACGGGCGCCGCTTGCCGAAGCCGTTCCTGGACCTCCGCGACGAGGTCTCCTGCTGTGGCGAGCAGGGGCTGCTGTCGGTCGCGTTTGCGCCTGACTACGCGAAGTCGGGGCGTTTCTACGTCGACTACACCGATCCGGCCGGGGACACGCGAGTGGTCGAGTACCGGCGCTCCGATGACGACCCGCTCGTCGCCGATCCGCGAAGTCGCCGCGTCGTCCTCGCGGTCGACCAGCCATTCGAGAACCACAACGGCGGGCTGGTCCTGTTCGGCTCCGACCGCCTGCTGTACATCGGCCTCGGGGACGGCGGCTCGGAGGACGATCCGAGCCGCAACGGCCAGAACCTGGGGACCATGCTCGGCAAGATCCTCCGCATCGACCCGAGGGCCTCGAACGGAAAGCCATACACCGTGCCAGCGGGCAACCCGTTCGTCGACCGGCCGGGCGCCCGCCCGGAGATCTACTCCTACGGCCTGCGGAACCCATGGCGCTTCTCGTTCGACTCGCTCACCGACGCCCTCTCGATCGGCGACGTGGGGCAGGACAAGTTCGAGGAGGTCGATTTGGTGCGGCCGGGCGAGGGCCGCGGGGCGAACTTCGGATGGTCCGCCTACGAGGGGTTGGCGCGATTCAACGACGACCAGGACACACCGAACTCAGTGCCGCCGGTGCTCGTCTACGACCACGACTCCGGCTGCTCGATCACCGGGGGTTACGTGGTCCGCGATCGAGGGCTCCCGACGCTCTACGGCCGCTACCTGTACGGGGACTTCTGCGCCGGTGAGCTGCACAGCTTCGCCGCTCGGCCCGACCGCCGCGCCACCGACGACCGGCCTCTGGGGGTGCAGGTCCCGTCGCTGAGCTCGTTCGGCGAGGACGACGCCGGCCACATCTACGCCACCTCGCTCGAGGGGCCGGTCTACCGCCTGCTCGGGGACGATCGGTGACCGATCGTCGGGCGCCGGCCGCACCGCGGCGGCGAGGGTGGGTCGCGGCGCTGGCCGCGGCGCTGGTGCTCCTTGGCGCCCAGGCGATCGGGACCCCGGACCGCGCCGCCGGCCAGCTCCGGTTGCAGAAGATCGACAGCTTCCAGCAGCCCGTCTATGTGGATAGCGCTCCCGGCTTCGGGCGCCTCGTATTCGTGGTCGAGCAGGAAGGCAAGGTGGCGGTGCTCCGAAGCGGCCACCGCCTCGGCCAGCCGTTGATCGACATCGGGGGCCGCGTTTCCTGTTGCGGCGAGCGCGGCCTGTTCTCGATCGCCTTCGACCCTCGCTATGGACAGAACGGCCTCTTCTATGCCTACTACACGAATCGCGACGGGAACATCGAGATCGACGAGTTCCGCGCCACCTCCAGCACCCGCGCCTCGGCGAGCTCGCGGCGCAAGGTGATCGTGATCCCCCACCCCGGGTGGTCAAACCACAACGGCGGCCAGCTCCAGTTCGGCCCCGACGGGTACCTCTACGCGGGGACCGGGGACGGGGGCGGCGGTGGGGACAGCGGCGACAACGCCCGCCACCTCGACGTGCTGCTTGGAAAGCTCTTGCGGATCGATCCTCACCGGCGGGGCAGCCGCGCCTACACGGTGCCGGCGAGCAACCCGTTCGTCGGCCGCCCCGGCGCCCGCCCCGAGATCTATTCCTACGGCCTGAGGAATCCCTGGCGCTTCTCGTTCAACTCATCGACCGGGGCGCTGGCGATCGGCGAGGTCGGCCAGAACACCGAGGAGGAGCTCGACTACACGAAGATCCAACGCGCCAAGGGAGCCAACTTCGGCTGGCCGATGTGGGAGGGGGACTTCCTCCTCAGCCCCAGCCGCCCGGACCCGAACCCCAACCCACCTCACCCGGTGTTCCCGATCCTCAACTATCCGCACTCCCAGGGCTGCGCGATCGTCGGCGGCTACGTGGTTCACGACCCCGCGCTCGCCTCGCTCGAGGGTCGCTACCTCTACGCCGACCTGTGCACCGGGGTGATCCGCAGCCTGCTCGCCAGCCCGGGCTCGGCGAGCACGGATCGCAGCACCGGCCTGCGACTCGACACCCCGAGCTCCTTCGGCGAGGGCGCCGGGGGGCGGATCTACGTCGCCTCCCTGGCCGGGCCCGTGTACCGGTTGAAGCCGGCGCCCTGAGCGCTACGCTTGGGCCGTGCCGGGCGGGTTGAAGAGGGCACGCGAATGAAGGCGGGCACGCGGGCAGCGATCGCCGTGATCACCCTGCTCGGACTGGCGATGGCGGTCGCGACGGTCGGGCTGGGCGCACCTTCCGAGCGCCAGGCGCTGGTCGGTGACGGTCGAGGCGGGGTCGCGAAGCGGAAGATCGGGAACTTCGTCGCGCCCACCTATGTCACGCATGCGCTGGGCGCGAGCGGATTCCTCTACGTGGTCGAGCAACGCGGAACGGTCGAGGTCCTCGATCACGGCCAGCCGCAGGGCCAGCCGTTCCTCGACATCCGCGGCCGGGTCTCCTCCGGAGGGGAACGCGGACTGCTCTCGATCGCCTTCGACCCCGGCTACGCGACCACTCACCTCTTCTACGCCTATTACACGAACCGCCAGGGGAACATCGAGATCGACGAGTTTCGCGCTCCCTCGAACACCCACGCGGCGACCGGTTCGCGGCGTCGGGTGATCGTGGTCCCCCATCCGGGGGCCCCGAACCACAACGGCGGCCAGCTCCAGTTCGGCCCCGACGGGTACCTCTACGCGGGGACCGGGGACGGGGGCGGCGCGGGTGACCCGAAGGAGAACGCCCAGAACAAGGGCGTGCTGCTCGGCAAGTTGCTTCGCATCGATCCCCACAAGGACGGCGCCAGGGACTACACGACGCCACCCGGCAATCCGTATCGCGGCAAGCCGGGCCGTGACGAGATCTACGCGCTCGGCCTTCGGAACCCGTACCGGTTCTCGTTCGACCGGGGGCGGATCGTGACCGGCGACGTCGGCCAGGACCGCTTCGAGGAGGTCGACCTCGAGGGCCAGCTGGCGCTGCGCGGCGCCAACTTCGGCTGGGACCACTTCGAGGGCGACCACCGGTTCGACTACCCGGGCGACAACGAAGCGCCGCGGCCCAGGCAGCGCTACCGGCCGCCGATCTTCGAGTATGCGCATGGGTCGGGCCGCTGCGCGATCATCGGCGGGTACGTGGTCCGGGACCCCAAGCTGACGAGCCTGGTGGGCAGGTACCTGTATACGGACAATTGCGCCGGCGGTCTGCGCAGCTTCGTCCCGCACCGTCGGCGTGGCAGCGGCGACCGCGGACTCGGCATCCATGTCTCCGTGCCGAGTTCGTTCGGCGAGGGACCCCAGGGGGCGATCTACGTCGCCTCGCTCAACGGCCCGGTCTACAAGCTCGTCCACAAGTAGCGAGCCGCGCCCGGGCGCCTCCGGGTAGAGTCCAGTGTGGATGGAGAGCGCAACCAGCAGCGATCCCGCCACCGAGGACGCGTCCGAGAGCGGAGCAGCTGCCGAGGACGCCGCCTTCGAGGTCCACCGTCCCACCGACGGCTCGGTGATCCGCACCGTCCCAGTCGATCCGCCCGAGCGGGTGGCGGAGGTAGTGTCCAGGGTCCGCGCCGCACAGCCGGAGTGGGAGGCGATCGGCTTCGCCGGGCGACGGCGCTGGCTGGAGCGCCTTCGCGACTGGATCCTCGACAATCAGGACGACCTCGACGATCGCATGCAGGCCGAAAGCGGCAAGGTGCGGGCCGACGCGGCGCTCGAGGCCTTCTACCTGCTCGACGCGATCAACTTCTGGTGCGCCCGCGGGCCCGGCTTCCTGGCCGACGAGAGCGTCACGCCGCACGTGCCGCTGCTGCGGCATCGGCGGGCGAAGATCGTCTACCGGCCCTTTCCGGTGGCCGGGATCATCAGCCCCTGGAACTTCCCGCTGATCCTCTCGCTGGGCGACGGGATCCCGGCGCTGGTCGCCGGCTGCGGCCTGATCATCAAGCCGTCGGAGTTCACCCCCCTGACGCTGATCGAGTTGGTCCGGGCCTGGAAGGAGGACCTCGGCGCCCCGAACGTGCTCGAGATCGTCAACGGAATGGGCGAGACCGGCGGGGCGCTGGTCGACGAGTGCGACTTCATCCAGTTCACCGGGTCCGATCGGACCGGGAAGATCGTCATGAAGCGGGCCGCGGACACCCTCACCCCGGTGAGCCTCGAGCTGGGCGGCAAGGACCCGATGATCGTCACCGCCGATGCAG
>JAHEXV010000057.1 GCA_023251935.1 bacterium | reverse complement strand
GTGAGGGGCTGTTCAGGGTCCGGAAGACCAGCGCCGGGAAGCAGATCGTGCCCGCAAACTGCTGCGGTTACAGCGCTGCCCGCATCGTGGCGCCCAACAACATCTTTGGGGGTCCTCCGTCTTACCCGCACTGCGATCCCTACAACGCGGCCCTCGCGAAGACGAGCCTCGCGATCAGCAACGGCGCCTTCGACTACAAGGGGAATGCGGTGAACGCGGCCAGCAGCACGAGGTACCCGATCCATTTCAAGGGTGCCTGGGTCTCGAGGACGAAGGTGAAGGGCTTCACGCGGATCACCAAGGGGAGCTGCGACACAGGCAAGATGCCCTGGACGATGCGGACGCCGCCACCCTAACTTGAAGAGCGGATAGGTTGGGCGTGATACGAGCCCTCGGGAGGGAGACCAGGCGAGCCGCGCTCCTCGCGCTTGCGCTGGGCGGAGTGCTAACCATCTGTACAGGTCCGGCGCAGGCGGCATCCGTGGGCTGCGGCGACGTGATCACGACCGACACGACGCTGTACCACGATCTCGTGGACTGTCCCGACAACGGGCTCTTGATCGGGGCCGACCACGTCACCCTGGATCTCAACGGTCATCTGATCGACGGCGACAACGCCCATGTCGAGGACTGCCCTGTGGACACCGCCTGCGACATCGGAATCTCCGATGGCGAGCCACTCGGGCACACCGGCGTCACGATCAAAGACGGCAGGGTCACGCAGTTCGGCGCCGGCGTGGCCTTGTTCCGCGCAACCCGTGACCGCGTCCTCGATATCGAGACGTTCCGCAACGAGGTCTCGGGCATCGGCGTCGGGGACTCGAGGGGCACACGGTTGAGGCGAGACAGCGCTCGCGCCAACGGCCTCGGAACCCCCGACACAGCGGGCATTGTCGTCGTCGGCTCCCGCCACAGCGTCGTCGCCCACAACGAGACGGTCGCCAACGGCGGCGTCGGCCTCTTCGTGGGCGGGTCGAGGGACAGCAGGTTCACGGCGAACCGCTCAGTGCGCAACCCCAAGGCCGGCCTGGTCTTCGAGGGCAGCGCCGAGGACACGATCGCCCACAACCACAGCGCCCACGACGGCGATGGGATCTTCCTCAGCGGAGATCGCAACGAGTTGCGTGATAACTCGGTTCGCGCCGCGATCGGCTGCGGGCCTCGGTGCCGCATTTTTGGCATCCATTTCGAGGGCGACGGCATCTCGTTCCAGGGAGGCAACCGCAATCTGATCGCCGGCAACACCGTGCGGGGCGCGAAGCGGACGACGATTCGAGTCGGCTACGCCACAGGATCGGCGGCCGACAACGTGGTTCGTCGAAATCGCGTTCACGGGGCGGGCGAGGACGGAATCGAAGTCGACCCGGAGGCGAGGCACACTGTCCTCGCACGAAACCACGCCTTCGACGCCGGCGACGACGGCCTCGACGTCCGCAGCCGCAGAACGCTCCTGACCGGCAACGCGGCGAGAGCGAACAAGGATCTCGGGATCGAGGCGGCCGCCGGTGTACGCGATGGCGGTGGGAACCGCGCGAGCGGCAACGGCGACCCCCGCCAGTGCACCAACGTCAGCTGCTCATAGCCGGGGCGCGACGAGGCGTCGCCGGGTGCCCGGAGCCCCGCAACGGCCCCGATCCGTCGGCCGCCTTCGCCGTCACTGGCCGGACGACCCGCATCGAGCTTGACACGGGAGCTCGGCCAAATCTTCACCTTCCGCGACGGAAAGATCGCCACCGCACAGGACTATCTCAGCCACGCCGAGGCCCTCGAAGCCGCCGGGCTGCGCGAGTCGCCGACTACTCTCCGCCTAGCGGCCGAGAATCGCCACCAGCAACGGCGGCAGCGCCAACCCTGTGGGAATGGGACGGTATTCCTGGGAACCGTGGCACTTCGGCTACACGGCCGGCCCGGCGCCCTGCTCGGCGGCCGGGAACGCGGGCGGGCGGCTCCCCGACGGCGACGCCGGGGGCGTTGGGTTGCAGGACTTCGTCCCGGCCCGGTTCCGGGAGCCGATCCTGCGTGCGGCGGCACGCTGGAACGTCTCCGCCGGGCTGCTCGCCGCCCAGCTGATGGCGGAGTCCAACTTCAACCCCTACGCCGTCTCGGCCGCGGGCGCCCAGGGGATCGCCCAGTTCATGCCGGCGACCGCCCGCGCCTACGGCCTCCGCGATCCCTTCGACGCGTCGGCGGCGATCGATGCCCAGGCCCACCTGATGGCCGACCTGTTGCGCCAGTTCGGCTCGGTCTCGCTCGCCCTTGCCGCGTACAACGCCGGCCCGGGCGCCGTGGCCGCTTGCCGCTGCGTCCCCGCGATCCCCGAGACCCAGGCCTACGTTGCCCGGATCCTCGGGCTGCTCGGCGGCTCCGGCGAGCTGGCGGCGCCGGTGCTGGAGGTGCGGTTGGTGGATTGACGATCCAGCCTGCGGGACCCTCCTCACCACCAGGCGTCCTCATCCGTGGCGACCGTAACAGCGGGATGTCCCGTGCCGCCGGCCATTAAGCTCCCGCGCCATGCAGCCTGTGCAGGTCGAGGGAGTCGAGCAGCTCAAGGAGCTGGTCGGCCGCGAGCTCGGCCCCACCGAGTGGGTCGAGATCACGCAGGAGGACGTCGACAAGTTCGCCGATGTCTCGCGCGACGATCAGTGGATCCACGTCGACCGCGAGCGCGCTGCGGCCGAGAGTCCCTACGGAACCACGGTCGCGCACGGGAATCTGACCCTCTCGCTGCTCGACCACTTCCGCCCGCAGCTGATCCAGAACCGCGGCGTCAAGATGGGCATCAACTACGGCTTCAATAAGGTGCGCTTCCCCGCCGCCGTCCCGACCGGCACCCGGGTTCGCGCCCGGGCCGAGCTGCTGTCGGTCGAGGAGCTCGGCGACGGCTGGTGGCACGTGGTCACCAAGTTCACCGTCGAGGGCGAGGGCCAGGACAAGCCCGTGTGCGTTGCCGAGGCGGTTGGCCGGGCGCTGATCGACTAACCGCGCCTACTGGACGGTCAGGGTGCCCTTCATGCCGGCGGCCTCGTGGCCGTCAACGCTGCAGTAGAAGGTGTAGCTGCCCGCCTTCAGGCTCACGTCGGCGTTCCCCGAGCTCTGTGCGATCACACCCGTGCACCCGACCTGCTGGCCGCTCGAATCCTTGATGCAGAAGTTGTGACCGATCGCCTGGGGGTTGGTGTAGTTGAACGTCACCGAGCCCGGCTTCGCGGTCAGCGACTTCTGGTCGAAGGCGAGCGCGCTGCCGGCAGGGGACGAGACGGCCACCGTCGTGGCTTTGCCGCCCCCACCGCCGCCGGCCGCGGGCGTGGTGGAGGTTGCCGCCGTGGTGCTGCTGCTCCCGCCGCCCCCGCCGCACGCCGCAAGGGACAGCGAGGCGAGCGCGCCGAGCGCCGTTGCGAGTACAAGTTTTCTCATCGGCCATCCCCTTTCGTGTGCGCTGTTCGCCGCGAGTCTATAGCGGCCGGGCTCAACGACCGGTAAACGTCGCCTGGCGACCCTCGAGGAAGGCCGTGACGCCCTCGCGCAGGTCCTCGGTGGCCATGCTGTCGGCGATCCCGTGGCGCTCGAGCTGCAGGTGGTCGGCGAGCGCGTTGTCGAGGCTGACCGCGATCAGACGCTTCGACATCCGAACGTAGTGGGGAGCCTTCGCGGCCAGCTTCTCGGCCTTCTCTCGGGCACGACCGATCAACTCGTCGGCGGGCACCACCTCGGCGACGATCCCCATCTCGCGCGCCTGCTCGGCGCTCAGGAGCGGGTCGTTGAGCAGCAGCTCGATCGCCCGGGAGGGGCCCAGCATGCGGGGAAGGAAGTAGGTCATGCCGCCGTCGGGCGAGGCCCCGATCCGCCCGTAGGCGCATACGAAGCCGGCCTCCTCGGAGGCGATCCGCGTGTCGCACATCAGCGCCAGCGAGAAGCCGGCCCCGGCGGCGACGCCGTTGACCGCCGCGATCACCGGGTAGGGGATGCGCCGGAAGTCGACGATCGCCTGGTGCAGCACGTCGGCGCCGCGACGCACCTCGGCGGGCAGGTCGGCGCCGGACTCGTCCAGTCCCCGCTTGAACCAGTTGACGTCACCACCGGCCGAGAAGGCACGGCCGGCGCCGGTGACGATCAGGGCTCGCAGCGGGGCCAGGTCCGCCAGCCAGGCGGCGGCGGTGACCAGCTCGCTGATCAGCTCCGGGCTCATCGCGTTGAGAACCTCGGGGCGGTCGAGCGTCAAGGTGCCGATCTCGCCGTCCACCTCGAGGCGGAGGGTGTTCAGCTCGGGTGGGCTCGGGATCGTCGCTGTGGTCATGCGCGCTCCTGGTCGTTGGTTGGCCGGCTGGCGGGCAGCCTAACCTTGTTCACATGGCCGAGCGCAGTGAGGAGCCGACCACCGACCCCGCAGCCCCCGGAGTCGAAGACGAGGAGGGGGCAGGCCTTGATGCGCAGCGCCGGCGGCTGCCGGATCAGCCGGGCGTCTACCTGTTCAAGGACGGCGATGGGGGCGTGCTCTACGTGGGCAAGGCGCTGTCGATCCGCAAGCGCGTCGCCTCTCACTTCTCGGGACCCCACCGGGGCGGGCTCGACTTCATCGACCGGGTCGCTTCGATCGACTTCCTGGTCACCGAGACGGAGGCCGAGGCGCTGCTCGCCGAGCAGCAGTTCATCAGGCGGCATCGGCCGCGGTTCAACATCCGGCTCCGGGACGACAAGTCCTACCCGTACATCGGCGTCAGCCTCGACGAGGAGTTCCCGCGGGTCTACTTCACGCGCGAGCGTCACCGCTCGGGTCGCGTCTACTTCGGGCCCTTCTCGAGCGCCCGGCGGGTCCGCGAGACGCTCGACCTGCTCGGCAAACTGTTCCAGTACCGGACCTGCGAGGGCCCCGAGCCGGGGCGTCGGTCAGGGGTGCCGTGCCTCGACTACTACATCAAGCGCTGCCAGGCGCCGTGCGTGGGCTACGTCGACCGCGAGGAGTACCGGCGCAACATCGAGGCGATCATCGACTTCCTCTCGGGTCGGTATCGCGACGTCGAGCGCGACCTGGATCGCAAGATGGCCGAGGCGGCAGCGAACGAGGAATACGAGCGGGCGGCCTCCTATCGCGACCGTCTCGACGCGGTGCGCTCCCTGATGCAGCGCCGCAGCGTCGCCGGCGAGGCGCTCGAGAGCGCCGACTTGATCGCGGTCGCCGTCGAGGGCAGCGGCGCCAACGCCCAGGTGTTCCAGGTTCGCGATGGGGTGCTGGCCGAGCGTCAGGGCTTCTACCTCACCAATGAGCGCGAGGGTGCCGAGGCGGAGGTGACCGAGGAGTTCATCGCCCAGTACTACTCGGCGGTGCCCACCGTCCCCCGGCTGGTGGTGGTCGGTCCGGCGCTACGCGACCGTGCGAACCTGCTGGGCGAGGCGCTGTCCTCGAGGCGCGGCGGGCCGGTCGAGGTGCGGGTTGCCGAGCGCGGCGACAAGCGCCGCCTCCGGGAGCTGGCGGAGCGCAACGCCAAGCTCGCCCTCGGCCAGGACAAGCTGCGAGCCGAGCGGCGGCGCTCACAAAGGGTCGATGCCCTGGCGGCGCTCCGGGAGGCGCTGGAGCTCGAGTCGCTGCCGGTGCGGATCGAGGGGTTCGACATCTCGAACCTGGGCGCCGACCACACGGTGGCCTCGATGGTCGTCTTCGAGGCGGGAGCGCCGAAGAAGGCGCACTACCGGCGCTTCAAGGTGCGGGGGGACGGGGTCACCGCGGCCGGTCCTGATGACTTCGCATCCGTGGAGGAGGTCGTCGGGCGCCGGGCCGCCCGGCTGCTCGAGCAGGCGGATCGCTCCCCGCACGACGCCGAGCGCGACGAAAGCTTCGCGGCGCTGCCGGACCTGATCGTGATCGATGGAGGCAAGGGACAGCTCGCCTCCGGGGTGCGCGCCTTGAAGCCGCTTGTCGAACGCGGTACCGCGGTGATCGGTCTGGCCAAGCGCCTCGAGGAGGTGTTCGTTCCCGGCCGCCCGAGCCCCCTGGCGATCCCGGAGGACTCCGAGGCGCTGCGGCTGCTGCAGCGGGTCCGCGACGAGGCGCACCGGTTCGCGCTCGACTTCCATCGCCAGCGGCGCGACCAGGCGATGACGCGGTCGCTGCTCGACGAGCTGCCCGGCGTCGGGCCGGTGCGAAAGCGGGCGCTGCTCAGCCACTTCGGCTCGCCCGAGCGGCTGGTCGGCGCCAGCCGCGAGGAGCTCGAGGCAGTTCCCGGGATCCCCGGGAAGGTGGCGCGGCAGATCCACCGACAGCTGCACAAGGCGGGCCGATGACCGAGACGCGAGATCGGGGCGACGACGGGCGCGGCCACGACGCGCGAGCCGTCGACCTGGTGGTGATCACCGGGTACTCGGGGGCCGGAAAGTCCGAGGCGATCGCCGCCTTCGAGGACGGGGGCTACTTCTGCGTGGACAACCTTCCCCCGCGGATGATCAGCGCCCTCGGTGAGCTGTTCCGGCACGAGGGAAGCGGCGTGCGCCGGGCCGCGATCGTCTCGGACGTGCGCGGGGGCGACTACTTCGAGGAGCTGGTGGAGGTGCTGGGCCAGCTCACCGAGGCCGGGCTCGACCCGACAGTGCTCTTCCTCGAGGCCGACGAGGCGACCCTGCTCGATCGCTTCAAGGAGACGCGCCGGCGACACCCGCTGGCGCCGAACGGCCGGGTGCTCGAGGGGATCCGGGCCGAGCGCGAGGTGCTCGGACCGCTGCGGCTGGCGGCGGACATCGTCATGGACACCAGCGACCTCACCGGGGCGATGCTTCGAAGACGGGTGGTGACCGAGCTGCTCGGGCCGAAGGGCGCCAGCGGCAAGCTGGCCGCGACGATCATCACCTTCGGCTTCAAGAACGGCCCGCCCCGCGAGGCGGACCTGGTGCTCGACGTTCGCTTCCTGCCGAACCCGCACTACCGGGAGGATCTGCGCCCTCTCACCGGACTCGATCGCAAGGTGGTCGACTACGTGGAAGCCGGCGAGCTCGCCAACGAGTTCTACGCACGGCTGTTCCCGCTGCTCGACTTCCTCCTGCCGGCCTACGTGACCGAGGGCAAGACTCACCTCACGGTCGCGATTGGCTGCACCGGCGGCCGACACCGGTCCCTGACCGTCGCCGAGCGGATCGCCGAGCACTTCGCGAACCACGACGACGTCTCGCTGCGGGTCGTTCATCGCGACGTCGAGCTGGACTGACTCGCGCCGAGGCGACCCCTCGGGGACTCGGCGTCAGTGCGTGTACCGCTTGAAGGCTCGCCAGGCGGGCTTCGGCTTGCCGCGGTGCGTCAACAGCCCCGCGGAGGTGCAGAAGCTGCATCCCCCTCGGTTGGCGGGAGGGTCGCGGAAGTCGAACCAGATCAGGCGCTGCACGTGCCAGGCGCGACGGTGCCGGACGATCAGCTTGAAGGACCGCGCGAGCATCCGCTTCTGGCCCTTGACTCCCTTGTTGAGGCCGAACCGATCCGGCTGGTGCGAGCCCCAGCCGAGCTCGGTGATCCAGAGCGCGGCCCGTCGGTCACCGTGTCGCCTCATCACGCCGCGGATCCGCTTGATCTTGTGGCCCACCGCGTGGACCTGGGGCGCGTAGGGGTTGACGGCGACCGCGTCGAACGAGCGCTTGATCCGGCGGGCGCGATAGAGGCGATCGAGGAACCTCTTGTCGGAGGGGTGTCCTCTTCCCGACATCCCGGCCAGGACCACGTCCGCCTTCGGATCGGCGCCGTGGAGCGCCCGGTGGGCGCTGCGCACCAGGGTCGCGTACCGGTTCACGGACGGCTCGGGCGCGAAGAACTTCTTCAGGTTCGGCTCGTTCCAGATCTGCCAGTCGTGGATCGGCAGCGGCCGCTTGCCTGGATGCTGCTGTCGATATAGCCCGGGCGCCGTCCAGTAGGTGCCGCCGGTCCCGTAGCGCTTCGCCGCCGCGGCGAGGAACTTCCGCCACAGCTTGCGCTTGTGCGCCGACTTGACCGGAGGAACGTTGGGCTGGCGGGCGACGTAGCGGGGCGACCCGTAGACGAACGGCAGCACCGCGATCCCCCTGCTCGCGAGGTTGCCCACGGTCGCATCCCAGCCACCCCAGTTGAACCTCCCCTTTCGCGGCTCGACGCCGGCCCAGAACAGCAACCGCCGCACGGTTCCCACCCGGCCCTCGTCGAGCCGGTTCAGGTCCCGGTGCGAGGCCCGCTGGGACACGTCGGTGACGCCGAAGAACGGATCGACGGCGTGCGCTGGGGTGACGCCCTGCGCCGCCGGGGCGACCAGGGCCACGAACAGGGCGACTGTCCAGGCTCGGCGCATGAATTCGTCAGAATCGGTCCCGCCTCGACGACCTCCGCCGGGCGGGCCAAAGATACAGACTGGCGCCGGGGTTGCGCGCCGCCCCGAGGCCCCGGCATACGGTCGGGCCCCGGCCCCCCCGGAGGCGGGGAGGAAAGGTGGGCGTCCATACAATCAGCTCGTCGTGGCCGAGCCCGTGATCAGAGCCCGCGGCCTTCGAATGTCCTACGGCGATCTGGAGGCGGTTCGGGGGATCGACCTCGAGGTCGCGGGCCGCGAGATCTTCGCCTTCGTGGGGCCGAACGGGGCCGGGAAGACGACCACGGTCGAGATCCTGGAGGGCTACCGGGAGCGCGACGGCGGCGAGGTCGCCGTGCTCGGGGTCGACCCCGCCGACGCCGGGCGCCGGTGGCGTCAGCGAATCGGGATCGTGCTCCAGGAGTGCAACATGCAGCCCGAGCTCACGGTCCGGGAGTCGCTCGAGCTCTACGCCGGCTACTACGAGGCGCCGCGCTCGGTTGCCGAGACGATCGAGCTCGTGGGGCTCGAGGGCGCGGCCGACCAGCGAGCGGCCCGCCTGTCCGGGGGTCAGCGGCGTCGGCTCGACGTCGCCCTGGCGCTGGTCGGCGACCCGGAGCTCTTGTTCCTCGACGAGCCGACCACCGGATTCGACCCCTCGGCCCGGCGCCAGGCCTGGGAGGTGATCGCCAGCCTCCGGGACCTCGGGAAGACGGTGTTCTTGACCACCCACTACATGGACGAGGCACAGGCACTCGCCGACCGGGTGGCGATCATCGTCGGCGGCGCGATCGTCGCCGAGGGCGCGCCCGGCGAGCTCGGCGGGCGGAGCGTCCGGGCCACCTCGATCAGCTTCCGCCTTCCCGCCGGGGTGCTCACGGCCGACCTCCCCGCCGAGGTGGCCGAGGCGATCGGCGGCGGGGCCCGGCCGGCGGTCAACGCCGAGGTCGAGCTTCGAACCGAGCACCCGGTCGCCGTCCTCAACGCCCTCACCAGCTGGGCACTGGCGCGCGATCTGGAGCTCGGCGGGCTCGAGGTGCGAAGGCCCAGCCTCGAGGACGTCTATCTGGAGCTGACCGAGTGACCGGGATCGCGCTCGTCCTGCACCAGTTCCGCTACGACCAGAGGGTCTTCTGGCGCAACCCGGCCTCGGTGTTCTTCACCGTGATGTTCCCGGTGATGTTTCTCGTCCTCCTCGGCGTGATCGTCCACGGCCAGACGATCCACACCAAGGGGGGAATCGACGCGACCACCTACTTCGTTCCCGCCGTGATCACGCTCGCGGTGGTCTCGGCCACGATGGTCAACCTCGCGATGAGCCTGACCATCCTCCGCGAGGGCGGGGTGCTGAAGCGCCTGCGCGGTACCCCGCTTCCCAGCTGGGTGTTCATCGCCGGGCGGATCGGCAACGCGCTGGTCACGGCGCTGTTGATGTTCGTGCTCGTGACCGCCCTGGGCCGCCTCCTGTTCGGCGTCCCGATCCCCTGGTCTCGGCTCGTCTCCCTGGTGATCACCCTGGCGGTTGGCTCGGCCTCGTTCTGCGCGCTCGGGGTGGCCATGACGACGATCATTCCCTCGCGCGAGGCGGCACCCGCGATCACCAATCTCATCGTCTTCCCGCTCTACTTTCTCTCCGGGGTGTTCATCCCGGAGGGCGAGATCCCGAGTGGGGCCCTGCACGTCGCCGACGCCTTCCCGATCCGCCACCTGTTCGACGCGCTGCTCGCGGGGTTCGATCCCGCCACCGGGGGCGCGGGCTTCGAGCTCGGGCAGCTGGCGGTGGTGGCTGCCTGGGGTGTGTTCGGCTTCGTGGTCGCGCTGCGACGATTCCGGTGGGAACCGCGCATATAGGCTTGAGCGGTGATTCACCACGTAAGCCTTGAGGTCTCCGACCTCGAGCGGAGCGGCCGCTTTTACGACTCGCTGCTCGGCCCCCTGGGCTGGCGTCGACAGGTGGATACGGACGAGGTGGTCGGCTGGGGGATCGTCAAGCCGGTGTTCTTCACCTCGAATCGCGGTCGCGCGGCTCCGGGCGGGGGCCACGTCTGCTTCTCGGCCAGCGGCATTTCCGCCGTCAGGGCCGCCTGGGAGGGAGGACTGGCCGCCGGGGGCAGCGATGATGGGCCGCCCGGCAATCGCCCCCAGTATGGTCCGACCTATTACTCGGCCTACCTGCTCGACCCCGACGGGCACCGAGTCGAGGTGGCGGTGGGCACGGACTGAGCGAGCACCGACCGACAGGAGGGGAACAGGCAGATGGCGCCAGTGAGAGTCGGGATCAACGGATTCGGAAGGATCGGGCGAAACCTGTTCCGCGCCGCCCACCAGGCGGGCGCCGAACTCGAGTTCCGGGCGATCAACGACATCGCCGACTCCACCACCCTCGCCCATCTGCTCGCCTACGACTCGATCTACGGGCGCTTCGCGGGCACGGTCGAGGCGCGCGACGACGCGATCGCAGTCGACGGCCGCGAGATCAAGGTGCTCGCCGAGCGAGACCCCGCCGCCCTCCCTTGGGACGACCTGGGGGTGGACGTGGTGATCGAGTCGACCGGCCTGTTCACGAAGCGCGACGACGCCGCCAAGCACCTCGGGGCCGGGGCCAAGAAGGTGATCATCTCCGCCCCGGCGACGGAGCCGGACGTCACCGTCGCCCTGGGGGTCAACTTCGATCACGCCTACGACCCCGATCAGCACCAGATCATCTCCAACGCCTCGTGCACGACCAACTGCCTGGCGCCGGTCGCCAAGGTGCTCCACGAGTCGGTCGGGATCGAGCGCGGCCTGATGACCACGATCCACGCCTACACCGCGGACCAGCGCCTGCAGGACATGCCGCACAAGGATCTGCGTCGCGCCCGGGCGGCGGCGGTCAACCTGATCCCGACCACGACCGGCGCCGCCCGCGCGGTCGGCCTCGTGCTTCCGGAGCTCGACGGCAAGCTGAACGGGATCGCGGTCCGCGCGCCGGTCACCACCGGCTCGGTTGTCGACCTGGTCTGCGAGCTCTCCCGCGAGACCGACGTCGAGGAGCTGAACGCGCGCGTCAAGGAGGCCGCCGAGGGCCCGTTGGCGGGGATCCTCTCCTACACCACCGACCCGATCGTCTCGACCGACGTCGTCGCCGACCCGCACTCCTCGATCTTCGACGCCGAGCAGACGATGGTGCTCGACGGCCGGATGGTCAAGGTGGTCGCCTGGTACGACAACGAGTGGGGCTACTCGAACCGCTGCGTCGAGCTCGCCGCCAAGGTGCTCGAGCCGAAGCCCGCGACGGTCGGCACCGGTTGAGCTTCGCCAAGGCGAGCGTCCGCGACGCGCCGGTCGCCGGCAGCCGCGTCCTCGTGCGGGTGGACTTCAACGTTCCGCTCGACGCCGGCGAGGTGGCCGACGAAACCCGGGTCCGCGCCGCGCTGCCGACGATCGAGCTGCTGCGCGAGCGCGGCGCGGCGCTCATCCTCGTCTCGCACCTGGACCGGCCGAAGGGCCCCGACCCGGCGCTGTCGATGGCTCCGGTCGCCGCCCGCCTCGAGGAGCTGCTCGGGTCCGGCGTGGCGCTGGCCCCCGCGGTCGTCGGAACCGAGGTGATGGAGTTGGCCGAGGGCCTCGAGGCGGGCGACCTGCTGATGCTCGAGAACAGTCGCTTCGAGCCGGGGGAGACGGCCAACGACGCCACCCTGGCGCGCGGCCTCGCGGCGCTCGCCGACCTCTACGTGGACGATGCCTTCGGCGCCGCCCATCGCGCCCACGCCACCACCGAGGGCGTGGCGCACCTCCTGCCCGCCTACGCCGGCCTCCTGCTCGAGCGTGAGGTCCGTGAGCTGACCGCGGTTCGCGACGATCCCGCGCGGCCCCTGTGCGTGGTCCTCGGCGGCGCCAAGGTGAGCGGCAAGGTCGGGGTGATCGAGCGGTTCCTCGGGACCGCGGACGAGATCCTGATCGGGGGGGCGATGTGCTTCAGCTTCTTCAGCGCTCAGGGAATCGCCGTTGGCGATTCCCTGAGCGACGAGAAGAGCACCGAGGTCGCCGCGAGGATCCTCGAACGCGCCGAGGGGTCGTCGTGCGACCTGGTGCTCCCGGTCGACCTGGTCGTGGGCCGGGAGCTCGATGCCGGGACCGAGGTTCGCGAGCTCGACGGGGTGGAGGTCCCGGAGGGCTGGACGGGCCTCGACATCGGGCCGCGGACCGCATCCCGGTACGCGGATCGGGTCGCGGTCGCCGGCACGGTGTTCTGGAACGGCCCGATGGGCGCCTTCGAGCTCGAGCCGTTCGCCGGCGGGACGCGAACGGTCGCCGAGGCGGTGGCGGCGACGCCGGCCACCACGGTGGTCGGCGGCGGGGACTCGGCGGCCGCGCTCGATGCCTTCGGGCTCGCCGATCGAGTCGACTGGCTCTCGACCGGCGGAGGCGCCTCGCTCGAGCTGATGGAGGGCCGGAAGCTCCCCGGGGTGGAGGCGTTGATGGACGCGGATCGAATCGGCAGCAGGTCGTAAACCGGGGAAGCGATGCCGGTTCAGATGCCAGCCCGCACCGCCGTGGTCGCCGCCAACTGGAAGATGCACAAAACCGTTGGTGAGACGGCGGCCTTCCTCGACCGCTTCCTGGGCGGGATCGAGCAGCTCGAGGGCGTCGAGCTCTTCATTTGCCCCCCGTTCCCATCGCTGCCGGCGGCGGTGGAGCGGTGTCGGCGATCTCGCGTCCTGGTCGCCGCCCAGAACATGCACGCAGAGCCGCAGGGGGCGTTCACCGGGGAGGTTTCGGCGCCGATGCTCACCGAGCTCGGCGTCGATGGGGTGATCCTCGGCCACTCCGAGCGTCGCGCGATGTTCGCCGAGCGCGACGAGGATCTGGCCCACAAGGTGCCGGCGGCGCTCGGCGCCGCGCTGACGCCGATCCTCTGCATCGGCGAGACCGAGTCCGAGCGCGATGCCGATCAGACCCAGGCGGTGCTCGCCCGCCAGATCTCCACCGACCTGGCGGAGGTTGCCGACGAGCGGCTGTCCGAGGTGGTGATCGCGTACGAGCCGGTCTGGGCGATCGGGACAGGGCGCAACGCGACCCCCGAGCAGGCGGCCGAGGCGATCGCCTTCATCCGCTCGCAGCTCGCCGCCCGAGATGAGCGCGCCGGCGAGGCGATCCGGATCATCTACGGTGGCTCGGTGAAGCCCGGCAACGCCGCCGAGCTGCTCTCTCCGGAGACGATCGATGGCGCGCTGGTCGGGGGCGCCAGCCTTCAACCGGGCGATTTCAAAGAAATCGCCCTCGCAGCCGCCGACTCCTCGGCTTCGCCTGCGGAGTCGTCGGGTTCGGGCGCAGGCGGGGCGGCAGGGTCAAGGTCGTGAACCGCGACTTCGTCGCTAGCTCGGACGAGGCTCCCGGGTGATTCCACAGGGCCCGGACGGCCTCCCCGTGCCTTCCGTGGCGCTGATCGTCCTCGACGGATGGGGGCTGGCGCCCCCTGGGCCCGGCAACGCGATCAGCCAGGCCCAGACGCCGGTCTTCGACGAGATCTGGTCTCGCTATCCCCATACGGCGCTGTCGGCGAGCGGACGCGACGTCGGCCTGCCGGACGGCCAGATGGGCAACTCCGAGGTGGGTCACCTGAACCTGGGGGCGGGGTCGATCGTCAAGCAGGACCTGACCCGGATCGGCGACGCGATCGCCGACGGAAGCTTCTTCGAGAACCCGGTCCTGAAGGCGGCCTGCGAGGCGGCCCGCTCCGGCCCCCGCGGGAGGCTGCACCTGATGGGGCTCGTCTCCGATGGCGGCGTCCATTCGGGCTGGGAGAACATCGAGGCGTGCATCGAGCTCGCCGCTCGCGAGGGGGTGCCCGACCTGGTCGTTCATGCGTTCACGGACGGCCGGGACACGCTGCCGACCGCAGGCGCGGGCTATGTCCGTGAGCTGGAGCGCTGGCTCCGTCACGCCGGGCGGATCGGGACGGTTGGCGGTCGCTACTACGCGATGGACCGCGATCGTCGCTGGGATCGGACCAGGCTCGCCTACAACGCGATCGTCCACGCCGACGGCCTCGACGCCGAGAGCGCGGTGGAAGCCGTCGAACGGTCGTACGAGCGCGACGAGACCGACGAGTTCGTTCGCCCGACCGTGATCGGCGACTACGACGGGGCCGCCGATGGCGACGCGGTCCTCCACTTCAACTTCAGGCCCGACCGCGCTCGCCAGCTGGTTCGCGCCCTCGGCGAGCCCGGCTTCGACGAGTTCCCCCGCGGCGAGGCTCCCGAGCTGCGGATCACGACCCTGACCGAGTACCGGCAGGGCTGGGGGTACCCGGTGGCCTTCCCCCCGCGCGCACCGGGGGCGACGTTGGCCGAGGCGTTCGCCCGCCGCGGCGAGCGCCAGCTCCACGTCGCGGAGACCGAGAAGTACGCCCACGTCACCTACTTCTTCAACGGCGGCCGCGAGGCGGAGTGGGAGGGGGAGGAGCGTTGCCTTTTGCCCTCGGCTCGCGACGTCCCGACCTACGACCACAAGCCCCAGATGAGCGCCCGGGAGGCCGCGGAGGCATTCCGGGCCCGCTGGTCGGAGGACGGCTATCGCTTCGGGATCATCAACTTCGCCAACCCGGACATGGTCGGCCACACGGGCGACATCCCGGCCGCGGTGACCGCGGTGGAGACCGTTGACGGCTGCCTGGGCGAGGTGGTATCGGCGGTCCACGGCTCGGGCGGAGCCTGCATAGTCACCGCCGACCACGGCAACGCCGACAACATGCTGGAGCCGGACGGCTCGCCGAACACGGCTCACTCGACCAACCTCGTGCCCCTGATCGTCACCGTCGCTGACCTGTCCCTCGGCGAGGGCGGAATCCTCGCCGACGTCGCGCCGACGGCGCTCGAGCTGCTCGGCATCGAGCAGCCGTCCGAGATGACCGGGCGCTCGCTGCTCGGCGATTGAGAGCCTTACGCCGAGCGGCGCGAGGGCGAGCGCCTAGGCTTCCGGCCGTGCGCGCCGACCCGGAACGGCTTCGATTCGAGATCACCGCGCGGGATGGAGCCGCGCGGGCCGGGCGGCTCCATCTCGGTGCGGGACCGGTCGAGACCCCGGCGTTCATTCCGCTCGCGACGCGCGGAACCGTGCGCTCGCTGACCTCGTCCGAGGTCGCCGAGCTCGGCTACGAGATGGTGCTGGGCAACACCTTCCACCTGCTGCTCTCGCCCGGCCCCGACCGGATCGCCGCGCTCGGCGGGCTGCGTCGGTTCATGGGCTGGCGCGGCGCGATCATCACCGACTCGGGGGGGTTTCAGGTCTTCTCGCTCGCCCATGGGAACGTGGCCGACGAGATCAAGGGTCGGCGCCGGCGCTCGGCGGGGGCCGGCGCCGTGCTCGAGATCGGCGAGGACGGGGTCCGCTTCCGCTCCTACGTCGACGGATCCGAGCGCTTCCTCGGCCCGGAGGACTCGATGGCGATCCAGGCGGCGCTCGGCTCCGACATCGCGCTCGCCTTCGACGAGTGCACCCCGTACCACGCCGATCGCGATTACACGGCGCGCTCGGTCGAGCGCACCCACCGGTGGCTCGACCGGTGCCTCGCCTGGCACGAGCGGGCCGGGCCTCGTCACCAGGCGGTGTTCGGGATCGTCCAGGGCGGGGTGCACGAGGACCTCCGCCGGCAGTCTGCGGAGCGGGTCTCGGCCGCGCCGGTCGATGGCCTGGCGATCGGCGGCACGCTGGGTCGCGACAAGGACGAGATGCGGGGGGTGGTCGGGATGACGGTGGGCCAGCTCGACGCCGGGGTGCCGCGCCACCTGCTCGGGATCGGCGAGCCGGATGACCTGGTTGAGGGGATCGCGGTCGGGGTCGACCTGTTCGACTGCGCGGTTCCGACCCGGTTGGCGCGACACGCGATGGCGCTCGCGCCGCTGCCCGACGCTCGGTTTCGATTCGACCTTCGGCGGGCGAAGTTCGCCGGCGATCAGGCGCCACTGGTCGAGGGCTGTCCGTGTGCCACCTGCGGGGCGCACACCCGCGCCTACATCCACTATCTGTCGGGGGCGGAGGAGATGACGGGCGTGCGGCTGCTGGCCGTCCACAACCTCGCCTACCTCGAGCGGCTCGTCCACGGCGCGCGGGAGGCGATTCGGGCGGGCCGCTTCGCCGGCTACCGGGAGCGGGTCCTCGGCGGCGCGCCGCCATGGCGGGCGCTCACTGAGTATGGGAGGTGATGAAGTCCTTGAGCTGGTTGATCTGGTCGGGGATCGTGTGCTTGATCAGCTCCGTGTTCTGGCCCGCGTTGGTGGTCAGCAGGACGACGCCGGCGACCACGGCGGCGAGGATCGCGATCACCAGCAGGATGCCGATCGCGCTGCGCACCCGGCTGGCGAGCGACCGGCGCGGCTGGCGTTGGGCCGGCTGGGCCGCGGCGCGCGGACGCGACGCCGGACGCGCGGGCGGCGCCTGGCGGGG
>JAHEXV010000009.1 GCA_023251935.1 bacterium | reverse complement strand
ACTGATTGCCGCCACCAACAACCTCCTGAAGCTCCACCGGCACACACTGGCGGCCGCGGCGGCTTGAGTCGAGGGCGCGAAAAACCCTGGGGTTTTCAGATTAGCCGATTCGCGCCCCCGGACGCCCTAGGGGTTTACGCGACAGCCTCCGCGAGAAGCGATAGTCCTATGCCGCCAGGCGCACTCGCTCGACGATCCGTGGGTGGTAGCGAGAAACGAATCGGGCCACCTGCCGGATTTACCTGGGACGCACGAGTCCCCTCGTAACCGGCTCCCGCTTTCACGCGAAGGGAGCACTCCAATCGAGTCAGTCGGACGTCTGCGTTTGTCCGCGGCGAAAGTCTCGGCGAGGTGCTGATGACTCGGACTGCGGTATCAGTCCGACTCGTCGCGGGCGCGCCCGTAGCGCTCGTAGATCACGCGCGAGCCGAACGTCCTGGTCTCGATCAGGTCGAGCGGGACGTCTTCGGTGACCGGCGGCAGGAAGGGCGTGCCGCCACCGACGACGACCGGATTGCGGAACATGCGCAGCTCGTCGACGAGGCCGAGCTCGATCGCTGCCGCGGCCAGGCCGGCGCCGCCGATCCCGACGTCCTTCTCGGTCGCCTCGAGCGCGGCAGCGGCCTCCTCGGCCACCGACGCCTGCGCGAGCCGGGCGTTGCCCTGAACGCTGTCGAGCGTGCGGCTGAAGACGATCTTCGGGATCGCGCACCAGGCGTCGGCGAACGCGGCGTCGAGCTCGCTGTCGCGCATCGACGGATCCGTCTCCCACACCAGCATCGTCTCGTAGAGCCTGCGGCCCAACAGAAAGCCCCCAAGCTCCCGTGTCTGCGTGACGTGGAAACGAAACAGGTCCTCGTTGGGCGCCGACCAATCGAACGCGCCCTCACGGTCGGCGATGAAGCCGTCCACCGAGAGGCTCAGCGAGTAGATCAGCATGGCTTCAAGCTCGTCGCACCCGAACGACGGACGATGATCGTGGTGACTTTCACCTCTGCGCTTGACATCGGGCTCTCCTTCCTTCTACAGGTTGCTCTGCCACAGCTAGAGACCGATCGCGAGACGAAAACTCATCGTCGGGCGGCCGAGGTTGGTCGCAAGACCGCGGCCGCACCCGCAATGCGCGGAGCGGTAGTGCGATCCGGGGCCCCATCCCCAGCCTCGATCCGTGCGTCTTAGGTAAATCCGATAGGTGGCCCGGTGCTTTCTCCGCGATCACCCACGGATAGTCAAGCGGGTGCGCCTGGCGGCGTGACCGTTCGGCCCCAGGCCGAGTGCAGTCCCTTCGTGACCATGCCATAGCTACCCGAGTACAGGCCCGGAAGACCACACGGATGCGCGGGTCCTAGCGTGTGGGTGCGCTCGTCGTCGCCCCCGCAGCCGCGGACGCCGCCGAGTCCTCTCGGGCGAATCCCGGAATGCGGAGCGAGGGGTCTCCCAAGGGATGCGTCTCGGCCGCATACAAGGTCACAACGGACCTCGGGAACAGGGCGTCCAACTGCTTGGCGCGCTCCTCGATATCGCGCTTCGTCTTCCCCGCCGCCTTCTCGGAGATCGCGATCTCCCTGCCGTCCCCCCACTCATTGATCGCGGAGACGAGGTGGCTGTCGGTCTCTCCGAACGCGAGCCCGAATACGGCGAGCGGACCTCCCGAACTCTGGAATTCGTCGAATGCGAACGTGAGGTAGTCGGAGCGGGAGATGGCGCGCAGCTTGCCCTCCGCGGTGCCCTCCGTGATCGCGAGCGGGACCGCCCCAGGGTGGCCGGCTGGCGGTGTGGTCACGAGCGACAGGAGGCTGTCGGTCTCCTCACGCTTGCGCTTCATCGTTCGATCGTCCTCAAGCCGCCAGAGGTGGAGCCCACCGTGCAGGAACAGGAGTCTCGTCGCTGGCCCAGCTACCTCGACATCGAAGCGGTCGAAGATACCGGCCGGGTTGAAGAAGTAATCGCGGAACACATAGCGGTCCAGCTGCGCGGCCCAGTAGAGCAGCAAGTCGTAGTTCGTGGAGAACACCCAGTCGTACGGCCGGATCGCCGCGCAGATCCTGTCCAGACGACGCCCCAGATAGCCCCACTCGACGTGGGCGCTGTGCGCCGACTTGCCGAGCGCCTCAGCGATCCGCTCGTAGGCCGACGCGACCGGCTCGGTGTCCGCGCCCATGATGTCGCTGACGCGGGCGGCGGTCCGAAGCGAGTACAGGATCTGCTCGAAGTTGACCGTGTCGAAGCCCTCGAACAAGTTGGCATCGACCTTCTCCAAGAACCCCTCGGTGCATGCGACGTCGAACAGCGAGGAGTACGAGAACGTGGGCGACACCACGATGCTCGCGCCGTTGCCGACCAAAAGCCCCTCCCAACCGGTGTCCGCGAGGTCGTCCCAGTCGGCGAGGCCGAGGGCGTGCGGGTCGAGGTCGGGTCGCTTCTCTGACATCGACGACCAGCGTAGCGACAGGGCGCGCGGGTTCCGGCCGGGCGAGCGGCCCTAGCCGCCGCGGAAACGGTCTTTACGCCGGCCGTCCTAGCTCGCCGGCGAACGCACGGTCGAGCAACGCGGGCATGAGCGCCGAGAGATCCTGCTCGACGCTCCGCTGCGCCGACCGGGCTTCATCGATGCGGGACACGATCTCGTCGAGCGCCACCACCGCGGCCCGCTGAGCGGCGAGGCCCGTGTCGACGGGGAACGGCAGGCCCATCACGTCCTTCTGGGTGATCTTCTTCATCGTCGAGCTCGTCCCGCTGCCCGCCCTCTGGATCCGGGCGCGCACGTCGGGTGTCCTGAGCCAGTAGTAGACGAAGCGGGTGTCCGCCCTCTTGGGATCGACCTTGAGGCGCATCATGAGGTCGGGGTAGATGCATGGCGACGGCTCGCCGCTGTAGATCGCGGCGTGGCCGAGGAGCTGCTCGGTGTTGCTCCGTGTCACAAGGAGGTCCCCCGGCCGGAGCCAGTAGTGGCCGTCGGGGTCGGTTGCCTCCGACGTGCGCTTGTACTCCATGGGGCGGTACGTGAACCCGGTGACCGCTCCGAGACTGAGGACTGGCACCCCATTCTCAGCGTTGTCGCATGGTGCCGACCACCCGTTCCGAGGTTTGCCCATGAGCACATCGAAGACCGTGCCCCTCGCCTCGAATGGAGCGAGGTGCTCGCCAATCGCCGCGGCCACCAGGGCCGACGCCTCCGCCCCCACGTCGCTCCGGAGCTGCTTCGCCTCAACGAGTTTCACCTCGGCACGTCGCAGAACATCGACCAGCCCCTCTTGGTCGGGCGGCGGCGGGAGTGGGATCTTCAACTCCGCGAACTGGGATGGGTTGAGCCGAAGTCGGCTGATGGCGGCTGCGCCGCGTGACAGGCGTCCCGCTTGGAGACCGAGCTCCAGCGTCTGAAAGAAGTACGACAGGTAGTGCGGATCGAGTCGGTCACGGTCGAGCTCATAGATCGGGAACTCTCCGCTGACGAGGTGCCCATCGACCGCGTCGTCTGCGACGGCGAAGGAGCCCTTCCATGCGAAGAGTTTGTTGTAGACGACGTCGCCCTTCTTGAGGATCGACTGCTGCTTGGCCGCGATGTCGGCTCCGAGGAGCCGCTCGCGCACGAACGCTCCCTTGCCGTACCAGCGCACGCCGACGGTCGCGTATTCCTTGGCATCGTCGATCGTCACCTTGCGCTCGACGCGCCGGAGAACATCGCCGAATTTCGCCGTCGGCCAACGCGAGGCCACCCCGCTCTCGGGCTCCCTCACGTCGCCTTCCACTCGAGTAGCGCGCGCACTTCGGCGACGAGCTCGGTGATGCGCGCCTCCTTCGTTAGAATGCCCTCGACCAGCTCGCCGGGAGGAAGGTGTTCGAGCCGCTCGGGTGCCCGCGGGTTTTTGAGATCAAGGTTGAAGCCGTTCTCCTTGAAGACGTCGAGCGGGACCTTCCACGCGTGGTCGGTCTCGCGACGATCCTCCCACCACGCGAAGAGAGGCTCGAACTCCTCGAACTGGAGCGGCTTTGTTTTCGTGTAGTTCTTGCGGTCCTCGGGCAGCGGGTGCTCGTAGTACCACGTTCCCGTTGTCGGGCCCGACCGATCAAAGAACAAGACGTTCGTCGGGATCGGCGTGTACGGGGCGAAGACCCCGTTCGGCATCCGGACGACGGTGTGAAGGTTGTAGTTCTCGACGAGATCCGCCTTGATCCGTGCCGCCACGCCGTCACCAGAGAGCGTCCCGTTGGGGACCACGACTCCGGCACGGCCGCCAGTGCTGCCATTGTGACCGGGGCGCCGCAGTTTGCGCATGATGAGTTGGAGGAAGAGGAGCGCGGTCTCCGAGGTTTGCCGGTCATTCGGGAAGTTCCGCTGGATGCCCTTCTCCTCCTCGCCGCCGAACGGCGGGTTCGTGACGATGACATCGACCCGATCGCGGTCGCCGATCTCGCTCATGCGGTATCGGAGCGCGTTGAGTGGATCGATCTGCGGCGACTCGATCCCGTGGAGCAGGAGGTTCATCTGGCAGAGCAGGTACGGAAGGGGCTTCGCCTCGATCCCGAACAGCGTCGATCGCTGGAGGCGCTCGAACCCCTCGACCGTGTTCGCGAGGGGCCGGATGTGCTCGTACGCCTCGACGAGGAATCCGCCCGTCCCTGCCGCGGGGTCGAGCACGACCTCGCCCGGCTGCGGGTCGACCGCCTTGACGATCATCCGTATGAGCGGCCGCGGCGTGTAGAACTCGCCGGAATCTCCGGCGGCGTCGCGCATCTCTTTGAGGATGGACTCGTAGAGGTGGCTCAGGGTGTGGATCTCGTCCGACGACGAGAAGTGGATCTCGCCGACCTTGTCGAGCACGTCGCGGAGGATGTAGCCGGACTGCATCCGATTGACGGTCCCGCGGAACACCGACGCGATCACGTCGCCGCGATCAAGCCCGCCGCCGTCGAGTGAGCGCAGGTAGGCGAAGAGGCCGGGCCCGCGCTCGCCGTCGGGCCGCATGGCCTCGTCCTGGTTAATGAACGCGATGAGCGCATCGCCGGTCATCGCGTTGTGGAGTCCGCCGTCGTCTGCGTCCAAATTCGGCGCGTTCCAGTCGCGCCAGCGGTACGGCGGGTCGATCACGGGACGGAAGGCCTTGCCCTCGAGAGCCGCCTCGTCGCTGCGGACCCGTTCCATGTCATCGAGGAACTTGAGGAACATGATCCACGTCAGCATGGGGAGGCGATCGACGTCGCCGCTCAAGCCCTTGTCCTTGCGCATGATGTCCCGGCATGCCTTGAGTACCACGCGCAGTCGCTGCGTCGTGGTGACGGGCTGCGGCTCCTTTTTCGCGCGGCGCGCCAGGTTCAGCCCCTCGCCTCACGCCGCATAGAGCAACTCCTCGAGCTCGTCGACGGCCTCGCGCAGCTGCTCCGGGCCACCGAAGATGCTCGCGATCTCGCTCGGGTTGCCGCGCTCGGAGATCGGCGGCAGCTTGAGGACGTCGGGGAGACGGAGCTGGTCGAGCCCATGGTCGGCGTACTTATCGACGAGTTCCCGGAGGACCTCCCGGGCCTCGGGGCCGTACCGATCGAAGAAGTCCTCGTGGTCGCGGGCGAGACGCTCGGCGCGCTCCCGGCGGGTGCGAAGCGGGCCATTGAAAGCGAGGTGGCAGAGGAGATCGAGGGGATCGGCATCCGGCACGCCCGCAACCTCCCCAAGCCGTGCGAGGTCGATGCCGCGCTCCGCCAAGGCCTCGAGGATCGCGCGCCGCTGCTTGCGCTCACGCCAGTCGCCCTCGAGGGCCTCGGGCGAGCGGTACAGGGCCTTCACCTTGTCGCGCGCGTAGTCCGTATAGCTGACGACGCGGAGTTGCCGCCCCTCGCCGTCGAGCTCGTACACGACCTGCGCCGCGATTTGCACGCTCCCCCCGTCGAAGTAGAACTTGCGTTGCTCGGGCGGTTCGTCCTCCGTGAACTCGAGGAGCACCACCTCCACAGCACCGTCGTCGTCGCCCTGGCTTTCGTCCTCGACGACCGCCTGCTCGACGACCTCGCCCTGCTCGTCGATGACCTCCTCATCGATGAGGGCGGGCTCGCCGTCGAAGTCGGGGTCGGCGAACAGCCGGGTCGCGCTGCCGGTGTAGTCAACGATGTTGAAGAAGAGTTTTCCGTAGTCCTCGCGGACGCGAGTCCCCCGGCCGATGATTTGCTTGAAGTCCGTCATCGAGCCGATCACGCGCGCAATCACCACGTTCTTGCACGTCGGCGCATCGACGCCCGTCGTGAGGAGCTGCGACGTCGTCAGGATCGTCGGCGACACCGTCTCGAGCTCCTGGAAGCGGCTGAGGTGGCCACCGCCGATCGCGCCCTCGTCAGCGGTAACGCGGCAGACGTAGTCGGGATACTGGCGCGCCCGGTCGGCGTTCCGGTTGTTGAGTGCGAGGCGCATTTCCTCGGCGTGCTCCTGGTCGACGCAGAAGACGATCGTCTTCGCGAACGGGTCGGTCTTCTCGAGGAAGTCCGTGAGGTGCCGTGCGATCGCCTCCGTGCGCGCCTTCAGCGAGATCGAGCGCTCGAAGTCCCGCGTCCCATACTCCTGGTCGGGGATCTCGCGGCCGTAGCGATCAAGGTCGCCCTTCGTCGGCCTCCATCCAGCCGCGTCGACGCTCGTGACCACGCGGTGGACGCGATACGGCGCGAGGAAGCCATCGTCGATGCCGTCGCGGAGGCTGTACGTGTAGATCGGGTTGCCGAAGTAGCGGTACGTGTCCTTGTTGTCCGCGCGGAGCGGCGTCGCCGTCATCCCGAGCTGCACGGCCGGCTCGAAGTACTCGAGGATCTCGCGCCAGTTGCTCTCCTCGCGGGCGCTCCCACGATGGCATTCGTCGACGATGACCAGGTCGAAGAAGTCGGGCGGGAACTCCCGGTACAGCCCGGGGCGCACCTCGTCGTGCGCGATCGCCTGATACGTCGAGAAGTACATCTCGCGGCTCTTGCGCGCGTCGCCGCCCGTGATCTTGTGCCGCGCATCGCCGAACGGGGCAAAGATCTTGTCCTTGGGGTCGTCGACGAGGACGTTGCGATCGGCAAGGTAGAGGATGCGCGGCTTGCGGAACTCACCCGTCCGGTTCCAGCCCGTCGACCACAGACGCCAGCAGATCTGGAACGCGACGACCGTCTTCCCGGTCCCCGTCGCGAGCGTGAGGAGCACGCGGCGCTTTCCCTTAAGGATCTCCTCGGTCGCCCGGTGGATCGAGATGTCCTGGTAGTAGCGCGGCATACGCCCCGGCTCGTGGAAGTAGGGCGCGCGGATCTGGGGATCGTCGGGATCAACGCCGCGGGCGGCGCAGTCCCGGCGCCACAGCTCGTCGGGTGACGGGTAGGCGTCGAGCATGGTGTCGAACCCCGTCGTGTAGTCGTGCTCGACGATGCCCGGACCGTTCGTGCTGTACGCGAACTTGAGGTCGAGGATCTCCGCGTATTCCTTCGCCTGCTGCAGCCCGTCCGACGGCAGTCGGTACTCGCTCTTCGCCTCAACGACCCCGAGCGGGCGGTCTCGCAGGTACGACAGGAGATAGTCGACGCGCTTGCGGCCTCCCCGTCTGACGGTGCCGCCCGCAACGATGATCCGGCCAGGCGTAAAGCTCACCTGCTCGCGGATCTGCTCGTCCGTCCAGCCGGCCTCATAGAGGGCCGGCAGGACATAGGTCCGGCAAGTATCCGCCTCAGTTGGCATCGGAGTCAGAGTCTCGTCCGGCCGCCACTTCCTAGACCGGCAGTGTCCCCTGGCCGGCCGTGATCAGCAATCTTGAGATCCACGGGACCACCTTCGTGAGCTGCGCTATGTCCGACTCGTCATCCCGGTCCTGGAGCAGCTGGTGGATGTTCTTCTTCTGGGAGCCCAGCTCGGCCTTCTCGACCCCCAGCTCCCAGCCAGCGGCGGCGGGATCGCCCGGGCTGACGACGGTCAGGCCGATGCTGGTCTCCGCATCCCGGTAGAAGTCGAGTGACAGGTACGCCTCGATGCCCGGCATATCGGCCTTGAGTCCTGGGGTGCGTTCCGCCTTCGGCATCAGGTAGCACCCCGAGGTGGGGTGCTGGTCCAGCGCCTTCTGGACCCTCCCTTGCTTCCCGTCCGAGACCTCGTGGTCAAGCAGCACGATCACGGGGGAGGCTGTGGGACGAGCACGCAACGCGGAGGCGTTGCCTTTGAGGTAACTGATGATCTGCTCGACCCCGCCGGTAGTCGTCTTCTCGAGGTCCTCCATCGCCTTGATCACGTAGGGGCACGCCTCCCCGCTATCCGCGTACGCCCGCGAGATGAGTTCTCGGTCGTCCCGGCCCTCGACCAGGAGGAGCGGTTTGAGCGGGCCGACATGGAGCGGGTGCGTGTAGGGCGTCACCCCACTGGCCAGAGCAGCATCGATCAAAGGGGCGCGGGGGATAGTCGCGACGTCGCTCGTGGTGTCCTGCATGCCGACTGCGACGCCCGTCTCCGCGACCCCGAGGAAGGCAGTGTTGTGCGTGGTGAACAGAATCTGCAGGCGATCTGAGTTCGAGTAGCGCGACAGCGATTCTGCGAGCTGAGCCTGGAGGTCGGCGTGCAGGAATGACTCGGGCTCTTCCACGGCCCAGATCGCGCCCCGGCGCCACCCGAATTCGCTGCCGAGGCTCGTGTCGAGCATGTGCAGAACGGCGTACGCCAGGATCGACTGGATCCCCGAGCCGTGCAACACGGCCTCGCGGCCGGCGGCACTGCCTGTCTGCATCTGCAATCCGAAGACCCACAGCAGCTCGCCCCAGTCCTTTGGTGTCCCAAGCTGGACGTTGGATACTCGCGCAGCCGACCCCTTGAGCTCGTTCGTGACCGTGCCCATCAGCGACCCCGCCGCCTCGCGGATCTTGTCGATCTGCTCCGTGGAGAAGGACGGACTCTTACCGAGCCGCCGGAAAAGCTCACGCCTGATGTTGTCCTCCTCGCTTCTCAAGAGCGTCGTCGGATGCACATGGTTCGAGATGTACCGGAACCGGACCGAGCCCAGGAGCCGCTCCACGAGGGCGCGATCCTCGTCGCCGACTACGGGGGGCTCCGTGCCCGCCGAACCAAAGCGGAGCTCGACAGTCGGTTCCCTCGTCACCGTGTCGAGCAGCCACCGCTTGCGGATCGTCACCGGTTGCCCCCCTCCTGCGAGCTTGAGGATGGGCTGTTGGAGGTCAGCCCGCAGGCCAGTGCCGAAATCCATATCCAGGTGAACCTCGATCACCTTCTTGGTCTTGCGCTTCTGCTCCGGGTCGTGATAGTCGCGGCTCAGGTCGAGCGCCACGCCGTTTTCGACCTCTCCGTTGAAGAACAGGTTGAGCGCGCGGAGCAGATTGGACTTGCCGCTGCCGTTCGGCCCGGTGATCGGGACGATGTTGTCCACGTCGGCGAGCTCCACCTTGGGGAGCGAGCGGAAATCATTGATGCGAATCGCGCGGATGAACTGCACGGTCGTGCACGGTAACCGCGCGAGCGCGCTTTGGTACCACGGCTGGTACCACGAGGTCTCCGGAGGCGGATCAAAGGACCGCCCAAGATGCCGAAAGCCCGCTTCCCGAGCGGGCTTCCGAGCAGTCGGGGCGGCGAGATTTGAACTCGCGACCTTTCGGCCCCCAGCCGAACGCGCTACCAAGCTGCGCCACGCCCCGATGTACGAGCGGCTATTTGGCGGCCGCCCTCCAGCCGGATGATGCCTGATTCTGGCTCAATCGACTAGAGCGGGCGACCGGACTCGAACCGGCTTCCTTCAGCTTGGAAGGCTGATGTGCAACCAGTTACACCTCGCCCGCAGGAGATGCCGATTATAGGTTCGGCTCGGCGCGCGGGCCGAGGGTGGTGCCTAGCGCCGCCGCATCCCGAAGTCGGTGGTGAACATGACGCCGGCTCGCTTGCCGCGCGTGCAGCCGCTGGCGAAGCCGACGCCGACGTGTCGGTACTGCGAATCGAGGATGTTGGCCCGGTGCCCCGGGCTGTGCATCCACGAGCGCACGATCGCCCTCGGCGTGCCGTCATGGCCGCCTCCCCAGGCGATGTTCTCGCCGATCTTCCAGCGGCTCAGGCCGCCGACCACGTAGTTGACCCGCTGAAGCCGCGAGACGAACGACGGCTCTCCCGGGCACCGGTGCGAGAAGCAGTGATGGCGCTTCATGTAGTCGGTGTGCTTCTCGGCCGCCTTCTTCAGCCGGTGATTGGTGCGCAGGTGCCTCACGCCGTGGCGGTGGCGGGCCCGGTTGAGCAGGCAGCCGATCGAGCGCCGGGCCTGGGCGTGGCTGAGCTTCTGCGCCTCGGTGTTGCCGAAGTGGCTGCAGGCGTTGGCGCCGCCCGTGGCGGCAAGCGGGCCGGCGAGCGCGAACGCTCCAGCCGCAAGCAGTGCGAGCGACGCGAACAGCACGAACTTGCCGCCGCGAGACGCCATCGCTCTCCTCTATCGGCCGAACGCGCCGATGCATGAAGCGGCGCGCCGCCAGCGCGGCGGCGGCCCGGTCTAGCGCCGGGGGCGCCGCAGCGCGAAGACGATCGTGTAGGTGGCGAGGTCCGTGTCGTCCAGGCCGCGCTTCGGCGCCCCCCAGCCGACCCCGACCCCAAGGTCGCGGAATCCGGGGTCGAGCATGTTGTCGCGGTTGAAGGGGCTGTGAAGCCAGCGCTTGACCATCTGGCGAGGCGTCTTGTCGAAGCCCAGGTTCTCGGCGAATCGCCACGCCCGCTGGCCCTTCGTGTAGCCGCTCCTCCTCACCCGGCGGCCCAGGCCGGGCTCACCGGGGCAGTCGTGCCTGAAGCACTCCTTGGCGAGCATCACGTCGTTGTGATCCTGGGCGGCGTGCTTCAGCTTGTCGTTTTGCTTCAGGCGCGAGCGGTCGCGCTTTGAGCGCTCGCGGTTGACCAGGCAGGTCACCGTCTTGCGGAGCTTGGGGAGCGAGATCTCGTGCGCGTGCGCCCCGGCGTGGGGACAGGCTGCCGATGCCGGCGCGACCCCCGGCCCAATCGCGAGCACAAGAAACGCCGCGCCCATGCCCACGAGCGCCGCCGCGGCAGCGCACCACGCTCTCCCCGCCGTTCCGGTACCGCCCATCCGCGCGGAGGTTACCGGGAGGTGCCGCTCGCGGCCCCCGGTTCGGGAGACCGGGCGCTGGAGTGCGGCAGCGGGGGAGCCGGGATTCGAACCCGGATTCACGGTTTTGGAGACCGCGCTCATGGCCGTTAGATCACTCCCCCGGCGAGGGCGCTTGAGTCTAGATGCGGGCGGAGGGATTCGAACCCCCACGCTCTTTCGAGCACCGGGACCTAAACCCGGACTGTCTTCCAGTTCCAGCACGCCCGCTGGTCGAGCCCGAAGCGCCGCGCGGCGGCATCGAGGCAGATGTCACACGCGGCCACGGAAGATTCTAGACTTGCACCTGATGGAGGTCACGACCCTCCGCCCCGGCTACGAGCTGTGGCGGCCCAACAGGCAGAAGGCCGAGGCGAAGACGACCAAGGCGATCGTCGCCCTGCTGTTGTTCGTCACCGCCGGGCTCCTGTTCGTGATTACGGTCGGCGGCTGGCCGCGGATCGATAGCCCAGGGGTCGGGATCATCACCCTGCTGTGGGCGGGGCTCTACGTGCTGTTCGGGGTGCTGGTGTCGCGCTGGAGCCGCGGCATCCTGCCGGTGGCCTCGGCCTCGGCGATCATCCTGGCGATCTTCGCCGGGATCGCCGCGCCAGCCTGGTTCGCGCGCTCGAAGACCGGGCTCAGCCCCCCACCCCTCCCCGACGACCTGCTCGGGCTGCTGACCCTCCTGGTGGTGCCGGTGCAGCTGCTGCTGATCACCGTCGCGATGGTCGGCTTCAACCAGGAGTGGCACGTCGAGGAGGAACGGCCGGTGGGAGGCGTCCCGCTCCCGGGCGAGGGCGAGGGCGAGGATCTCTACTAGAGCAGCTGCGGCTGCGCCCGGCGCGGATCGATCAGCCGCGGGCCGTCGTCGCGAACGTCGTTGACGGCGTCCCCCACCTCGCGGAGGACGAGGAGCTCCGCCGGGGCCGGGACGAGCAGCGAGAGCAGGTCGTCCTCGGCTAGATCCGGGTCGAGCCACGCGGCCTCCTGATCCGGGGCGAGGACCACCGGCATCCGACCGTGGATCGGGCGGATCAGCCGGTTCGGCTCGCAGGTGACAATCGAGCAGCTGTGCAGGGCGCCCGAGCCGTCGCGCTCCGGCAGCGCCGCCCACACGCCGGCGAAGGCGAACAGGTCGCCGTCGGGACGGCTGATCCAGACCGGCGTCTTGCCTCGCTCGTCGTTTCTCCACTCATAGAAACCGTCGGCGGGGATCAGGCAGCGCCGCTCGCGAAACGACTCGGCGAAGGCGGGCTGGGTGCGGAGCGTCTCGGCACGCGCGTTGATCAGCGGCGGTCCCGAGCGCCGTTCGGCCCAGCGGCCCGGAATCAGGCCCCAACGAAGGCGCCCCGCCTCGCGCGCGCCGCCCGCGGCGCGCCGGATCGCCAGCACTGGATCGGTCGGCGCGATGTTGTAGCGAGGCTCCTCGGCGACCTCGGCGGACTCGTCGAGCCCGAAGCGGGTCCGGATCCGCGCCGGGTCGGTGCTGGTGAGCGTGAAGCGCCCGCACATGGTCGTCCGAGGCTAGCGCGCGATGAACTGAGCCCAGCTATGCACCCATGCCACGCATAACTGGGATCGGATCGTCGGGGGCCAGTGCCGGAGGTGGGATTCGAACCCACAATCCCCGAAGGGCCATCGGTTTTGAGCCGACGCTGTATTCCAGTTCCAAGCACTCCGGCGTTCCTTGACACGATAGCTTCGCCCCGCGGCGATAATGCCCCGCCCGTGGACGCCGCCGCCCGCCTGCAAGTGATCCGCGAGCTGTGCTCGTACGAGGACCGGCTCGCCGGGACCGACGCCGAGCGGCGAGCCGGCAGCTGGCTGGCGAAGCGGTTGCGTGACGGCGGGCGCCAGGTCGAGGTCGAACCGACCCACGTCCACCCGCAGTATGCCCTCGTGCAGGCCGCCCACTGCCTGCTCGGCCTCGCCGGCAGCCTGGTCGCGATCGCCAGCCCACCGGCGGGCTTCGCGATCGTCCTGGTGACCGCGGCGTCGATGTACTTCGACCTCAACGCCGGCACCTACCTGCTGCGGCGGCTGTTCTTCCGGCGCGCCTCCCAGAACGTGGTCTCCCCCGGCCGCCGCGCCAACGCCCCCGCCCGCCTGTTCCTCTGCGCCCACTACGACGCTGCGCGCACCGGCCCGTTCTTCCGCCCCGGGACGATCGCCCGGTTCACCAGGCTCGCCCGCCTCTCCCCCCTTCCCCTCGGCCCGTTCCGGATCCTGTTCTGGTCGCTGGCGGCGCTGCTGCCGGTCCTCGGTGCCCGGCTTGCGGGCGCCGACTCGACCCTGATCTCGGTCCTCCAGCTGATCCCGACGCTGATCCTCCTGGTCGGCATCCTGATGCTCGTCAACGTCGAGCTCTCCGACGTCGTGCCGGGGGCGAACGACAACGCATCGGGGGTGGCCACCGTGCTCTCGCTCGCCGAGGAGCTGGCCCCGGACCCGCCCGAGAACCTCGACGTCGGGATCCTCCTCGCGGGCGGCGGAGAGTGCCTGATGGAGGGGATCCGCGGGTTCCTGCGGGCCCACCGAAAGGAGCTTGATCGCGAAGCGACCTACTTCCTCAACATCGAGTCCGTGGGATGCGGGGAGGTCCGCTACGTCACCGGCGAGGGCCACGCGGTCAGCTTCGGAATGGACCGCAGGGTGATCGAGCTGTGCGACGCGGTCGCCTCGGCGACCCGGAACCCGGGCCGGCGCCCAGGCGCGCAGCCGCTGCGATGGGGGTTCGCGAGCGATGCGCTGCCCGTTCGCCTGGCGCGCTACCCGTGCACGACGATCACCACGATCGAGCGGGGGTCGCTCGTCCCGGCGGCCTACCACCGCCTCGACGACGTTCCCGACCGGATCGACCCCGGGACGCTCGACCGCGCCCACGGCTTCGCGCTCGATCTCGTCAGGGCGCTCGACCGCGACGTCGGTCGCCGGCACCGCCGGTGATATAAGCGGCCCATGGAGAGGGCCACCCCCGAGGCAGAGCGCGGCGGGCTCCTCTGGGAGCCAGCGGCGGAGAGCGTCGAGCGCGCGACGATGACCCGCTACATGCGCTGGCTCGAGGCCGAGCGCGGGCGCCGGTTCGACGACTACGGCTCGCTCTGGGAGTGGTCGGTGACCGAGCTGGAGGAGTTCTGGGCGTCGATCTGGGACTTCTTCGACGTCCGGGCGTCGACGCCCTACTCGCAGGTGCTCACCGAGCGGGCGATGCCCGGCGCGAGCTGGTTCGCGGGCGCCGAGCTCAACTTCGCTGAGCACATCTTCCGCGACAAGGCCGCGGACGAGGTCGCCGTCCTGCACGCCTCCGAGCTCCGCGAGCTCGCCGAGCTCCGCTGGGGCGAGCTCGGCGACCAGGTGGCTCGCGTCGCCGCCGGGCTGCGCGCTGCCGGCGTCCAGCGCGGAGACCGGGTGGTCGCCTACATGCCCAACATCCCCGAGACGCTGGTCGCCTTCCTGGCCACCGCGTCGATCGGCGCCATCTGGTCGAGCTGCTCCCCCGACTTCGGGGCCTCCAGCGTGGTCGACCGGTTCGCCCAGATCGAGCCCAAGGTGCTGTTCTGCGTCGATGGCTACCGGTACAACGGCCGGGACTTCGATCGCCTCGATACCGTCGCCGGGCTGAAGCGGGAGATGCCGACGGTCGAGCTCACGGTCGTCGTCCCCTATCTCGACCCCGACCCCGACCTCTCGCCGCTCGCCCCTGCGATCGGGTGGGAGGAGCTGCTCGCGGCGGGCAAGGGCGCCGAGCTGGCCTTCGAGCAGCTCCCCGCCGACCACCCTCTGTGGGTGCTCTACTCGTCGGGAACGACCGGGCTCCCGAAGGCGATCGTCCAGGGCCACGGCGGGATCCTGCTCGAGCACCTCAAGAAGCTCAACCTCCACGTCGACGCCCAGGCAGGCGATCGCGTCTTCTGGTTCACGACCACCGGGTGGATGATGTGGAACTTCGTCGTCGGGGCCCTCTTGACTCCGGCCTCGATCGTGCTCTACGACGGCAGCCCCGGCCACCCGGACATGGGGGTGCTGTGGGACCTCGCCGAACGAGCGGGAATCACCTGCTTCGGGACCAGCGCCAGCTACATCGCCGCCTGCATGAAGGCCGGCCTGGAGCCGGGCGCAAGCCGCGATCTCTCCCGCCTGCGCTCGATCGGCTCCACCGGATCCCCCCTCTCACCGGAGGGGTTCGAATGGGTCTACGAGCACGTGGGTCGCGACACCTGGCTGTTCTCGACCTCGGGCGGCACCGACGTCTGCACGGCGTTCGTCGGCGGCGTTCCGCTGCTCCCGGTCTACAGCGGGGAGCTCCAGGGCCGCTCGCTGGGCGCCAGCGTGCATGCCTTCGACGAGGACGGAGAGTCGGTGATCGGCGAGGTCGGCGAGCTGGTGATCACCGAGCCGATGCCCTCGATGCCGCTCTTCCTGTGGGGCGATGAGGACGGCTCGCGCTACCGGGCGAGCTACTTCGACCAATACCCCGGGGTGTGGCGCCACGGCGATTGGATCGAGATCACCCCCCGCGGCACCGCGGTGATCTACGGGCGATCCGACTCCACCATCAACCGACAGGGCGTGCGGATGGGGACGAGCGAGATCTATCGCGCCGTTCAAGGCCTGCCGGCGGTGGTCGACGCACTGGTGGTCGACGTGCCGCGACCAGGGACCGAGGGCTGGATGCCGCTGTTCGTGGTCCTCGAGCCGGGAACCGCCCTCGACGAGGGCCTCGAGAAGGAGATCAAGCGCCGGATCCGCGATCAGTGCTCCCCCCGTCACGTCCCGAACCAGGTCTTCCAGATCGCCGAGGTGCCCCGGACGCTGAGCGGCAAGGTGCTCGAGGTGCCGGTGAAGCGGATCCTCGCCGGCACCCCGCCGGAGCGGGCGGCGAGCCGCGACTCGCTCGCCAACCCGGCGGCGCTCGACTACTTCGTCGAGCTGGCCGCAAGCCTTGCGGCACAGAGCGAGGGCTAGGAACCGGCGGGCCGCGCCGCGGCCTCGCCATCGACCTCGAGCTCGCCCTGCATCGACAGGAAGGCTTCCACCACCTCGTGGTCGAACTGGCTCCCGGCTCTCGCCTGCAGCTCGGCCAGCGCGCGCTTCGACGAGAACGGGCGGCGGTACGGGCGGGCGGCGGTCATCGCCGCGTACGCGTCGGCGACGGCGAGGATCTTGCCCTCGAGGGGGATCTGGTGGTCACTCAAGCCGCGCGGATATCCGTCGCCGTCCGGACGCTCGTGGTGGGTGAGGATCCACTGGTCGACCCGGCCGATCTGCGCCGCGCCGACTATCCGCGCGCCGATCTCCGGATGTCGCCGCAGCTCGGCGCGCTCGTCGTCGGTCAGCATGCCCGCCTTACCGAGGATCGACTCGGCGACGCCGACCTCGCCGACGTCGCGCAGCAGGGCGGCGACGCGGACCCGCTCGACGTCGTCGGCGGGGAGGTTGAGGCTCCGAGCGAGCCGCTCCGCGTAGCCGGCGACGCGCCGTGAGTTGCCCGGCGAGCCCTTGCGACGATCAACCGCCTCCGCCAGCGACATCAGCGACGCCAGGCTGGGGCTGGCGCCCTCGATCCCCACGCTCTCGGGCTCCTCGCCGGGCCCATGCTCGTGGCTGAAGACCACGGAGCGGTTCCGCCCGCCTTCCTTGGCCGCGTAGCGCGCTCGGTCGGAGGCGTGGAGGAGCTCCCCCGAGGTGATCCCGTGGGCCGGGAAGCTGGCCACTCCACAGCTGACTGTGAGGTGCGCCGGCTCGCGCGCGAAGGCCGTGCTCACCTCGGCGCGGAGCCGCTCGGCCAGCGCCAGTCCCTCGCGCTCGTCGGCCTCGGGCGCCAGCACCGCGAACTCCTCGCCGCCGAGGCGGGCGACCACGTCGCTGTCCCGCGCGGCGCGCCGCAGCGCCTCGGCGAGCAGGACCAGCGCCCGGTCCCCCGCGTTGTGCCCGAAGCGGTCGTTGAACTCCTTGAACCAGTCGAGGTCGAGCAACAGGATCGAGAGCGCTCGCCCGGTCCTCGCCGAGCGCTCGAGCTCGGCGGAGAACCTCTCCTCGAACACGCGGCGGCTCGCGAGACCGGTCAGCGAGTCGGTTCGAGCGACGGCGTCGAGCTGGCTGACGAGCTGTGCGACTTGAAAGCCGAGCGCGGCCATCACCGCCGCGGCGACCAGCAGCGCGCCGGAGGCGATCGTCCAGTTCAACGCCGCCAGCTCGACGTCGCCGCGAATCAGGATCACGAACCCGTAGACGGCGCAGGCGAGGAGCGCGTGGGCCGCGGCGAGCGCCCCCCCGAACAGGTACGAGGCGGCGAGCACGACCCAGAAGAGATAGAACGCGTAGGCGGGCGCGGCGCCCTGACCGCCGTAATACGCCAGCAGCCCGATCATGATCGTGCCGACCAGCGGCGCGACGCGATAGCTCCACATCGGCAGGCGGTCGAAACCGATCAGGAACCCCGCCGCAACCGCGTAGGCGCCGACCGCGACCCCGACCATCACCCCCAGGGTGCGGTCGGGCGCGTGGGGGAGCGCCAGGCTGAACACGAGCAGGGTGGCGCCGATCCCGAACAGGTAGGTGAACGTCCGGGCCATCGTGCCCCGGTCCTCGAACACGCTCATCGGGACGACCCGCCCCCAGACGAGCCGCCCGGCCGCGGTGCGACCCCAGTCGGCTACACGGTCGGAGAGCGGCGCCGGACTCATCTAATTCGCCCCAAACGTCGTAGATTGACGCGCACCCATCAGGGTCGCACCTTCCAGCACCGAACCAGAGCAGCACGGGAGGAGCCGATGAGCCAGCCGACGACGGTCGAATTCGATCTCGACCGCTACCTGCGCAACTCGAAAAAGGTCGACCTGAGCGAGATCGACTGGCTCAAGGTCCCGGATCACCCGCTGTCGGACGGCGACGTGATGTGCCTCCACTACATGATGGACATCGAGACGCACACGGTGATCTACCTGCGCGACCTGCTCGCCACCCGGGTCGCGGCGGACCCGCAGATCACCGCTTTCCTCAGCTGCTGGGTCTACGAGGAGCTGTGGCACGGCGAGGCGTTCTCGGATTTCCTGCGCTCGTACGGGATCGAGGTCCCGGCCGAGCCCAAGCTACCCGACGGCTCGACCCCGATGCCGACCCACCCGAACCGCTGGCGAGACCTGCGGGTGCGAGTCGGGGTGGGAAACGGCCTTGGGATCCTCCCGACGATGCTGGGCTCGATGATGACCCGCGACTTCGCGGCCATCCACATGATGTGGGGAGCGGTCAACGAACTCACGACACTAACCGGGTATCACGCCCTGATGCGCCGGTGCGACCACCCGGAGCTGCACAAGCTGCTGCGCAAGGTGATCCAGGACGAGCGCCGCCACTTCGCCTTCTATCGCGCCCAGGCCAAGGCTCGCATGCAGCGCTCGGGCGTCGCGCGCCGACTGGTGCGGTACGTGCTCAGGACCCTGTGGACTCCCGTCGGCGCCGGCGTGAAGAGCGAGGAGGAGGTCGACGCGCTGGCCATCTACCTGTTCGGCGACGGTCCCGAGGGCCGCGAGCAGGCCCGCGGCATCGACCGCGCGATCTCGGAGGTGCCTGGGCTCGAGGGGCTGGCGCTGATCGAGGACTACCTCGACGCCGCCCTGCGCCGGGCGGACGAGCGCCCCGGATGGGCGGGCGTCAGCCGGGCATCCGCACCGGCGAGCGCCCACGACGGCGCCGTCGTCGCCACCCACTGGAGCAAGGTTTCCGGAGCGCGCGAGGACTAGGCAGAAGCTAGGCGGCGAGTCCCAATCCCCGCGCCCGCTCCAACGCGTGGGCGAGGATCTCGTCCTCCCCGGGGACCCGGCCGTCACGCATCAAGACCCTGCCGTTGACCACCGTGGTGTCGACGATCGATCCCGACGCCGCGTACACGAGCCCGGCGGTGAAGTCTCCGATCTCGAGCTCCGGCGCGTCGGGCCGCAGGAGCAGGAAGTCCGCCGGGTCGCCGACCGAGAGCGAGGCGCTGCCCGCCAGCAGGGACGACCCTCCGCCGGTGGCGACCTCCCACGCCTCGCGGGCCGGGACCGCGGCCGGATCGCGGGCCTCGTGCTTCTGCAGGAGCGCGAAGGTCTTCACGTCCTGAAACAGGTCGAGCGAGTTGTTGGAGCCGGCTCCGTCGGTCCCCAGGCCGACTCGGACGCCGTGCCGGCGCGCGTCCAGATAGGGAAAGACCCGCCCCACCGCGAGCTTCAGATTGGCGACCGGGTTGGTGACCACGGTGGCGCTCCGGGCGGCGATCAGCTCGAGCTCGGAATCGTCCAGCCACACGCCATGGGCGAGCAGCGTCGCGGGCCCGAGCAGGCCGAGCCGCTCGAGGTACTCAGCGGGTCTGGCGCCGTGCTCGGCGACGCACCGGGCGACCTCGTCCTCGGTCTCCGAGAGATGGATCTGGACGGGCAGCTCGCGCTCCCTCGACGCGTCCGCGATCCAGCGCAGCGATGGCTCGCTCACGGTGTAGATGGCGTGCGGGGCGAGCGCCGGCTGCACCAGCTCGCGGGCCTCCCCGACCTCCTCCAACGCGCGCTCGGCCGCGTCGGGCAGGCTGCCACCCCCGGCGGCGTCCCCGAGGTCGATCAGCGGCGCCCCGACCGTCGCCCGGAGCCCGGCGTCCTCGACGGCTCGCGCGGTCGCCCCCGGACGCCAGTACATGTCCCAGAATCGCACCGTGCCGGTGCGGACCATCTCGACGCAGGCGAGCCGCGTGCCCCAGTAGACGTCGTCGTCGGTCAGTCGGGCCTCGACCGGCCAGATCACCTCACGCAGCCACTCCATCAGCGGCCGGTCGTCTCCGTGGCCGCGGAACAGGGTCATCGCCGCGTGTGTGTGCCCGTTGACCAGGCCGGGCACCAGGGCCTTGCCCTCGGCTTCGATCAGCTCGTCGCCGGTCCGTCCCTCGACGCCCGGCCCGAGCTCCACGATCCGCCCCCCCTCGGCTCGCAGCCCGACGGTCTCCCCTTCGACCCGAGCACCGACGACCGCCAGGGTCATGCCAGTGCGGGCACCAGTTGCCGAAGCCCCCGCGCGAACGCGTCGCGGTTTCGAGCCCGGCCGGCCTCGAGCTCCTCGATCGTCAACACGCGCTCACTCACGCCGTTGGCGAGGTTATCGACCACGCAGATCGCCGCATAGGCCAGGCCGGCGCCAGCGGCGGCGAGGCACTCCGAGGCGATCGTCATCCCCACGACCTGGGCGTGGGCCGCGATCAGGCGGATCTCCGCCGGAGTCTCGAGCCGCGGCCCGCGCGTCTGCCAGTAGACGCCACCGTCGGCAATCGGCGAGCCCACCCGGTCCCGCCACGCTGCGACGACGCGGCGGCGCCAGTTGGGATCGAACCGTGGCACGCTGTGCGCTCGCTCGTCGTCGAACGGCATCGGATCGACTCCCAGCGCGACGAAGTCGTCCGGGCAGATCAGCGCTCCCGGGCCGAGCTCCGGTTGCAGCCCGCCCACCGAGCCGATCCCCAGCACCCGGTCACAGCCGGCCTCCGCCACGGATCGCATGTTGGCGAGGTGATCGATCCGGTGCGGGAGCAGGTAGCGCTCGGTGCCGTGGCGCTGCACGAAGAGCGCGCCTGGAAGCGAGAGGTCGAACCCGCGGAGGACGCTGCCGCCGCAGACGGCGAGCCCGGCCACCCTAGAGGCGGTCGTCGGTGATCAGCGCCGCGCTGGCGAGCAGCCCGGCGGAAGCCGCCGCGATCGCGAGTGCGGTCGCGGTCGCCACCGTGTGCAGGCGGGCGAAGGCGAGCAGGTCCTCGGCGCGCAAGAGGGCGAACACCGCGAGCCCGGCGAGCAGCACCAGCGCCGCCTCGCCGAGCTTCGGCGGGGCGGCGAGGCCCATCCCGCTCCGAGCCCGGACGCGGTCGGGGCCGGGGATCGACCGCACCGCGGCGACGGCACAGAAGAAGAACGCCGCGGCGACCAGCAGCCCTCCGAGCACATCGCTGGGGAAGTGCCACGCGAGGACGAGGACCGAGGTGCAGACCGCGACCACGTAGACCGCGGCGGCGGCGGCCACGGTCGCGCGCCAGCGCGCCGGAGCCACCAGCACCGCCGCCAGCGCGATCGACATCGAGGCCGTCGCATGGCCGCTGGGAAAGGCCTCGGGGCCGAGCTGGTCGATCCCGAGGGCCGGCTGGACCCGAGGGTGGGCGAGGACGACCTTCAGCACCTGGGCGGTGACGTTGGCGCCGCCGACCAGCGCCACGGCGGCGAGCGCCTGGCGGCGCCGGCCCAGGGCGAATCCCGACGCGAGGACCGCGGCGAGCATGACCAGCAACGGAAGCGGGTCGGCGAGGTGCGTGAAGAGGTGCGCGAGCGGATCGGCCCACGGCCCTCGCAGCGTCGCGAGCCCATGGAGGGCGATCGCGTCGATGCGCTCCGCCGGGCCGAGCACGTAGGCGAAGGCCAGCAGGGTCACGAACGCTGCGGAGCACGCGGCCGCGGCGAGCAGCGGCGTTCTGGCGCTGGCGCGCATCCCAGAACGGTAGCGAGCGGCTCTAACGTCCGGCTAAGCCGGGGTGACCGGATTGTGCTTCTCGGAGAACGCCCGGCCCTTCGACTCCGAGAGAGCGAAGCGGCGGATCAGCTCCCCCCGAAGCTCGTCGGGGTCGATCATCGCGTCGACCACCAGCTCCGATGCGAGGTGGAGGATGTCGATGTCCGCCGCGTACTCGTCGCGCATGCGGCGCACGAACTCCTCGCGCTCGGCGGGATCGTCGATCTCTCGGATCTGGTTGTAGAAGACGGCGTTGATCGCCGCCTCCGGTCCCATCACGGCGATCGAGGCGGTGGGAAGCGCGATGCAGCAATCCGGCTCGAACGCCGGCCCGGCCATCGCGTACAGCCCCGCCCCGTACGCCTTGCGAACGATCACCGAGAGCTTCGGCACGGTGGCCTCGGAGACGGCGGAGATCATCTTTGCGCCGTGCCGGATGATCCCCTGGCGCTCGACCTGAGTGCCGATCATGAACCCGGGGACGTCGGCGAGGAAGAGCAGCGGCAGGTTGAACGCGTTGCAGGTCCAGATGAACCGGGCGGCCTTGTCGGCCGAGTCGACGAACAGCACCCCGCCCTTCACCTTCGGCTGGTTGGCGACGATCCCGATCGCCCGGCCATCGAGCCGCGCGAAGCCCACCACGATCTCCTTCGCCCAGCGATCGTGCACCTCGAGGAAGGACCCGGCGTCGGCGATCGCCTCGATCAGCTCGACGACGTCGAACGGGGCGTTCTCGTCGGCGGGGACGATCTCGGATGGGCGGCGCTCCGCGGACGGCGGCGCCGGCGGCGCCGGCGGCGCGGCCTCTCGCCAGCTCTGCGGCATGTAGGAGAGGTAGCGCTTGGCCAGGTCGATCGCTTCCTCGTCGGAGCCGACCAGGAAATGCCCGCACCCCGAGACCGAGGTGTGCATCTTGGCGCCGCCCATCTCCTCGAGCGTCACCTTCTCGCCGATCACCATCTCCGCCATCCGCGGCGACCCCAGGTACATCGACGCGTTGCCCTCCCGCATGATCACGACGTCGCAGAAGGCGGGGATGTAGGCGCCACCGGCGGCCGACGGGCCGAACAGCAGGCAGATCTGCGGAACCCTGCCGGAGAGCACGACCTCGTTGTAGAAGATCCGTCCCGCGCCCCGGCGACCAGGGAACATCTGGACCTGATCGGTGATCCGCGCGCCGGCCGAGTCGACCAGATAGACCATCGGCAGCTCCAGGCTCAGCGCCCGCTCCTGGACGCGGAGGATCTTCTCGACCGTCTTCGCCCCCCACGACCCCGCCTTGACGGTGGGGTCGTTCGCCATCAGCGCCACCTTTCGCCCGCCGACCAGGGCGAGACCGGTGACCACTCCATCGGCGCCGAGGCCGTCCGCGTCCCAGTTCGCGAGCAGCGCCTCCTCGGCGAACGATTCCGGATCGACGAGCCGCGCGACGCGGTCGCGGACCGGCATCTTTCCCTGCTCGGCGGTCTTCTGGTGATGGCGCTCCGGACCACCGGTCAGGGCGGCCGCCAGCGCCCGCTCGAGATCGGTTCCGGCCCTGGTCTCAGCCATCGAGCCTGGAGTCTACGAGCAGCCGGGCGGCGGCCAGCGGGCGACTACGCGTCCAGCTCGACGGGCTCGGGGCGCTCCCCCGAGTAGTCGTAGAAGCCCTGCCCCGACTTGCGCCCGTAGTGGCCGGCTTCGACCAGCCTGGTAAGGGTCGGCGGCGCCGCGAAGCGCTCCTCTGCATAGGCCTCGTGCATCACGTCGGCGATCAACGCCAACGTGTCCAGGCCGACGAAGTCGGCCAGCGTCAGCGGTCCCATCGGGTGGCTCGCCCCGGCCTTCATGCCGGTGTCGATGTCCTCGATCGAGCCGACCCCCTGCTCGTGGGCGCGGATCGCGTCGAGCATGTAGGGGACGAGCAACCGGTTGACGATGAACCCGCGGTTGTCACGGGCGGCGACCGTCGTCTTGCCGAGCTTCTCGCCGAGCTCGAACCCGAGTCGAGCCGCATCGTCGCCGGTTCCCTCTGCGCGCACCACCTCGAGCAGCGGCATCACCTGGGCGGGGTTGAAGAAGTGAAGCCCCAGGAACCGCTCCGGCCGCGACGTCACCGCGGCCTGGTCGGCGACCGACAGGGAGGAGGTATTGGTCGCGAAGTAGGCGTCCTGCTTGGCAATCGCATCGACCTCCTTCCACATCTCGAGCTTCAGCTCCAGGTCCTCGGTGATCGCCTCGATCACCAGGTCGCACTCGCCGAGGTCCGAGCAGTCGAGCGTCGGTTGGATGCGGGCCAGGACCCCATCCGCGTCCGCCTGCTCCAGCTTGCCCTTCTCGACCGCGCGGGCGAGCTGCTTGGAGATCTTGCCGATCCCGCCGTCGAGCTTCTCCTGGCTCACCTCCCGAACCACGACCTCCCAGCCCCCCTGGGCACAGATCTGGGTGATGCCGTGACCCATCAGGCCACAGCCGAGGACTCCTACCTTGGTGATCTCCATCCGTTCGACCCTCCGTTCGCTGAGCCGCTGAAATCGGGCGGCGGCAGCCTATAGGGGTCCGGCGGGGTCTCGTTCGCTTCAGGCGAGTATCGGGGGCGTCTGCGTGCGCGCCGGCCAGCCCACGCTCAGCTGTAGGAGTTCGTCGGTGGCTCTCCCGATCCCCGCCCCCAGATCGTCCACCTCGGGAAGCGACTGGGGATCGGCGTAGAGGCCGAAGAAGGCGCCGTCAGCGACTGTCGTAACCCCGATCGAGAGCGCGTGGCGGTCGGCGATCGGCACCACCGGATACGCCTCCGCTAGCCGGCACCCCCGCATGTAGAGGGGCTCGCGCGGTCCCGGGATGTTCGACACCGTCAGGTTGAAGGCCCGTGGGCTCGCCACGAGGCGCGAAACCACCCGCTGTACGGGGGAGGGTACGAAGTCGAGCGAGCGCATCACGTCCCGGGCCCCCTCGGGCTCGCCGGACAGCTTTCGCTCCCGGGTAGCGGCGTGGACATCGCGCAGGCGACGCACCGGATCCGGCTCGTCGCAGGGCAGGTCGACGAACATGAACGAGATCCGATTGCCCAGCTCGGCCGCCTCCCCTGAGCCGCGAACGTCGACCGGGACCATCGACTTGAGGCGGATCGGGCGCTCCCCGCGCCCGCGCTGAAGCTCGCGCACGGCCCCAGCACAGACGGCCAGGACGACGTCGTTCAGCTTCACGCCGAAGGCCCGCTTGATCACGACCAGATCCTCCGTGGGCCGCGCCAGAAGCCCGAGGTGACGGAGCGGTGAGATCGGCGAGTTCAGCGAGCTTCCGCGAGCCGGGCGCGCCGCGTCCAGCATAGCCCCAGCCGCGCGCTTCGCTCGCCCTGCGCCGTCGAGGATTCGGGCGGGCGAACGTGCCCCCCGGACAGGCATCGAAGCCAGGTCGAGCTCTCTGCGGGCCAGGTCGCCGAGGGCCCGGACCACCAGCTCGGGGGCTCCGGGAGGCGCCCTCGGCACCCACCCGTCGGGCGCCGGCTCCGGCGCATCGGGCTCGGGGTCGACGATCAGGGTCGCGAGCTCAACCGCAGCGATGCCATCGACCATGCAGTGATGCGCCTTCCCCAGCACCCCGACCCTCCCGTCCTCGAGCGGATTGGCGATGCAGATCTGCCACAGCGGGCCGTCGCGGGCCAGGCGTTTCGACATGAACCACGCGACCACGTCCGCCAGCCGTGTCGACGGGGCCCGGACCACGTGACGGGTCACGTCGAACCGCTCGTCGTCCACCCACACCGGAGCACCGAGACCGAGCGGGGCGGCCCGCAGCACCTGGCGGCAGCGCGGCACCCGCGAGAGTCGCGCCGCGACGTGATCGCGGAGCTCGGCGAAGCTCGGGATGGGCCGATCGATCGGGGGCTCGAGCACCGCCACCCAGCCGACGTGCATGTGGGCGGTCGGCGTCTCGACCGCCAGGAACGAGGCGTCGAGGGGCGACAGGCGCGTGACGGGCATTCTCCTCACCTCCACCGAAGGCGCGCGCCGTGATCTTCCATCGCCGCCTCCGCGTCGTGAAGTCGCGTCAATGCCAAAGGGTCGCGCACCTCGCCGTGCTTGCGACCACTTCTTAACGAGGCTTGAGCACAAACCTCCCAATTTGCGGGATCTCATTGACCCCACTTCGCGCCCGCGATCGCGCCTGGCTACTCGAGCGCGCTTCGCTGCGATAGGACGTACAGCTGCTCAAGCGACGGCAGGCAGAGCCGGCAGCTTCTCACAGCTCGGCCGCCAACTCTCCGTTCAGAGAGGGCGATCCGGTAGCGAATCTCGAGCGAGCTCCCGAGCGCCTCTCGGCGCTGCGAGGCGCCGTCGCGCGCCAGCCCGCAGGCCTCGTAGAAGGCCCTCGCGGACGGGCTCTCGGCGAGGGTCCACAGGGTCGCGGCGCGAAAGCCCGCCCCGCCCAGCTCCCCGAAAGCGTGCCGGACCAACGCCCGCCCAAGCCCCAGCCGCCAGGCGTCCGGGTGCACGTACAGGGCCCAGATCTCGCCGGTCCTCGCCGGCGCGTCGTGGTCGCGACAGGGGCCGACGACGACGTAGCCCATCACCCGACCCTCGAGCTCGGCGACCGAGTGCTCGGTCTCCCCCGGCTCCCGGAGGCGAGCCCGGAGCCGCTCGGGATTCCACGCCTGCCGGGGGTCGATCCGCTTCGGCACGATCCCGCGAAACCCCTCCTCCCAGGCCCGCAGCGACACCTCGACGATCGAGTCGGCGTCGTCCGTGGTCGCGGCGCGGACCGCGATCGTCACTCGCCCGCGGGGCGAGCGGCCGGCGCAGCCGGCGGCGAGATCCCGAGACGCTCGAACTGCCGGCCCATCGCCTCGGCGAGGGTGTTCAGGCCGCTCATCGGCCGAACCATCACGGTCAGCTCCTTGACCTTTCCGTCCGCGTCGAAGCGCAGCAGGTCGAGACCGTCGAGCTCGCGGTCGCCGACCCGCGCGGCGAAGATCAGGGCTGCCGCGTCGCCGTCCTCGAGCTGCTCGAGGTAGCGAAAGTCCTCGAACACCTTCATCGCCCCCTCGGTCAAGATCGCCGCGACGAGCGGCTTCCCCTCGTACGGCCTAAACACCACCGGGCTTCGGAAGACGACATCGTCGGCCAGGGCGGCGGTCAGCGCCTCGGGGTCCTCGGCCTCGACCGCGGCTCTGAAGGCGTCGCTCCGCATCGACCGCAGACTATCGCTGCCAGTCCACCGGGCCGGCGCGAAGCACGTGTGCGCCGAGCGGCCGGCCGAGCAGCTCTTGAACCGCCCGCGAGGCGTCGATCAGCAGGGCGAGGTCAACCCCCGTCGCGACCCCCATCTCCTCGAGCATCGAGACCAGGTCCTCGGTGGAGATGTTGCCGGTCGCGCCGGGGGTCAGCGGGCTGCCGCCGAGCTCGCCGAAGGCCGACTCGAACGATGCGATCCCCTGCTCGAGGGCGGCCAGGACGTTGGCCAGTCCCTGGCCGCGCGTGTTGTGGAAATGGGCCGTCAGCTCGACGCCGGTGAGCCGCTGGTTGGCGGCGGCGAAGAACTCGCCCACCTGCCGGGGGTTGGCCATCCCCGTGGTGTCGCCGAACGAGATCTCGTCGCAGCCCGCCTCGGCCAGGCGCTCGGCGATCTCGAACACCCGGGCCGGAGGGACCTCGCCCTCATACGGGCAGCCGAAGGAAACCGAGATCACGCCCTCGCACCGAAGGCCCTCCTCCCTGGCCCTTGCCACCGTCCGGCCCAGCCCCTCGAGCGACTCCGCGATCGATCGGTTGACGTTCCTGCGGTTGTGCGCCTCGGAGGCCGACAGGAAGACATTGATCTCATCGAACCGCCGACGATCGGCGAGCGCCCGCTCGAGCCCCTTCTCGTTCGGGATCAGGACCGAGTAGGCGACGCCCTCGGGGCGCGCGATCGCCTCCAGGACCTGGTCGGCGTCGGCGAGCTGGGGAATGACGTCGGGGCGCACGAACGACGTCACCTCGATCCTTCGCAGGCCGCTGGCCACGAGCAGCCCGATCAGCCTCACCTTCTCCTCGGTGGGGATCACCTCCGGCTCGTTCTGGAAGCCGTCCCGCGGCCCGACCTCACGGATTCGCACCCGCTGCGGAAGCTCGCTCACAGTCCCAAGGCTATTGCGACCGGAAAAGGGCTGGGTAGGCGGGGTGGCCAGCCGAGGGGAACGTTATGTACGGTATGCGTGCTTATTCGTCCTCTCGGCCGGAGCCCGCCCCTACCCCGCCTTCACCACGCCCACGTCGATCACCCGGCGCTCGTGGGTGCCGACCCCGATGGTCCGGTCGCCTTCGGTGACCTCCACGTCGAAGCGAAGCTTGCGGCCGTCCGCGACCTCCCGCAGCCGCGCGTGGACGGTGCAGCGCGCGCCTTCGGCGGCGGCCGCGACGTGCTTGACGCAGACCTCGAAGCCGACCGTCGCCTTGCCCTCGGGGAGGTGCTCGTAGGAGAGGATGGCCGCGTTTCGCTCCAGCATCGCGATCATCCCCGGGGTCGAGAGGACGCTGACTCCGATCGTCCCGCCGACGTCGGTCAGCAGTCGGCCCTCGACCTCGAACTCGCTGGATCGCTCGATGCCGGGACGCAGCTCGCCGTCCTCGCCCCGCTCGTACTCGCCGTGCGCCGGCCCGGGGACGCTGCCCTCGGGATCGATCGCTTCGCTCTCCGAGGACGCCACTAGTGGTCCCGTCCGTGAGTACGGTCGTGTTTGGGCGAGCGAAAATCGAGCATGCCGAGGACGCAGGGAGGCCGAATAGCTGGAGCTATTCGGCCGACCGAGGACGAAGGCAGGCGAAGATTTGCAGCCGATCCAAACGCGGCCGTATTTGCGGACGGGACCACTACACCATCCCCAGCCCGCCGGAGACGCCGAGCGTCTCACCGGTGACGTAGGACGCATCGTCGGACGCCAGGAAGGCGACCGCGGCGGCCACCTCCTCGGGCGTTCCGAGGCGCCGCATCTGGGTCGTCTGCCGCATCGTCTCGATGATCCGCTCGCCGATCTCGCCGAGCGCCTTCGCGGCGTTCAACAGCGGCGTGTCGATCGGCCCCGGGGCGACGGAGTTTGCGGTGATCCCATAGCGGGCGTTCTCGCGCGCGATCGTCTTCATGAACGCGATCACTCCCCCCTTGGCGGCCGAGTACACGGCGGAGCCCTTCGAGCCGACACGCCCCGCCTCGGAGGCGATGCTGACGATTCGCCCGTAGCCGGCCTCCTGCATGGCGGGCAACACCGCGTGCGTGCACGCGAACACCCCCTCGAGGTTGATCGCCAGCAGCCTCCGCCAGCGCTCGGGGGTCATCTCGGTGAAGAAGGCGAAGTCGTCGGTGCCGGCGTTGTTGACGAGGATCTCGAACGGTCCCTGGGACGCGACCACCGAGGCGGCCGCCGCCGCGTCCGCGACATCGAGGGCGGCTGCTTCGGCGCCGATCTCGGCGGCGACCTCCCGCGCTCCGTCGGCGTTCAGGTCGGCGATCACCACCTCGGCGGCCTCGGCGGCCAGCCGCCGCGCGATCGCCGCGCCGATCCCGCTCGCGCCGCCGGTGACCAGCGCTCGTCGTCCCTCGAGTCTCATCGGGGCGCAGCATATGCTGCGCCGGCATGTCGGAGCCAATCCCGATCATCGGCGGCACCGGGGCGCTCGGCTGGGGCCTGGCGATGCGACTGGCCAGGGCCGGCGAGCCTGTCGTGATCGGCTCGCGAAGTCCGGAGCGCGCCGAGCAGGCCGTGGAGCGCCTGACGGAGGCGGTGCCCGGCGCCGAGGCCGAGGGGTCGGGCAATGCCGACGCGGCGCGGCGGGGGCCGGTCGTCTTCCTCACCGTTCCCTTCCGAGCCCAGTCCGAGAACCTGAACAACCTCCGCGATGCGTTGGAGCCGGGGCAGCTCCTGGTCGACTGCACGGTCCCCACCGCGGCCGCCGTGAGCGGGAAGGCCACCCGCTCGCTGGGCGTCTGGCAGGGTTCGGCCGCGCAGCAGGCTGAGGAGATGGTCCCGGAAGGGGTGAGCGTCGTCGCCGCTCTGCACACCGTGAGCGCGCAGATGCTCGGCGACCCGGAGGCGGAGCTCGACGAGGACATCCTGATCTGCGGCGATCGCAAGGCCGACAAGGCCAGGGTCGCGCGAATCGTGGAGCGGATCCCGGGCCTGCGGGCTGTCAACGCCGGAGCGCTCGAGGCGGCGCGGATCGTCGAGCAGATCACCCCGCTTCTGATCTCGATCAACGCCCGCTACAAGGCCCACGCGGGGATCCGGATCACCGGCCTGCCGGGAGGGGATCCCTGGGAGTGATGACCGCCGAGCCGATCGCCGCGGCGCCCCGCCTGGTCTCGCGAGGGCGCTGATGCGAATCGCGTTGCTGGCCGGGGGGACCGGAGGGGCAAAGCTCGCGGCGGGGATGCAGGAGCTGGTCGGTTCCGAGCTGGCGGTGATCGCCAACACCGCCGACGACACCTGGGTCCACGGCCTTCACGTCTCCCCCGACCCCGACCTGATCACCTACTGGCTGGCGGGGGAGATCGACGAGGAGCGCGGCTGGGGGATCCGAGGCGACACGTTCACGGTCAACGAGCGCATCGAGCGCCTGGGCGCTCCCGGCTGGTTTCAGCTCTCCGACCGCGACCTTGCGACCTGCCTGTACCGAACCCATTTCCGCGCCGAGGGGGGCACCTTGACCGCCGCCCAGGGTCAGATCGCCCAGGCACTGGGGGTGCCCGCCGCGGTGTTGCCGATGTGCGAGGAGCGGGTCGAGACCATGATCCTCACCCCAGGCGGCTGGGTCGGCCTTCAGGAGTACCTGATCGTCGGGCGATCGGAGCCGCCGATCGAGGGGGTCGAGGTGCGGGGGCTCGATGCGGCGGCTCCCACCGCCGAGGTGCGCGATGCGCTCGCCGGCGCCGAGGTGATCGTCGTCGGCCCGTCCAACCCGGTGATCTCGATCGGGCCGATCCTCTCGGTGCCCGGAATGCGAGACGCGATCGCAGCCTCCGGAGCGCCCGTGCTCGCCGTCAGCCCGTTCGTCGCGGGCAGGGCGGTCAAGGGACCGACCGAGAAGTTCATGACCTCGATCGGCCGGCCCGCGACTGCGGCTGGGGCGGCATCGCTGTACGTGGGGGTGATCGAGGCGATGATCGTCGACGCCGACGATCCCGATCCAGGCCCGGACGACCTTCCCCTCGCCTCCTGTCCGACCCTGATGGACGGCGCGGACGGCCGGCGCGCGCTCGCGGAGCGTGTCCTCGAATTCGCCCGCGCGCTGGGCTGAGACGCGTGGGAGGCGCGATCGCGATCATCCCCGTGAAGCGCTTCGGCGCCGCGAAGCAGCGGCTGCTCGAGGCGCTCGATCGCCGCGGTCGGGTCGCGCTGGTCGGGGCGATGCTCGCCGACGTGCTCGCCGCCGTCCGCCGAGCCGAGCAGGTCGACCGGGTGATCGTGGTCACCGGCGAGCGACGAGCCGAGAGGATCGCCCTGCGGCGGGCTCCGGGGGCGGGCGTGGGGTTGGAGATCCTCCGCGACCCGAAGGACCTCGGGCACTCGCAGGCGGCGACGCTGGGGATCGTGCGGGCGCGGGCTCTGGGCGCCGAGTGCGCCGTGCTGCTGCCGGGCGACTGTCCGCTGCTCGATCCCGCCGAGCTGGATGCGGCGCTGCGGCGCCAGCGATCGGGCCGGGTGGCGATCGTCCCCGACCGTCACGGGACCGGGACGAACGCGCTCCTTCTGGCGCCCCCCAACGCGATCGGCCCAGCGTTCGGGCCCGATAGCTGCGCCCGCCACGCCCAGCGGGCACGCAGGGCGGGCCTCGCCGTGGAGATCGAGCGACTCGACTCGCTGGGGCTCGATCTGGACACGCCGGCCGACCTCGATGAGCTGACCGCGACCTTGGAGCGCGAGCCCGACCTCGCGCCGCAGACCGCCGGTGAGCTCGAGCGCTCCGGCCGCCTGCGAAGCCGGGCGAGCTGATGGACTGGCGAGTCGAGCTGATCGGGATCCCGGGCCTCCCCGAGATCGCGGCACACGACCGGCTCGGGACGCTGATCGGGGGGGCGATCGGGGCGGCGGGCGAGCAGCTGGACGCCGGGGACATCGTCGTCATCTCGCAGAAGGTGGTCTCGAAGGCCGAGGGCCGGGTGCGCGATCTGGCGCTGGTCGAGCCCGGGCGTCGGGCCCGCGAGGTGGCGAGCGGGCTCGGAAAGGACCCGCGCCTGGTCGAGTTGATCCTGGGCGAGAGTCGCGCCGTGGTCCGCGCCGAGCGGGGCGTGCTGATCGTCGAGACGCGGGGCGGCTGGATCTGCGCCAACGCCGGCATCGACGCCTCCAACGTCCCCGGCGATCTCAGCGTCACGCTGTTGCCTGAGGATCCGGACGCCTCGGCGCGCCGAATCCGGGTCGAGCTCGACGCGGCCACGGGAGTCGCGCCCGCCGTCGTGATCGCCGACAGCTTCGGCCGGCCGTGGCGGCTGGGTCAAACCGACGTCGCGATCGGCTGCGCCGGGCTGACGCCGCTCGACGACCGGCGCGGGCGGCGCGATCGAGCCGGGCGAGAGCTCGCGGTCACCGAGATCGCCCTCGCCGATCAGGTGGCCGCAGCCGCGGATCTGACCCGGACCAAGGAGTCGGGGCTGCCGGCCTGCCTGGTTCGGGGCCTGGAGCGATTCGTGAGCGCCGATCACGGTCCCGGCGCCCGGGTACTGCGTCGCCCCGAGCCCGACGACCTGTTCCGCTAGCGGCCGCGGCCGCGGAGCGGAGACTGGCCCGGCTCAGCTCGCGATCGGGTCGGGCTGGCCCTCCTCGGTGTACTCCGGCGCCGCGTAGACCCTCCCCGGGGAGCCTCCGATCGCCAGCACCCGAGCCCCCTCGTCCTCGGTGGTGATCTTGCGCGTCTCCTCGGGCCCGACCCGCGCGAACACCCCCGGCTCGAGCTCGTGATCGGTGCCACCGACGGTCAAGGTCGCCCTCCCCGCCAGCACGGTGTAGACCTCTTCCTGCCCGTCGCCGGTGTGGTCGTGCTCCGGGTAGCGGTCGAAGCCGGGCGGGAGGTCCATCACAGCGACCCCGAACGAGCTCACGCCGAGGCCGGCGCGGACCCGGCGGAAGCCGCCTCCGAAGATCGTGTCGAACTCCTCCAGCCGCTTCACCGTGACGTCAGCCATCAGCCTTCCTCTCCGCTTGCGCGTTTGCCATCGACAGCACCGCCGCGCCGTGAACCCTACCGGCGCGCAGGTCGTCGAGCGCCTGGTTCGCCCGCTCGAGCGGGTATTCCGCGACCTCCGTTCTGACCGGCACCCGGGGCGCCAGGGCGATGAATTCCTCGCCGTCGGCGCGGGTCAGGTTGGCGACCGAGCGCAGCGTCCGCTCGCCCCAGAGGATCTCGTACGGGAACGAGGGGATGTCGCTCATGTGGATGCCCGCGCAGACGACCGTTCCCCCCGGAGCCACGGCGCCGAGCGCGACCGGCACGAGCTCGCCCGCCGGGGCGAAGATGATCGCGGCCTCGAGTCCGGCGCGAACGCGGGCCTCCACGGGATCCGAAACCTCCGAGCCCCCTTCGGTGTCGCCCGCCCAGGCGGCGCCCAGCTCGAGGGCGAAGCGCTGCGTCTCGCGATCGCCGGGCCTGGTCAGGGCATGGACCTCGCGTCCCTGGTGGACGGCCACCTGGCAGACGATGTGAGCGGAGGCCCCGAAGCCGAACAGGCCGAGCGTTGCCGCGTCCCCGCACAGCCGCAGCGACCGGTAGCCGATCAACCCGGCGCAGAGCAGCGGCGCCGCCTGGAGGTCCGGGTAGCCATCGGGGATCGGGAAGCAGTAGCGCTCATCCGCCACCGCCGTCTCGGCGTAGCCCCCGTCGAGCTGGTAGCCGGTGAACCGGGCGCGCTCGCAGAGGTTCTCCCTCCCGGAGCGACAGTAGCGACACTCGCCATCGGTCCAGCCAAGCCATGGGACTCCCACCCGCTGGCCGACCGCGAAACGCCCCGCCCCCTCCCCCCTTCCCTCAACGGTGCCGACGATCTGATGCCCCGGGACGAGGGGCAGCTTGGGCTCGTGCAGGTCGCCGTCGACGACGTGGAGATCGGTGCGACACACACCGCAGGCGTGAACCCCCAGTTGGACCTGTCCGGGCCCGGGCCGCGGGTCTGGTCGCTCCTCCAGCCGAAGCGGCTCGCGCTGCCCGTGGAGAACCATCGCCCGCATAGGCCCATTGTCGCCGGGGCCGGCGTCACTGTGCGATTCGGTACGCATACGGTCCCCAACCTCGCACTCGATCTCTTCAGGCCGCCAGCTCGAGCGCCGTGCGCAACCTCGCCACCACCCCCTCGGGGTCGTCGCGCAGCTGGCGCGGCGTGATCGGCATCACCTCAAGCCCGCGGGCCTTCAGCGTGGCCATCTTGAGGCGATCCCGCTCGAAGGCCAGGCGGCCTGAGTGGGCGCGGTAGCCGTCAATCTCGACCGCGAAACTACGCTCGCGCCACAGCAGGTCCACCTCGAAGCCATGGATCCGCGCATTCGTTTCGTAGCCAGCGACTCCAGCCCGGCGAAGCAGGTTGAGCATCTGTCGTTCCGCATGCGAGCGGGTTCGCCTCGGTCCGCCGACCAGGTCGAGGACCTTCCTCACGGCCGTGGTCCCTCGCTTGCCCGGGTTGCGTTCGAGCTGCTCGCGGAGCTCGGCGTCGCCGGCCAGGCGCCGGTAGTTGGCCTCCGCGACAAGACGCTCGAGATCGCCTAGATCGAGCTCAGCAGCGAGGTCAAGGACCGTCCGCGGCGGGCTTGTGAGGGGCATCCGCGCTCGCCGACGGAGATCTGACCCTGGAATCGCCGCACGATGAATCTCGATCCCGGGCCTCGCGACGCTCCGCCCGGGCGGCAGCGTGACGCAGGCCCGGGCTGAGGCTGGGTACGGAAGCAACTGCCAAAGCGACGCGGCGCTTCGATGACTGAGGGTGGCGCCGGCGCCGCAGGCGAGCAGCGCGGCCATGTCCCGTCCATGCTCCGTGATCACCACATGTCCGACGAGGTAGACGCCCCGGTGGATTTCGTGGAGCCGACCGTTGCGCAGGCGCAGCTTGATCTGCCGGCTCGTGATTCCGCGCTGCAGCAGGTCGCGCCTCGCCACTACCCCGTGCTGGCGGCGTGCGAGCGCCGCGATGACCAGGTCGGGGCATCGAGGGCGCGATTCGGTACGCATACGGTCCCCAACCCCGCACTCGATGGGCGCGCCCCGGTTCGGGCTCGGGCGCGCTCAGTACGTTTCGACGATCTCGTACAGGGTCGTGCGCTGGGCGGGTTCACGGCCCGCCTCGCGCGCGGCGGCGATCAGCTGGGGTGGATCGAGGCGGACGCCGTGGTGGGAGCCGGCCATCCGGGAGATGTTCTCCTCCATCAACGTGCCGCCGAGGTCGTTGACCCCCCAGCGCAGGCTCTCGGTGGCGGCATCGAGGCCCATCTTCACCCAGCTCGCCTGCAGGTTGGGGATCGTCCTGCCGAGCGCCAGCCGGAAGGCGGCCGTGTGCTTGAGGTTCTCGGCGCGGGAGATCTCCTCGACCCCGTGTGTGCGGCCGAGCAGGGTGTTGAAGGGGATGAACGACAGCGGCACGAACTCGGTGATCCCCCCTGTGCGCTCCTGGAGCTCGCGCACGACCCGCATGTGACGGGCCAACTCCGCGGGCTCCTCGATGTGGCCGAACATCACCGTCGACGTCGAGCGAAGGCCCGAGCGGTGGCAGGCCTCGATGATCTCCACCCAGCGCGCGACCGGGAGCTTGTTGGGCGAGATCCTCGTGCGGACCCCGTCGTGCAGGACTTCGGCAGCCGTCCCCGGCGTCGACCCGAGACCGCAGCCGAGCAGGTAGTCGAACACGGCCCGCGGCGACTTGCCGGAGCGCTCGCACATGAAGTGGATCTCCATCGGCGAGTAGGCGTGCAGATGGATCCGCGGCGCGACCTCCTTGACCAGCCGCAGCCAGCGGCCGTAGCGCTCGAGCGTGTAGTCGGGATGGATCCCGCCCTGCATACAGATCTCGGTGGCCCCGTAGTCGACCGCCTCCTGCACCCGGGCCTGGAAGTCGTCCTCGGCGACGTGGTAGGCGTCGGGGGAGCGGCGGCCCTGTCCGAAGCCGCAGAAGGCGCAGCCGACCACGCAGACGTTGGTGAAGTTGATGTTGCGGTTGACCACGAAGGTGACCCGCTCGCCGGCGAGCTCGGCCCTCAGCCCGTCCGCGGCGACCCGCATCTCCTCGATCACCTCGGGGCGCGTCTCGGCGAACAGGGCGCCGGTCTCCTCCTCGGTCAGCGCCTCGCCCCGGCGCCCCTTCTCGATCGCCCGCGGGGCGACGTCCGGGGCGACCGTTTGCCCGTTGCGCCGTCCCGACCCCTGGCGAGGGATGAAGCTCCAGTACTTGAGCTTCACGACGTCGAGGACGCTCTGCTCCATCCACCCCGGGTCGAGGTACTGGGGATAGGCGCAGAGACGCTCGGTGAGCGCGTAGCCGCGCGGCTGAAGCCTCTTGCGCACCTGGTGCGGGCTGGGGAAGGCGTGCTCCGGCGAGATGTGGTCGCCGTTCGCCGACAGGCCGCCGAGGTCGGTAGCGCCCTCGGCGACCAGCTCGTCCCACCAGTCCGCGAGGTTCGGCGGGATCTGGATCCCCACCTCGGGCATCAGCCGCCGGCACTCGCGAACCAGCAGCTTCATGTCGTCCAAGCTGATCGGCGTCGCCCAACCGGGAAGAACACCTCCGCCGGAAGCCTCGCCTACGGCTGCGTTTCCGGCGGGTTCGGGCTCCAACGTGGCGGCAGGCACCTCCCCATCTACCGGGACTTCGTCTCTAGCCCCTGCCCCCCCACCTTGCGACGTTGTCTCACCGGATACCTCCGCGGCTTCGCGGGCCCACCGCTGCCGCGCCGCCTCGTCGGCGATCTCGGCGACTTCGCGGCCGTAATAGCGCGGATGCGGGACGAAGTTCTGGAGGATGACCTCCTGGATGTGACCGTGGCGGCCGTTGACCTCCGCGAGCGCCTCGAGCGAGGCGATCCGCTCCTCCTCGGTCTCGCCGATCCCGACCAGGATCCCGCTCGTGAACGGAATCCGCAGCCGCCCCGCCGCCTCGATCGTCTCGAGGCGACGCGCCGGGTGCTTGGTCGGCGAGCCGGCGTGGACGGTGTCCATCAACCGCTCCGAGATCGACTCCAGCATCAGCCCCTGGGATGCCGTCACCTCGCGGAGCCGTGTCAGGTCGGCGGCGCTGAGGACGCCGAGGTTCGTATGGGGCAGGAGCCCGCGCTCCAGGGCGCGCTCGCAGGCCCAGACGACGTAGGAGACGAAGTCCCGATGGCCGAGGTCACGGAGGCGCTCGGCGACGGCGGGATTGACCTCGGGCCGCTCGCCCGTCAGGACGAGCAGTTCCTTGGTGTTTCGCCGCACCGCCTCGTCGAGCCGCCGCTCGACCTGATCCGGCGTGTACAGGTGCGCCCGGTGGGTGGCGAAGGCGCAGTACTTGCAGTAGCAGCGGCAGGTTCTCGAAAGTGAGAGCGTGTAGTTCCGCGAGAAGGTGACGCGCCGCACGCCGTCAAGCTAGCGCAGCGCGAGCTCCGCTACTTGCGACGTGAGCTGGCCGTCGAGACGTCACCGGCCACGTTCTCGACCACCTCACCCGGCCCCGCGGGAGACTCGGGCCCGAGGGCGTACTGCCCGCCGACGATCACGAATCGATACAGAGCCGCGGCTGCGAGCGCGCCAACGATCGGTCCGACGATGTAGAGCCAGGCGCCTGCGAACTCGTTGCCGATCAGCGCCGGCCCGAACCACCGTGCGGGGTTGAACCCGCCGCCGGTCAGCGGCCCGAAGATCATGATGTCGAGCCCGAGCGTGAAGCCGATCGCCAAGGGCCCCCACTCGCGACGGGCCCTTGGATTGAAGGCGACCGCGCAGACCGCGAGCACCAGCAGGAAGGTGCCGATTCCCTCGATGCACGCCCCCGCGACGTTGCCAGCAATGAGCGGACTGATCGATAGGGCGCCGTAGTTGCTTGCCCGCCCCTCGTCGAGCAGGAAGGCCTTGACCAGCAGCGCCCCGAGCACGCCCCCGGAGAGTTGGGCGAGGATGTAGACCAAGGCGTCCACGGGATCGATCCGCCGCAGGACCGCAGCCGCGAGCGTCACCACCGGGTTGAAGTGCCCGCCGCTGACCGCACCCAACGCCATGATCAATCCAAAGAGCACGAACGCGTGGACGAGCCCGACAACCGCGTAGTCGGAGCCCGTTTGGGCAGCGGGGCTGGTGGCAACGTAAAGGGTCACCACGGTGCAGATCGCGAACACGAGCAGCATCGTTCCGATCAGTTCCGCGATGTAGGCGGCGAGTCCTCGATCCTGCACTGAGTCGAACCTCCTCGAAGCTCTCGTTTGAGCCGTGCGGGCCGGGGGGCCTGCACGGGCGGCGGCGGAGTCTATCCGCCTCGCGGTCGGACTGCTGGCTTGTGGGTCATTGCCGGCCCTCGCACGAGACGCGCCGCGGCTATCCTGGCCGATTCCATGATCAGGGTCGTCGCGCTGCTGGCGGCCATCCTCGCCTCGGTCGGCCTGGCCGCCTGCGGTGGCGATGGCGCTGAACCGGGCGCGCCGCAAGGCGCGACCCTGGTTCTCGACTTCCAGCCCAACGCCGTGCACGCCGGGATCTACGCGGCGCTCGCCGAAGGCTACTACCGGGACGAAGGCGTCGACTTGGACGTCCAGCAGCCGTCCGCGTCCACCGACGCGCCGAAGCTGCTCGCGGCAGGCCGGGCGCAGTTCGCGATCCTCGACATCCACGACCTGGCGATCGCGCGGGAGCGCGGGCTCGAGGTCGTGGGGGTAATGCCGATCGTGCAGCTACCGCTCGCGGCCGTGATCGCCAGGGACCGGGCCGAGGTCCACACCCCGGCCGACCTCGCGGGCAAGACGGTCGGCGTCACCGGCCTCCCTTCGGATGACGCCGTTCTGGATTCTGTGCTCGCCGCCGGCGGAGTCGACCCTTCAAGCGTGCACCGGGTGACGATCGGCTTCAACGCCGTGGCGGATCTGCGCGCCGGCAAGCTGGACGCGGCCACCGCGTTCTGGAACGCCGAGGGCGTCACGCTCGAGAGGGACGGGGTGCCTATCCGCGAGTTCCGTGTCAACCGCTACGGCGCCCCGCGCTACCCGGAGCTGGTCCTCTGCACCACCGCCAAGCTGGCGCGTCAGGATCCCGCCCTGGTCAAGTCCGTGCGCGAGGCCACCGCAAAGGGCTATCTCATCGCCGCGCACGATCCGAGTCGCGCCCTGAGCAGCCTCCTCGGCGACACCACCGGGTTGGACCCGGATGAGCAGCGCAGCGAGCTCCATGAGCTCGACAGCGCCGCCGCGTTCGTTCCGGCTGGCCGCTTCCTCCCGGCACCCCTGATCAAGTGGTCTCGCTGGGAGGTCGCCCATGGGATCGTCGACTCTCGTCCGAGCCTGCGCGCGTTCGGCCTCCAGCCTGACATCCGGGTCTTGGGGGGCTAGTCGGCCTCGAGCAGGCGATCGACCAGCTCAGGCAGCTCCCTGGCCAGCCGTGAGCGTGGAACGACCAGCTCGACTCCAGCAGCCTCAGCCCGGGCGCGTGTGTCCGGGTCCGTGTGGCGGTAGACGCCGAGAACAGGCGGGCCCTTGCCCGCCACCAACCCCGGGTCGACGTCGCCCACGTCCGCGACGACGACGTCCGCTTCGTCCAGCGGCCCGACGGCCGGATCCGAGCTCAGCACGACGTCGTGACCCGCCCCAGTGAGGGTGGCCTCGACCCGGCTGGCGAGCATCAGGTCCGGAACGAGGGCGACTATCCGCGCCACTCGTCAGAGGCTGCGACGACGGCGAAAGTCCTGACGGACGCTCTCCGGGCGCCCCCACATCTGGACCACCTCGGCCCGGCCCTCCCGGACCTCCCGGACCATCATCTCGCCCTCGATCCCCTCGCGGTCGACCAGCTCCAGGGTGCCCTTGACGGCTTCGGCGGCCGCCGCGTGGCCGAATCTGTGGGCGATCAGCAGCCGCCAGTGCCAATCCGCCTTCGAGTAGGGCTGGGCGTTGATCTGCGTCAGCAGGACGGCGGCATCCACATACCGCTCCTCGTCGAGGATGCGGAGGTCGATCTCGAGGTCGGTCCAGTCGTCGGGGAGGGAATCGAGAACCGCCTGAAACGAGTCGGCGAGGCCCATCGACGACAGCCTACTCAAGGCCCGACACGAGCCGCCGATGTATGCGTAGGGAGCACTTCGCGGATGCGCCGATCGCGGACACGAGCTGGGGCTGGGGCCACCCGTCGCTTCCCGCGCGGGTTGCTGCTTGCGGGGGCGGTGGGAGCCAGCCTGCTCTGGTTCTGCGTCGTCGCGCTCGCGGCGGCGGGCGTGGAGGGCGTCCCTCTGCTGGTGCTCGGCTGCGGCGGCGCACTCGGGACGGCGGCGCTGCTACCGCTCGTCAAGCGTCACGAGAGCGAGCTCGAGGGCCTGTCGAGGATCGACCCGCTCACCGGCCTGGCCAACCATCGTGGCTTTCACCAGGCGCTCGCGCGCCAGCTCGAGCGGGCCCGCGGAAAGGACCGGCGCCTTGCCCTGGTGATGCTGGACGTGGACAACTTCAAGGCGGTCAACGACGCCCATGGGCATTCGCACGGCGACGAGGTCCTGAGATCGATCGGCAAGAGCCTTCGGATCGCGGTCAACGGCACCGGCACCGCGGCGCGCATCGGCGGCAAGGAGTTCGCGCTGATCCTGCCGGACCGCAGCGCCGAGGCCGCCTACAGGACGGCCGAGCTGGCCCGCGACGCGGTGAGCGCGGTCTCCGTGCAAGGCATCGACCTCTCGTGCTCGGCCGGCGTGGCCGCGTATCCGGACGACGCCGAGGACGCCTCCAACCTCTGTCAGCTCGCCGAGGGTGCCCTCCACTGGGCCAAGGGCCGGGGCAAGGGCCGGACGCGTCGGTTCCACCCCGGGCACGTTCCCCTCGCCTGGACGAAGCCCCGCGCCGCCGAGGTAGCCGCGCTGCTCGACTCGCCGCGTCCGATCACGCCTGTCTTCCAGCCCGTGGTGGCGTTGGCCAGCGGGCACCTGGTCGGCTACGAGTCGTTGGCTCGGTTCACGAACCAGCCGAAGCGCTCCCCCGAGGCTTGGTTCGCTCAAGCGCACGGCTGTGGCCTCGGCCCCGACCTGGAGGCGGCGGCGATCCAGGCGGCGCTGGAGCCCGTCGGGAGACCGCTCGGGACCCATCTTGCGATCAACGTCAGCCCCTCGGCGCTGACCTCCGGGCCCGTGGTTCGGGCGCTCCCCCGCGAGCTCACCGGGGTCGTGATCGAGATCACCGAGCACGAGTTCGTCTCGGACGACGACCACTTGGCGGAGATCCTCGCCGAGCTCCGCGAGCGAGGCGCCCAGATCGCCCTGGACGATGCCGGAGCCGGATACGCCGGGCTCACCCAGGCGATGCGGGTGCGCCCCGACATCGTCAAGCTCGACCGGGACTTGACCAAGGGGATCCACGCCGATCCGGCCAGGATGGTGCTGGTCGAGTCATTCGTTCGCTTCGCGCGGCGGACCGGGGCGATCGTCTGCGCCGAGGGAATCGAGAGCCTCGACGACCTCGCCGTCCTCGGCGACCTCGACGTCCAGTGGGGACAGGGATACGCGCTCGCCCGCCCCGCCCGGCCCTGGGCCCTCGTCTCACCGGTGGCGGCCGAGGTCTGCCGCGCTTCCCTCGCGCAGGCGCTCCGCGCCAGCCCGGTGGGCAGCGGCCGGATCGCCGCCGGTGACCGACGGCTCGAGCACCTCAGCGCCCGGCTCGCCAGCGCGCGCTCCGGCAAGGACATCGAAGGCGCGCTCGCCCTGATCGGCGAGGAGCTTCAGGCCGAGACGATCTGCCTGTCCCGCTGGCGGCCAGACGAGCAGGTTGTCGAAACCGTGGCCGAGAGCGGCGGCACCCGCGAGGAGCGATTCGCCCTTTCGGAATACCCGCTGACCGCCCGCGTCCTGCGCGAGCAGCAGGCCGCCCAGGTCCTGGTCGGCGACCCGGAGGCGGACCCACAGGAGGTCGAGCTGCTGCTCTCGCTCGGCATGCGGTCGCTACTGATCGTCCCAGTCGTCAGCCAGGGCGAAGCCGTGGGCATCGTCGAGGCCTACAGCGAGCTCGAGCGCCCCTGGACGCGAACCCAGATCAACCGCGCACGGATCATCTCGAACCAGTTCGGCTCCGTGATCCAGGTCGTATTCGGGGCCCAGCGCAATGGGCAGTCGAGCCCGACCAATGGGCAGTCGAGCCCGGCCCGCGGCTAGCCCAGGAACACCTGCTGGAGCAGGAAGACGTTGAGCGCGATGATCAGCGCCGCCAGCGAACCAGCGAGCACCGAGAGCCATCGCGGGTTGGCAAGCGAGCCCATGACGTCCTTACGACGAGCCAGCAGGACCAAGGGGACGAGGGCGAACGGAATGCCGAACGAGAGCACCACCTGACTGATCACGAGCGCGTCCGTGGGAGCAACGCCCACGGCGATGACGATGAGTGCGGGCGCCAAAGTCAGCGCTCGCCGCACGAAGATCGGGATGCGGCGCCGGATGAACCCCTGCATGACGACCTGGCCCGCCATCGTCCCCACCGAGGAGGAGGCGAACCCGGACGCGACCAGCGCGATCCCGAAGATCGTCGCGGCGTGCCCGGAGACGCTCTGTTGAAGCCCGCGGAACGCGCCCTCGATCGAGTCGATGCCGGCTAGCGCGCCGCCGCTGAACAGGGCGGCCGCCATAACCATCATCGACAGGTTGACCACGCCGGCGAGCGTCATCGCGATCACGACGTCCATCCGCTCGAAGCCGAGAATGCGCCGACGCTCGTCGTCGTTTCGCCCGACGACCCGGCGCTGAGTGAGCGCCGAGTGCAGATAGATGACGTGCGGCATCACGGTGGCGCCGATGATCCCGGTCGCCAGCAAGACGCTCTCGGTGCTGCTGAACGCCGGGCTGAACAGGTGGCCCGCCACCTGGCTCGGGGCGGGATGGGAATAGACGATTTCGAGACCGAACGAGACCAGCACCACGCCGGCCAGAACCGCAATCCCGGCCTCGAGGCGCCTGAGCCCCATCTGCTGGAGAGCGAGGATCGCAAACGCCCCCGCTCCGGCCATCAGCGCCGCCGGGAACAGGGGGATGCCGAAGAGCAGGTTGAGTCCGAGCGCTGCGCCGACGACCTCGGCAACGTCGCACGACATCGCCACGATCTCGGCCTGTACCCACATGCCGATCGAGGCGGGCCGGGGAAAGTTCTCGCGACAGAGCTCTGACAGGTTCCGGCCTGTGGCGATGCCCAGCTTTGCCGACTGGGTCTGCACGACCATCGCGATCAGGTTGGCGCCGAGGACGACCCAGAGCAGCAGATAGCCGAACTGCGCGCCGCCGGCGATGTTGGTGGCGAAGTTGCCCGGGTCGATGTAGGCGACGGCGGCGATGAACGCCGGGCCCAGGAAGGGCCAGACGCGCGCCGGTCCGCGGGCCCGGCCGTCCAGCGACCGGCGGGCGGCCTCCGCGACAGCGGCCTCACCCGGCAGGACGTCCTCAACGGTGGGCTCGCCCGCCTCCATCCGGGCGGCCGCCGGGCCCGCCGATCCCTCGAGGGTCGAGTCGAGGGCGCGATTCACTTCCCGGCCCTCTCCAGCTCGACCCGCATCTTCTGGGCCAGCTCGCCTCCCAGAGCATGCTGGCGGCCGTCGACCTCGACGAACAGCGGGCCGCCGAACGGCTGGGCGCCGACCACGCGGAGCTCGACCCCCGGGCGGATCCCGCGCGCGGCGAGATAGCGAAGCATCGCGGGGTCCGAGTCCGAGACCCGTGCGAACCTGGCGCGCTGGCCGCGCTCGAGCCTCGCCAGGGCCGTCGTCCGGTCGGCGGCCAGGTCGAGCTCCGGCGTCGGGATCGGGTCGCCGTGCGGGTCGAGGACGGGATTGCCGAGCTTCTCGGCGATCCGTCCCTCGAGCTCCTCCGAGATGTAGTGCTCCAGCACCTCGGCCTCGTCGTGAACGCGATCCCACGGCATCTCGAGCGCCTCGGACAGGAACGCCTCGATCAGCCGGTGATGCCGGATCACCTCGAGGGCGACCCTCTCCCCGGATCGGGTCAGGGTGACGCCGTGGTAGGGCTCGTAGCGGACCAGCCCGAGCTCGTCGAGGCGCTTCAGCATCGCGGTCACCGAGGAGGGCGCCACCTCGAGCCGCTCGGCGAGCGCCGAGGTCGTGATCGGCCCTTCCCGGTGAAGCTCGAGCGCGTAGATCGCCTTCGCGTAGTCCTCCACCGCCTCCGACGCCGGGGCGCTGCGCCGCTCCTCGATCCTGGCCTTGCTCGATGTGCGTGTATGCGCCATGGTGAAATCGGAATTTAGCTTACTCAAAATATCCGCTGGATCCGCCCGGTCGTCCCTACAATCGGCTCCGTGGCCACGGATGCCGCAGTCGAGCTCGACGGGCAGTACCGGGTCTTGCGCGAGGGGGCCGGGCTGATCGACCGCTCCGACCGCGGCAAGCTCGTCGTCTCCGGCCCCGACGCGCCCGCCTTTCTCCAGGGCCAGCTCACCAACGACCTCGAGGGGATCGCCCCGGGCGAAGGCTGCTACGCCGCCCTGCTGGACCGCAAGGGCCACATGCAGGCGGACATGCGCGTCCTGCGGCTGGGTCCGGACCGGCTGTGGATCGATCTGGAGCGGGCGACGACCGAGACCGTCGTGCGCCACCTGTCGCTCTACCGCGTGGGCCAGGACGTCCAGATCACCGACCACACCGAGGACCGCGCGATCCTCTCGGTGATCGGCCCGGCTGCCGCCACCACCAGCGGGGTGGAAGGCCTCTCCCCCGAGCACGTCCATCGCGAGCTCGAAATCGGCGGCGCAGGGTGCCGCGCGGTGGCCACCGACCTCGGGATCGACCTGATCTTCGCCGCCGCCGAGCTGGGCCCGGTTGTCGGCGCCCTGGTCGACGCGGGAGCGGAGCGGGTCAGCGAGCAGGCGGCGGAGATCGTCCGCGTGGAGTCGGGTCGCCCCCGCTTCGGGCGTGAGATGAGCGCCGCCACGATTCCCCAGGAGGCCGGGATCGACGACCGCGCGGTCAGCTTCACGAAGGGCTGTTACATCGGCCAGGAGACGGTCGCCCGCCTCCACTACAAGGGCCGGCCGAACCGGCACCTTCGAGGGCTGCGCCTCGAGCGCCCGGTCGCCGACGGGGATCGGGTCACGCTCACCGATCGCGAGCTGGGCGAGATCGGCACCGCGGTGATCTCCCCCGCCCTCGGCCCGATCGCGCTGGCCGTGATCCGCCGCGAGGCCGAGCCGGGCACCCGGGTGGCGGTCGGCAAGACAGGCGTCGGCGCCGAGGTCGTGGCGCTTCCGTTCTGAGCCCCCGGGCGGCGGGTCGGCTACATTGCGGCGATGGGCGCGGGTGCCTGGAGAGGCTCACGTCGCGGACGCCGGGCGTGGCCGGCGGTCGCCGCGCTCCTCGTGACCGCCCTGCTGGCGGGCTGCGGCTCGAGCGAATCGATCGAAGCGCCGCGCCCCGCGCCCCCGATCGAGGTCGCCGCGAAGATCGACGCCAAACGGGTGGCGATCTCTCCGAACAACTTCGGAGCCGGTCTGGTCACCTTCAGCGTCGCCAATTCGTCCGACGCCGCGGTGCGGCTGGAGCTCAGCGGGCCCAAGCGCGCATCGACGGGCGAGATCAAGCCCGGCCAGCCCGGCTACCTCAAGGTCGAGCTCCCCGAGGGCGACTATCAGGCGAGCGCCGCAGGGGCAGCGGGCGCTGAGCCCGCGAGCTTCACGGTCGCCAAGGGGCGGCCCAGCTCCGACGACAAGCTGCTGCTCCCTTAGCTAGCGACCGGTCGCCTCGACCTCGTCGGCCTCGGCGATCAGCGAGTCGATCCGCTCGAGCTTGGCCAGCACGGCCTCGACCATCGCGTCCAGGCTGTCGCGGGCCTTGTCGGAGCTCGTCTTGATGCCCGTCAGCCCCGAGCGGACCGCCTGGGCCTGCTTGAGCGTCGAGATGGCCTCGGCGGCAGCGTCGCGGACGGCGGCCGCGTCCACCTGAAGGTTGGCGTCGCGCGCAAGCCTCAACCGTGCCGCGGCGAGCCGGTAGGCCGTCTCGAGGGCCAGCCCCTCGGGATCGTCGCGATCCACCGCGACGATCAACTTGTTGCCCTCGTACTCCTGCAGCGGCTCACGCCCGGCCGGCATCCGATCCTCACCGGCCACGACGAGCACGCCAAACCCCGCAGCCCGCGCGGCCATCCCCTCGTTCAGCTCGCTCCATGCCTGATTCTTCGAGAGCCGCTTGTCCTTGGCCTCGAACACGATCCGGCCGGCCGCCGGCCCCTCGGCCCCCTCGAGCTCGACCAGCGTGTCGCCCTTTCTGCCGCCGCCCTCGGCCTGCTCGCCACCCGTGTGGGTCGCGCAGTCGCCTCGCGATCCAGCGACCCGCTCGATCGCGGCGTGGACGCGCTCCTCGAACGTACGGCCCTTGCGCGTTCCCGCTTCCTCCGCCTCGGCGACCCGAACGTCGGCCTCGCGCTCCTTCTTGAGCTCGACGACCTCGCGCGTCAGCGCCTCGATCCGCTTTCTGTTCTCCCCTCCCTCCGCCTGCTGGCGGGCGTCCAGCGACTTGAAGGCCTGCACCATCGCCCGCTTGAAGTCGGCGAGGGGATTGGCGCCTTCGTCGGCCGAGAACTGCTTCAGGAGCGCGGTGCGCTGCCCCTCCAACGCGGTGCGCAGGAGCTCGGAGATCTGCCTTTGGACCGATCCGTCGCGACTGCCGTCGAAGCTCTGAGAAATCCGCTCGGCCAGCATCTCGTCGCCGGTCTCCAGCGATCTCGTGAGGCGCTGGCGAAGCTCGGCCGCGTGACGCTCGAACTCGGCCCTCACGTAGTCGACCTCGGCCGCGACGTCCTCGCGATCCAGCACGCGAGCGCCGATCTCGATCGCGTCGGAGACGGTTCGAACGGCGGCCTGACCGGCCTCGGCGCGTTCGCGCACCACCCGCGCGGCACGCTCATCGCTCACCGTCAGGCGCTCGATCACGAGCCGGTCGCCGAGCGCGCGAACGACGCCCCCGGCCTCGCCGAACGCCTCGTCGATGGGGAGCTGTGGCTTCTCCGACGCTTCCATGAGGACTCACGAAGGTAGTCGAGGCGCCGGACGGGAAGCTGACGGTACGATGCCGCCGCAACCGATCGAAGAGAGGAGCCGTGGCCACAGAAGCATCCGAGGTCTCGAAGCTGGACGTGGAGCCAGGCGAGCTGCCGGAGGCGATGGCGGCGTGGGTGATCCGGCCCGACCGCGAGGGCGAGCCCACCGACGCCTTCAAGCTCGAGGAGATCGAGGTGCACAAGCCGGGCGCCTTCGAGGTGATCGTTCGGGTGATGGCCGCGGGGGTCAACTTCAACAACGTCTGGGCGGCGCTCGGGCGGCCCGTCTCGGTGTTCAACTACGGCGACCACGCGGAGTGGGGCCACCACATCGGCGGCTCGGACGCCTCCGGGATCGTCTGGAAGGTCGGCGAGGGCGTCACCAAGTGGGAGCCCGGGGACGAGGTCGTGATCCACTGCAACCAGGCCTCCTATGAGGACGTCGAGGTCCACGGCCTCGATCCGCTCGCCGCGCCGAGCCAGATGATCTGGGGGTACGAGACCACCTGGGGGTCGTTCGCCCAGTTCACCAAGGTGCAGGCCCAGCAACTGCTCCCGAAGCCGCCCAACCTGTCCTGGGTCGAGTCCTCGGCCTACGGCCTCACCTACTTCACGGCCTACCGGATGCTGGTCGACCGGTGCAAGATCCAGGCCGGTCACAACGTGCTGATCTGGGGCGCCGCGGGCGGGCTCGGGGTGTTCGCGACCCAGCTGTGCGCGGCCGCGGGTGCCAACGCGGTCGGCGTCGTCTCCTCGGACGAGAAGGGCGAGCTGGTCAAGAGGCTCGGCGCGGTTGACTTCATCAACCGCAACGAGTTCGCCGGGATGATGCGAAGGGGCGGCGAGTCGCCGGAGGAGGAGAAGGAGCGCTTCAAGGTCTCGCGTGGGTTCGCCAAGCGGGTCAAGGAGATCCTGGGCGACTCCCCCGAGATCGTCTTCGAGCACGTCGGGCAAGCGACCTTTCCGACCTCGGTCCTGGTGGCAAAGCCGTTCGGCAAGGTGGTGATCTGCGGGGCGACCTCCGGATACAGCCTCGACTTCGACGTCCGCTACCTGTGGATGCGCCAAAAAGAGATCCTCGGCTCGCACTTCGCCAACGCCTACGAGTGCACCCGCGCCAACCAGCTGATGGCGGAGGGCAAGATCCGCCCCGTGCTCTGGCAGGCGATGGGCTTCGACGGCGTCCCGGGCGCCCATCAACTCCTCCACGAGAACAAGCACCTGGGCAAGATCTCGATCATGGTCGGGGTCACCGACTCCGACGAGGGCAAGCAAAGCGAAGGCCCAGGCGCAATCTGGGCCGAGGTCGGGACCTGACCGGCGGCGATGGCCGACGTCAACTACATCGACTGGCACGTGCACCCTTTCCGGTCCGACCGCTGGCTGGAGATCTGGCGCCCGGCGCTCGACCGCGCGCTCGCCTTCGGCGCCACCGCATGCTTCCTGACCAGAGACGTCGACGACCCGCTGCACTTCCGCCAGGTCTCCGTCTGGGACGACCACGCCGACTTCGAGCGCTACTGGTACTCGGACGAGATCGCCGCCCTGCGGGAGGCGGCCCTGAACTACTTCAACAAGCCGGTCCTGCCCAGCTGGCACACGGTGACGTTCGACGCCTCACCGGTCGAGGCCCCAGCGGAGTAGGTTCGAAGACCCGGCTCAGGCGCGCAGGTCGCCCAGCGTGAAGTCCGGCTCCTGCCCGAACTCCCGCTTGACTCGCTTGCGAACGATCGCGTAGCGGCGCATCGCCTCGCTGCGACGCCCGCGACTCATGCAGATCTCGATGAACTCCCGCTGCACGTCCATGTCGAAGGGCTCCATCGCGGCGAGGCGGCGAGCGTGGTCCGCCGCCGTGTCCAGGTCGCCCGCCGTGCGCGCGATGCCGACCATGGCGCGAAGCCCCCGCCCGGCGAGCTCGCGGAGGCGATCGCGCTCCTCAAACGCCCATTCCGCGTACAGGTTCTCCGCGAACAGGTCACCCCGGTAGAGGCCGGCGGCCCGCTCCAACCGACTCGCCGCGGCGCTCTCCTCGCCCCGCGCGAACAGGGCCAGCCCGGCGCCGATCTCGCCCTCGAAGCGGTCGGCGTCGAGCCACACCTGACCGGGATCGAGCATGTATCCGCCCCGGCGGGTGAGGATGAAGCGCGACACCGCCCGGCTGATCCGCTCTGGCTCGAGCCTTTCCCGCAGCACGTGCACCTGGTGACGAACGCTGTTTCTGGTCAGGGGCCCGGCCTGCGGCCACAGGGCGTCCCCGATCTCGTCGCTGGTCACCACCCGGTGGCGCTCGCAGATCAGGTACTTGAGCAGCTGCCCCGGGCGCTGGTCCAGCCACTCGCCGCCGAGGTCCACCTCGTGGACCTCGACGCGCGTTCGCCCCAGGGTGTGGATCCGGAGCGCCGGGGCGTCCACCGGGCTCTCGGCCGAGGGGGCCGCCCCGAGGCGGCGATCGCGTGGGTCCTCCGGGCGCAGGTAGACGACCACCCGGGCCTCCGCGACGTCGATCGGCGATGCCGTCACCCAGACGGTGCTCGAGCGGCCGTTTCTACCGACCTCGATCCTGGCCTCGGGAAGCGCCCGTCCGGCGGTGATCGCGCGCCTCGTCAGGCATCTGGCCCCGTCCGCCGCGCCGCCCCCGCCGAGCGGGCCGCAGATCAGCTCGCAGCAGGTCGCTCCTGGACGCCGCGGCGCGCGCCCACCCCCGAGCAGGAGCGCGGCGGCGCGATCGTTGACGCTCAGCACGTGGCCCTCGCCGTCGGTTAGCACGAACCCGAAGGGAGAGTTTCGCAGCGGCTCGCGCTCTGGCCACGTCGGGGAGTCCTCGAGCGGCAGCTCGCGGACGTCCTCTCGGACGTCGGCCGAAGCCCAGCGGCCCGGCCTGGTCAGGGCAGGTCTAGCCTTTACGTTCACACCGCGCACCACTCATCGGCCCTGCGTCCATTGAGGCCCCCGGCCCCGAAAACGGGGAACCCCCCTGTCCGGCGGGCGAGCCGACGGTACCTACCGAGCTCCGCCCTCACAAGGGAAGTCGCCCGAAGCGCGGTAGGCAAATACCACGATTTGGGCCTTGCGGCCTACCCGGGTGGCGTCCCGGCGCTCATCCGGCGAGATCCGACAGCTCGAAGTTGGGCTCCTCGCCGAACTCGCGCAGGGTCCGCTCGCGCAGCAGGCCGTAGCGCCTCGCCGCGTCGCTGCGTCGCCCCTGCTTCATGCAGATCTCGATGAACTGCCGCTGGACGTCGACGTCCAGGGGCTCCAAGTCGGCCAGCCGACGGGAGTAGCCGGCGGCCGACTTCAGGTCGCCGGTCGCGAGCCTGACCTCGACCAGCGCGGCATATGCGCGAGCGGCCAGGTGGTGCAGCCGCTCACGCTCCTCGAGCGCCCACTCCGCGTCGGGGTGATCGGCGAGGAAGTCCCCCTCGCAGAGCCGCACGGCGTCCTCGAGGACGGCCACCGCCAGCTCGAGCTCGCCCTCGGCGAAGGCACGCAGGCCGTCCTGCGCGAGCCGCTCGAACTCATCGGCGTCGATCCAGACCCCTTCCGCGTCGAGCCGGTAGCCCCCGCGCTGGGTTGTGATGAACGATCGCGAGGCCCGCTTCGGACGGCCGGGCTCGAGCTTCTCGCGAAGGACGTGCACGTAATGCCGCAGGCTGGCGCGGGCCTCATGAGGCGCGGCATCCGGCCACAGCGCCTCGGCGATCTGGTCGCTGGCGGCGATCCCGCGACGCCGGCACACCAGGTACTTGAGCAGCAGGCCGGGGCGCTGGTCCAGCCAGTCACCCCCGCGGCGCTGTCCCCCGACCTCCACCCGCACCCGGCCCAGGGTCTCGATCCGGAGTCGTGGCCGATCCTCGCCGCCCGGCGGATCGGCGATCGCGCGGCCGGGGCGCCTGGCGCCCGTTCCGGGGCGAAGCTGGAAGAGGACCCGGACGTCCTCGGCGTCGACTCGGGCGGCGCTCACCGAGACCGCCCGTCGCCGGCCCCGCCCCCGGACCTCGATCTCGAGCTCGGGCAGCGGATCCCCGGTCGCCAGCACTCGTCGGGTGACGCACGGCGCGCCGATCCTGACCTGCCGATCGATCGTGCGGCAGATCAGCTCGCAGCACGTCAACGAGGCCGACTCGGCCCGGCGCTCGTCGAGAGCGAGCAGCTCCCGCCCCTTGTCGTTGAGGCTGACCACCCGCCGCTCCTCCCCGACCAGGAGGAGGCCGTGCGGGAAGCGCTGGAACAGCCCGCGCGCCCGCAGCCGTCGATTCCCTCGAGCATCCGCCGCCCGGCCCATCGCCAAACCGTAGCCCCCGGACCGGCTCGGGCGGGGTGACGGGCGCGAGGTGGCGCTCGGCCGCCGGGTTAGTTTTGGGGGGCGCGCCCGACCAGCCGGTGGGCAGCCTCCCTGGCCTTCCAGACCACCGGTGGCACCCGCCACTCCCTGCCGGCGCGCAGCCGCATGATCAGCGGGGAGGTCTTGGCACGGAACCGCAGCCCGTCGTCATCCCAGTAGACGCCGACCCTGGGCCAGCGCAGGGACGACGCGGGGTGCATGCTCGCGGGCAGGGTGCACGCTGCCGAGTACCCAGCCTCGCCGGTTGCCCTCACCACCCGTTCGTCCTCGTCCGAGAACGGGTAGGCGAACGACCTGCATGGCAGGCCGAGGTTCTGCTCGCAGTCGTCGCGCGAGGCCCGCAGCTCCTCGCCCAGAGCGGCGTCGTCGAGCTCGGTCAGATGAGGGTGCGTACGGGTGTGCGCGCCGATCTCCCATCCCGCCTCCGCCAGGGTCCCGAGCTCCTCCCAGGACATCGGCACCAGCTCCGATTCGTGCGGGCCGCCGAGCCAGTTGTCGATCCCCGGCCAGGCCATCGGGGCCTCGCTGCCGGTGAACGAGGTGGGCACGAACACGGTGCCGGGCACCCCGAGCCGGGCGAGGATCGGGTACCCGAGCTCGATCACCGACCGGTAGGCGTCGTCGAACGTGACCGCGACGGTCTTGCCGGCCGGCGGCGAGTGGACCGCGTCGTAGAAGGTCGCTCCGCGGTAGCCGCGCTTCAGGACCAGCTCTAGCTGGCTTTCGAGCGCGGCGGGGGTGACGGCGAGATCGGCCCCCCAATCCTCGCTCACCCCGTGGTAGCAGAGAACGAGCACGTCGGTGACGATTCCGTTGCTCGGCGCGATCGACGCAGTCTGCCACAGGCCTGGCGCGGCGATCGCCGCGGATCGGGCCTTGTGAGGGTTCGGAGCCATCGACGTTCAGAGCCCTTATCGGACCGGGCTGCGCCTGGCGCCGGCGCGCCGATCGGGCCGGGCTCGGGCCGGGGACGCCACCGGCGGGGCTGGCCGGGCACGATCCGGCGCCAGTCGGTCGCGCAGCCTGCCGAGCCCCCGATACAGGCGACCCTCCGCCGTCGTCCTGGGCTTGCCAGTGATCCTCGCGATCTCGGGGATCCCCAACCCGGCGCCGAACCGAAGCGCGATCACCTCGCGCTCCTCGCCAGGGAGCAGCGCGAGGGCCGACCGAAGCTCGTCGCGGATCGCGATCCGGGCATAGTCGTCGCCGGCGACCTGGAGTAGCATCGCGGCGCGCTCGACCGCCCGCCGCTCGGCGTTCCGGCGTCGCTGCTCGTCGCGCAGGCGATTGATCGCGATCGAGTACAGCCAGGTCTTCTCGCTCGCCTTTCGGCGATCGAACCGCCGCCTTGCCAGCAACGCTCGCTCGAATGTGTCGGCGAGCACGTCCTCCGCCAGGCCGCGATCGCCGCAGCGGTAGACGAGAAACGCGAACAGCGGCTTCGCATGCTCGGAGAAGAGGCGTTCGAACTCTTGGGCGCGCATCGCCTGTTGCCTGTCGGAAATCCACCGTCTGGTTCGTAAAAGGAGGTGGTGGCTGATAAACGCGATCACGCCGGCTGGACTGACGGGGGGGCAGCGCCCAATGGTGCGCTGCGCGTGGTCCGGCTACTTCGCGAGCAGCGTCCCGCGCCCACGGACGCAGAGCTCGACGGAGCGAGGTCGCGCGCCATCGCACGAGTCGCATGGGTGGATCAAGCTCGGCGAGCGCTCAGGGCTCGGGTCGCCATCCTGGGGTTGACGGTGGTGGGTCTGATGGTCACCATCACCGGCACCGGCATGGCGATCTCGGGCATCTCGAGCAGCGGTAGCGCCGGGGTCGCCCAGTATGGTGGGCTTCCAGAGGGACAAGTACTCGGTGGGCATCGCGCACCGCCCACGTCAGGAGTACCGGCAACCCGCCAGCTGGCGGCCGCGGGCAAGGGCGACGCGCTTCCCTTCACGGGACTCGCGACGATACCCTTGCTCGCGGCCGGGCTCGTGATGCTCGGGACGGGCGTGGTGGCGCGTCGCGCGGTCGCTGCACGGGGCGACGCAGCCGGCGCGGACGATGTCCCTCGGCACCCGCGTCACTAGGTACGCCGACTCCCACGGTCGGACAGCGCTCGGCCCGGTAGGGGGTCGCCGGGACCGGGCTTCCTGCCGATCGCTTGTCGGGTTACTCGGTCTCAGGCCGAGTTAGGCGACAACCGACGGGACGAGCGGGTGAGCTGACGCCGCTCCTCCTACCCAGCCATGCGCGGCTCCGCGCGAGGGCAAGGCTGGGGACACTGCTCCCACGCAGCGCTCGTCCCTAGATCGGCAGCCGAGCGGACCCTGCCCACCGCTCCCACGCGCGGCGCCGCTCGGCGCCCGTTGGCTTTCGGGCCGCACGACGAATCTCGGAGCGTGCCGTCCCAAGCAGCGGCTCGCGCGGGTTCAGCCGCAGGGCGTCGCCGAGCGCGGGCCGAGGATCGCGACCCTCGAAGCCGAGCACGATCGCGCGCCCGTATCGAAGCTCCCAGCTCGCGGGGTCGCGATCG
>JAHEXV010000056.1 GCA_023251935.1 bacterium | reverse complement strand
GGCTTGACACGTTCCCCGACGCCGAGGTAACCCGGATCGACGACGCGGGACACTTCGTCCAGGAGGACGCTTACGGGCAGGTAGTCCCGCTGCTGACCAGTTTCGTCAGCGCGCTGTAGCGCCTCGGCGTGCTGGAGCGATCAGGGTGAGGTCAGGTGGGCGGACCAGGCAGCTGCGTGAGCTGGACCAGGGAGAAGACCAGCAGCACAGCGCCCAGCGCAACGAGTGCATATCGAACGCCACGAAGCGGGAATTGCGTGCTGATACCGACGAGAAAGAGGACGCTCGCCAGGAACACGGTGGTGCGGACATACTTATCGGACGTCTCGCCTGCGCTCGCGCCTGCGGCGAAAGCCTCATCCGCCTGCTCGTCCAGCGCCTTCCCCTGCGCGAGCCCCGGCTGTCGGTACTGCGGCATGTAGGTCGGGCCCCGGGGCGCGCTCGGGTTCGTCTCGGGCTTGGTGGCGCGCCATGCGTCGAAGGCAACGCGGAACTGAGGACGGAAGCGATGCTCCGCAAGGACCATCGCCTGCTCGTTGTGGGCGGCGTAAGCGGTGAACCACGCCTCGAAGGTCGAGGAGTCGAAATTCCGAAGTTCGATGGCCTGAAGGTTCGCTCGGTTCGCCTTCGTCCTTGCGGTCGAGGCCTCGGCCAGGCCCACGCGCGACTCAGTGCTCCACTTCGCCGCGGCATAGCCGGACCAAGCCGCCATCAGGGCGACGATCGACAGCAGGACGGCCTCGGCGATCGAGAGGAGACGGTCCCGACCTCGGTGGGGGTCGTCCTGGCCCGCGGGCTTGGTGTGCTCTGCGATCTCCTTGCCGACCTCCTGTGCCGAGAGTCCCTCTGGCATCTCATCCGTCCCGAAGGCTCAAGAGCCTCGGGGCTCCTCGGGCGCCCGGCGCTGGTCGGAGTCGGTCAGAGCCCCTTTTGAAGGCCCTCCAGTAGCGCCTCCAGCTCCCCGACTCGCTGTTCCAGCGCGGCGATTCGCCGCTGATCATCAACCTCGTCCGGGTCGGATCCCGTCTCCGGCCTCGCATCGCGCCGCTGCTGAATCACCCGGTCGAGCACGCGGCCGGTGCGCGTTGTGCGGCGGGTGGGGTCTCGTCGCGACACGCGTCGCCGAACGCGGCTGTGGGGTGGGTCGACTAGCTCGCTCGTACGTCTACTGCTCTGGGACCCTTGTCGCCGGCCTCGGCCTCGTACGTGACCTTGGCGCCTTCCGCAAGCGAGCGAAAGCCGTCTCCGACGATTGCGCTCTGATGGACGAACAGATCCTTCGAGCCATCATCGGGAGTGATGAAGCCGAAGCCCTTCTCGTCACTGAACCACTTCACGGTTCCACTGGGCATGTATTGCTCCTCTGGTCGTATGTGCGGCGGACGCAGAGGATGCGAGAAGCAGCGACGGCGAGCGCTTGCACGGTTTGCCAGGCGAACTGCCTGGCCCAAAATAGGCGACCACGGTAGCAGCCTGATCCGCGATGGGTGCGCGAACGGCTCAGAAGCGCTGCCGCGGCCGATCGAGAAGGAACGTCTGCGTAAAGATCTCGGTCTTCTCGTCGTGCTTGGGGATGAAGGCGACCACCCGCCGTCCGGTGATCCGTGTGATGGCGGCGGTCGCGTTGTGCTTGAGGCCGGCCGGCGACAACCTCGGGTCCTCGGCCGTCTCGCCGTCCTTGTCGGAACCCGCGTCGGGCGTGCCCTCTTCGATCACGCATCTGACGACGTCCTCGCTCACCTCGACGCTGGTGGACTTCGGTCGCTGGCCCGAGAAACGCTGCCACACCGACCCCAGGGACCGGGCGATCTCATCGGAGGCCGAATCGACCCTCGATGCCCCTTCGTCGACCTTCTGCTCCTGTAGGTCACGCATCAGCGAGGCCCCTCTCCCTCTCCTCGCGTGGAGCCGGATTCGAGAAGGGCGGAGGAGGAGGTAGAGGCCCAGCCGGCGTGTGCACCGAGTGTAGCGCCGCGAGGGAATTCGTCATCCAGAGCAGGGAAATCGGCCGCCCATTCGGATCGGACAACGCCTTGTCGTGCGGGCTCCCTGCTACCGTAGATCTCGTCGGGTGGCCGCAGGGGCCTCCCGAGGAGTTCCGTCTTCCGTGCACTCATGAGTGCGTCCGGGTTTCAGGATTCCCACCACTCAACAAGGAGTTGCACAACATGTCTTTCGCCGATCTCGGCGTATCGCGTCCGGTCACGGACGCTCTCAAGAGGCGCGGTATCGTCGCGCCGTTCGTAGTTCAGAAACTGGTCGTCGCCGATGTCCTCGCCGGGCGCGATGTCCTCGTTCAGTCCCCGACCGGCTCGGGCAAGACCCTGGCCTTCGGGGTGCCGATCGTCGATCTGCTCGAGCCCGGCGGCCGTAAGCCGGCCGCGCTGGTGCTCGCGCCAACCCGCGAGCTCGCCACACAGATCGTGGATGAGATTCGCGACGTCGCTCGGGTCCGGGGGCTCCCGATCGCGCCGGTCTACGGCGGGGTTGGGCTCGAGAAGCAGGCCAAGCGTGCAGGCCGGGCCCACATCGTGGTCGCCACGCCGGGCCGGCTCGAGGACCTGCTCCAGCGCAGGGCGCTGAGCCTCGAACACGTACGAATCCTGGTCATCGACGAGGCCGACCGGATGCTCGACATGGGCTTCAAGCCGGCGGTCGATCGAATCGTCGCCCGCACGCCCCGCAATCGCCAGACGCTCTTCTTCTCGGCGACGCTCGAGGCCGCGGCCGGAAGGCAGGCGCACGCCTACACTCGCGACGCCCGCAGCCACGTCCACGAGCCGAAGCCCGAGGCGGCCGGGGAGGTCTCCCACCGCTTCGTCCACCTGTCACACGCGGCGAAGGTCGATGCGCTCGTCGAGCAGCTTCGTGGCGCCGAGCGCGGGCGAACGCTTGTCTTCGTGCGTACCAAGCGCGGCGCAGATCGGCTGGTCAAGCGACTCGGCAAGCACCGCGTGCACGCCGTCGCGATGCACGGCAACAAGTCGCAGGCCCAGCGTCAGAAGGCGCTGGGGCGCTTCGCCGAGGGTCAGGTGGACACCCTCGTTGCCACCGATGTCGCGGCGCGGGGGTTGGACGTCGACGACGTCACCCACGTGATCAACTTCGACGCCCCATCCGACCGCGATGCCTATGTGCACCGCGTGGGCCGGACAGCCCGTGCCGGTCGCGACGGCACGGGCATCAGCTTCATCCTCCCCGCCGACCTGGGTGAGATGCGGCGGATCGCCGCCAGCCTCGGCCTGTCCCGTGAGTTCGACCACGGGCACCCGAAGCACACCAACGGCGCCGCCCCAGAGCGTCCGCCGCCGCACCAGCGCGCACGAGGCCGGCGCGACCACCGTCCTTCGAAGAACCGAAGGAGACGCTGACGACCAGCCAGGCAGCTGACCATTCGGTACGGTTGAACGGTCGCTGCACAGCTTGGGAAAAGGAGGGAGGCTGTCGGGAGGACCGCCCGCTCGGCGTGGGTGGCGGCGCTGACCGTCGCCCTGGTCCTTGCGTGCGCCGTGGCGGCGCAGGCGGGAATCAGCGCCAAGCTGGTCAGTCGGACCTCGCAGGGGGGGCCGGCGAACGGCAACAGCTACGTCGACGTGGGCGGGTCGCTGTCCCACGATGGGCGCCTGGTGACGTTCTCGGCTGAGGCCGCCAACCTGCCGGGCGGCGACGGCTCCACCTCTCAGATCTACGTCAGGGATATCGCTCGCGGCGACACACGCCTGGTCAGCAAGACGCAGGGCGGCGAGCCCGCCAATGGTGACGTCTATAGCTCCGCGATCTCGGCCAACGGGCGCTTCGTGGTCTTCTACGGACCCGGGAACGGCCTACCGGGGGCGAACGGGACCGACGATCAGGTGTGGATCCGCGACCGCAAGAACGGCAAGACGCGTCTCGTCTCGAAGGCCAACGACGGTGACCCTGGCGACGGCTCGAGCGGCTATCCGTCGGTTTCCGCCACCGGCCGCCGGGTTGTCTTCTCCTCCTCTTCGAGCAACCTGCCCGGCGGCGACGGTGTCCACCAGTTCACCTATGTCCGCGACCTGAGCAGGGGAAGGACGATCCTGGTGAGCAAGACGAGCGGGGGAACCGCCGCCTACGGCGACGTGTTCGGCCAGTCGATCTCGGCCAACGGTCTTCGGGTGATCTTCGAGTCCGATGACACGGGCCTCCCGCCCGCCGATGGCATCGAGCACATCTACCGCCGCGATCTCGAAACCGGCAACACCAGGCTCGTTGACCGAACGTCAAAGGGAACCCCGGCGAACGGGTCGAGCGCCTACCCCTCGATCTCGGGCGATGGAGCGTCCGTCGGCTTCGACTCCGTTGCCGCCAACCTGCCCGGCGGCGACGGGTCGGACAGGCAGGCCTACCTGCGATACGTGGACGCCGGCAGGACCACGCTGGTGAGCCGCAACAGCCAGGGCGTCCCCCAGGACAAGGATGCCTTCTACCCGCACCCCTCAGACGACGGGCGGTACGTGGCCTTCGAGGCAACCGGGAGCAACCTCCCCGGCGGCGACGGCACCACCGACCACATCTACGTGCGCGACCTCCGAGAGGACACGACCCGCCTGCTGAGCAGGGCGGGCAATGGCGATCCGGCCGACGCCGCGACCGAATATCCGACGATCTCCCTCGATGGCCGGTTCGCGGCCTTCGACACCGAAGCGGGCAATCTCGGAGGCGACCCGAGCTACAACAACGCCTTTCGGGCTGGTCCGATCCATTAGCAGCCAGCGGACCCGGGCCCAAACGGCGACCCGGTCACCGGAAGGGCGAGTTGTCGCATTCCAGTCGGGAAATCGTCGTATCGCTGATCTGCCCTACCAGCATGCGGGGCGTCCGCCTAGGCTCCAGGGGTGTTCTTCCGCCAGTTCCTGAACGACGAAACCGCCTGCGCGAGCTACCTGTTCGGCTGCAACACGGCCGCTGAGCTGGCGGTCGTCGACGCTCACGTCGACCTGGTCGAGAGCTACATCTCCGCCGCCGAGGCGCAGGGATCTCGGATCAGCGCGGTGCTCGAAACCCACCTTCAGGCCGACCACGTATCGGGGCTGCCCAAGCTCGTCGAGCGCACCGGTGCCACCGCGTACCTGCCCGAGGGCTCGGGCGTCGACTTCGGGCACCACCCCCTCGCCGACGGCGAGCTGCTGAAGCTCGGCAACACGGTGATCCAGGCGGTTGCCACGCCCGGTCACGCAACGGTGCACCACGCCTACCTGGTGACCGATCACCGCCGCGGAGAGGAGCCGTGGGTGGTGTTGACCGGCGACGCGCTGCTGGTCGGCGACGTCGGCCGTCCGGACCTGCACGCAAGCGGCGATCGCAGCGTCGAGGAGATGGCCCGCACGCTCTACCGGTCGATCACCGGCCGGCTGCTGGCGCTTCCCGACCACCTCTTGGTCTACCCCGGGCACTTCGCCGGCTCGGTCTGCGGCCGTGGCCTCTCCGGCCATCCGGCCTCGACGATCGGCTTCGAGAGGCGCCACAACGAGGCGCTCCAGGTCGAATCCGAAGAGGAGTTCGTCGCCGCCCTGCTCGAGGACATCCCGCCCGCGCCCGCGCAGCAGGCGCAGATCGTGGCCACGAACCGCGCTGGCCGCCCGCTGGTCGAGACGCCTTGAGCCAATCCCGGGTCGAGCTCGGGTTGCGTAACAACGCCGCGCAGTTCTCGCTGCTGGTCGCGGTCAACCTGCTGGTCGGCGCGATGGTCGGCCTGGAACGCTCGACCCTGCCGCTGATCGGCGAGCGCAGCTTCGGCCTCACCTCCAGCGTCGCGGTGCTCTCCTTCGTCGTCGCGTTCGGGCTCGCCAAGTCGCTCACCAACCTCGGCGCCGGCTCGCTCGCCGAGCGGGTCGGCCGACGGCGTCTGCTGATCCTCGGTTGGGCCGCGGCGCTGCCGGTTCCGGTGCTGATCGCCGTCGCGCCCAGCTGGGGTTGGATCGTCGCCGCCAATCTCTTCCTCGGCGTCAACCAGGGCCTCGCCTGGTCGATGACCGTGGTGATGAAGATCGACCTGGTCGGACCCAGGCGGCGGGGGCTGGCGCTCGGGCTCAACGAGTCGGCTGGCTACGGCGGCGTCGCGCTCGCCGCTGCCGCCAGCGGGTGGCTGGCCGCCGACTTCGTCGCCCGCGACGTGCTCGTGATCGGTGGCAGCGCGGTCGCCGTTGCGGGATTGCTGACCGCGGCGATCTTCGTTCGCGACACTGCCCGCCATGTCGCGCTCGAGCAGGCCCGCCATCACGCCGATGCGGACCGCACCCCACCTCCTTTGCGCGACGTCTTCCCCGACGCCACCTACCGCGAGCCGGCCCTTCGGGCCTGCTCTCAGGCCGGCCTGGTGAACAACCTCAACGACGCGCTGGTCTGGGGCCTGGTGCCGCTCTACCTCGCGGCCGGCGGAGCCGGCCCCGGCGAGATCGGGTTGATCGCCGGCGCCTACCCCGCCGTCTGGGGCCTGGGCCAGATCTGGACCGGGCATTGGTCGGACAGGATCGGGCGCAAGCCCTTGATCGTCGCCGGGATGCTGGTCCAGGCCGGCGCTCTGGGGCTGCTGGCCGGCGCGGGCGGGGCGATCGCCGGCTCGCTGGTCGCCGCCGTCGCCCTCGGCGCCGGCACCGCGCTCGTCTATCCGACCCTGATCGCCTCGATCTCCGACACGGCGACGCCGGTCGCCCGCGCGCCCGTCGTGGGCGTCTACCGCTTCTGGCGGGACATGGGCTACGTCGTCGGCGGCCTGATCGCGGGCCTGCTCGCCGATGCGATCGACCCCGCCGGGGCGATCGCCATCGTCGCCGGGCTCACCGGGCTATCGGGTCTTTGGGTGGCGATGGATCTTCCGCCGGCGTCGGAGCGGCTTCGGACGCCCCGGCCGGGGCGTCCGAAGCACGAACTTTCGTGAGGACCTTCGTCTTCTAGCCGGCCTTCGTCGCCAACAGGGAGACGCTCTTCACCCCGTACTTCCCACTCGCGTCCTGGGCTCGCCCGGAGATGAACTCATATGGGTTCTCCCGCATCTCTTCGATCCGAAGCCCGGCGGCCTCGATGGCCTGCCGATAGGCGTCCTCCTGTGCTGCCCCGCCGATGCACGAGGCCCAGAGGTCGGCGTCGCAGACGATCGACTCCTTGAGCTCCTGCTCGCTGACGATGTCGGCGATCGCCAACCGGCCGCCAGGTCGAAGCACCCGCGCCGCCTCGATGAAGACGCGCTCCTTCTCGGGGGAGAGATTGATCACCCCGTTGGAGATCACGCAGTCGAAGCTCGCATCCTCGACGTGGAGCCGCTCGATCCTGCCCTCGCGGAACTCGACCTGATCGACGCCGGCGTTCATCGCCAGGGACCGAGCCTTGTCGAGCTGCTCGGCGGTGAAGTCGACGCCCACGACGCGGCCCGCCGGGCCCACCGCGAGAGCGGCGAAGAAGGCGTCCATCCCGGAGCCGCTCCCCAGATCGAGCACGGATTCTCCGCCGGCGAGATCGGCGAGATCGAAGAAGTAGCCGACACCCGCGAACGACTCGATCGCACCGGCGGGGATGCCGTCGAGGGTGTCGACCGGGTAGCCGAGCCGCTCCGCGAGCGGCCGGCCCATCTCGAAGTGGTATGAGGCGCTCGGCTCCTCCGCCACGTGGCGGTACATGTCCTTGACCTTGGCCTCGAGCTCCTGAACATCGACTGTCGTCGACATCTCACTCTCCTTCCCGACTCAGGCGGCTGCGCCATCGACCTCGCGCCGGTGGAGCAGTCCGTAGATCAACGAGGGCAGACACCAGTTCGTCGTCGTCACGGTCGCCGCCACGATCAGCAGTGGCGCGGCGAGCGCCCAGGCAACCGTGTCAGCGCCGGCGAGGAACGCTATCGCGATCGCCGCGATCCAGGGCGTCGCCAACTGGCAGGCGAAGCGCCGGGGACCCGGGCTGACGGGGACCGGCCCACCGAGAAGTGGCCCCAGGGCGGCGCCGTAGAGGTGGTCGAAGGGGTGCTTGGCGGTCAGAAAGCCGCCCGTGAACGCCGTCCCGGCCATCGCGAAGAGCACCAAGGGCGAGGCGAGCACCGTGCCCAGGGCTATGCCCGTGAGGCAGAGCAGCGGCGAGAACCGCAAGCCCAACCACAACCGCTTGCGTTCGCGGTCATCCAGTGCGCCGTATCCCTGCATCGTCAGACAACCACGCGACCAGGATGAGAGCCGAGCGATCACCTGGCAATCCTCCACGCCCCCGGAGTATGCTGCTAGGCCAATCGTTCTATAGATGCCTTTCCCAACCGGCATAGTTGACGCGCTCGATCCCGCCCGGCTGCGGCTCTTGGTGGAGGTCGAGCGGCGGGGCTCGATCTCCAGTGCCGCCGATGTCTGCGGCGTCAGTCAGCCGTCGGCCACGAAGCAGCTGAAGACGCTCGAGGCGGCGGTCGGCGAGAAGCTGGTCGAGCGCAATGGGCGCGCCAGCCGCCTGACCGAGGCGGGCCAGATCGTCGCCGCCCACGGCGCGCGAGTCCTCGACACGTTGCAGGGCCTGCACGAGGAGCTCGACGCCCTCCGCGACGCCGAGGCCGGCACCCTCGCCCTGGCCGCCTCGAGCACCTCCGGCGCCTATGTGATGCCGTCGATCCTCCAGTGCTTCGCCGACCGCCATCCCGGGGTCGACGTGGATATCGCGATCGGATCGAGCACCTGGGTGGCGGATCGGGTCGCCAAGCGCGAGTACTCGCTCGGGATCGCCGGCGAGGTCGAGCTGCCGCCCGGCGTGGCGGCGGAGCCGTTCCTCGACGATGAGCTGGTGGGGATCGCGGCTCCCGGTCACCTGAAGCTGCGGCGGGGGAAGGCCGAAGCGGCGCAGCTGGCCCGCTGGACGCTGCTGGTCCGCGAGCCGGGGTCGAGCACCCGCGCGGTCGCGGAGCGCCACCTGGCCCGTGCCGGCTATCGACCGGCCAACCGCTGGGAGCTGGACTCCAACGAGGCGATCAAGCGATCGGTGGTCGCCGGGTTGGGGATCGGCTTCGTCAGCAGGCTGGTCGTTGAGGACGAGATCGGCCGCGGCGAGCTGGTCAGCTTTCGGATCGAGGGCGCCGAGCGCATGCGTCGCTCGATCTACCTGCTGCGACCCGACGACCGCGACCCGACACCCGCGGAGAGGGCCTTCATCGCCACGCTCGGGGACTGCTGCGCGGTGAGCATTGCCGGCTGCACCGTCGAGGGCTCGAACGGGAAGCGCGTGTCCTCTGGGCGGCGGGCCTAGTCGGACCGTTCGCCGCGCTCGGCGAGCTCGGCGGCGTGGCGAGCGTCCTCGCGGGCTGGGAACACCTCGAGCCGAAGGATCTTGCCGGCCTTGACGGTCCACAGATGGCCGATCCGGACCTCGATCTCGACGCCGCTGACTCCGCCACGGACGCGTTGGCGAACCGGGACCGCGACGCGCTCACCGTACTCGTGGAACTCCTCGGGCTCGATCGTGAACTCGTCGAAGACCTCGAGCTGCATTTCGATCGCCCGTCGGACCTCCTCGAATCCGCGGTGGTGGCCGCTGAGCAGGGTTTGGTCGGGCTCCAGCCATTCGAACCGCTCGTCGAGCAGGGCGAAGCCCGCCTCGAAGTCGCGGGAGTTGATCGCCTCGTAGACCGCCTGGACCGTTTCCGACGGGGTGGGGCGGTCCCCGACGGCGTGGTCTTCGGTGTCGGGCATCGCTCACCCCACTCCCTGAACCGAGACCCGAGTCCCGTAGCGGGGCACGAGCGTGATCCCTCGCATCACGACCGGCTCGAGCTCGGGCCGCACCGGACTCAGCTCGGCGCGGGAGGTGACCACGCGGATCACCTCGGCCATCTCGGCCTGGGCGAGCGCCGCGCCGATGCAGCGACGAATGCCGCCACCGAATGGCAACCAGGAGTAGGACTCGGTGGCCCCGTCGAGGAACCGCTCCGGGCGAAACTGGTCAGCCGCGGGGTAGAGGTCCTCGCGGCGGTGGACGAGGACGATCGCCGGATAGACGCGAATGCCGGCCGGCAGCTCCCAATCCCCGACCACCCGGGGTTTGGTCAGGGTGCGCTCGCTGGCGTCGATCACCGGTCTCAGCCGCAGGCTCTCCGTGACCACCGCTTCCAGGTAGGCGTCGTCCCCGGTGGCGAGCTCTTCCTTGAGCCGCGAGAGGACCCGCGGATGGCGGAGCAGCAGATCGAAGGCGAAGGCCAACCCGGTTGCGGTCGTCTCGTGTCCGGCCGCGAGCATCGTCATCAGCTCATCGCGGAGCTCGACGTCGGTCATCGCCTCGCCTTCCTCGTCGCGGGCGCGCAGCAGCAGCGACAGGACGTCGGCTCGCCGATCGAGGTCGGCATCCTCGCGGCGCCGGGCGATCTCAGCGTAGAGCAGCGTGTCGGCCCGCCGCAGGCGTCGCTTGAGGCGACCCCAAGGGCTCAGGGGGCCGAAATCGCGGCGAAGGCCCTGGGGGAGGAAGAAGGCCGCCCCCATGTCCATGATCGGAAGCAGGGCCTCGCGCAGGCGCTCGACCCGCTGGCGTTCGGTGACCCCGAAGACCGCCCGGCAGATCACCTCGAAGGTCAGGGCCCGCATCCGATCGCGCATCGCGAACTCGGCGCCCTCGCGCCAGCCCGCCACCTCGGCTTCGGCGACATCGCGAATCACCTCGCGGAATGAGCGCACGGCCGAGCCCTGGAAGGGCGGCAGCAGCAGCTTTCGCTGGCGAAGGTGACGTGGTCCGTCGAGGACCAGGACCGAGTTGCTGCCGAGCACGGGGGAGAGGGGTGCGTTCGCCTCACCTGCGTGAAGGTCGGACTGGTCGCCAGTCAGCAGGTCGCGAATCGCGGCCGGGTCCGCGACGTAGACGCCGGTGCCGAAGATCAGGTACCGGACCGTGAACACGTCGCCGTAGCGCTTCTGCCAGCCAAGCAGCGACTCGAGCGGCCGGCGAACGAGCCGCGCGGTGTTGACGATCGCCGGCGCTCGCGGGCCGGGGGGCAGCTCGCTCATCCGGGAGGCGCCGTGATCGCGCAGCCGAGGACGGCGCCGACGAATTCGGTGAAGACCTGGTCGGGCAAGGCAGCGGGATCCGCGGCGCGCTCAAAGGCGAGACCGTTCAGCGAGGCCGCGATCGCCGTCGCCAGGGCCGGTGCCGGGAAGCGCAGCTCGAAGCCGAGCTCCGCCGCCACTCGCTCGAGCGTGCGGGCGAGGGCGTCGCGAATCGCGTCCCGCCGCTTCGCGAGCTCGCCCTGCAGCTCCGGGTTGCGAACGCTCAGCGACCAGAATTCGTAGAAGAGCAGGGGCCAGTCGGGATCGCGCTCGAGGAAGGCCCGGAACTGCGCCGCGGCCTCCTGTCCCGCCTCGCCGGCGCCCTCGGCCGCCTCGGCGACCGCCTCGATCTCCCTGACGCGCTCCTGCACCTGGAGGTCGGCGATCGCCAGGAAGAGCTCTTCCTTGCCGTCGAAGTTCGAGTAGACGGCCCCGGTGGAGAAGCCGGCCTCGGCGGCGATCTCCTCGACCGTCGCCTTGTGATAGCCGCGACGGGCAAAGACCTTCGCGGCCGCGGCGACGAGCTCCTCGCGGGTCTGCTCCTGGCGCTGCTTTCGGGTCAGGACTGCCGGCACGATTCAGATAGTATACGTTATCTAGATTACGAGCACTATCTGAGTCAGGAGAATCAAATGCTCTTGAGACGCGAGCGAGCCTGCCCGATTCCCAACGAAACCGACCGGGTCCGGCGGATCTTCGACAAGCAGGCCCCCAAGTACGACCGCAGCATGGCCCGCTTCGAGCGCCTGCTGTTCTCCGGCAATCGCGCCTGGGCGTGCTCCCGGGCCGGCGGTGACGTGTTGGAGATCGCCGCCGGAACGGCTCGGAATCTCCCCCACTACCCGCAGTCGGCCACGCTCACCGGGGTCGAGTTGAGTCCGAGGATGGCGGAGCTCGGGCGCAGGCGAGCCGGGGAGCTGGGACGTGAGATCGACATGCGGGTCGGGGACGCCGAGTCCCTCGACCTACCCGACGAGTCGTTCGACACCGTCGTCTGCACGTACGGGCTCTGCACGATTCCCGACCATCGCGCCGCTGTCCGCGAAGCGAGCCGGGTCCTGCGCCCCGGTGGCCGGATGCTGCTCGCCGAGCACGTCCGAAGCCCGAACCCGGTCGTCCGCGCGATCCAGCGACTGCTCGAGCCCTTCGCCCACCGGTTCGGAGGGGACCACCTTCTCCGCGAGCCGCTCGAGGCCCTGGCCGAAGCAGGCTTCGAGATCGACGAGGTCAACCGCTCCAAAGCGGGGTTCGTCGAGCTGGTGGCCGCGCATAAGCCCCACTGACCCGGGGCCTGGCCGCGCCGTACCCCGTTGGCACCGACTGCTAAGTGCGGTGCGTCCAGATGGTCCACCGTCGAGACGATGGGGACGCGGGGACGAGCGGTGCGAAGATTTGGGCGGAGGCCGGACCTGAGAACGGTTGATGCGAAGCTGGGACTCGCCGGCGTGGTCAGCGCGCCGCACCCACCGTGCCATCTCGCCGACCCATGCACGACGTAGTCGAATTCCTTCACCGGCACCCTCCATTCGACGATCTCGCCGACAACGCGCTCGAGACGCTCGCCCGGTCGGTGGAGGTCGAGTTCTTCGCCTCCGGAGCGACGATCTTCCAGCCGGGAGAGGGGCCGATCGAACACGTTCGCGTCGTCCGGCGGGGCGCGGTGGAGCTCGTGAACGACGGCCGTGTGCTCGACCTCCTGGGCGAGGGCGAGCTCTTCGGCCATCCCTCGATGCTCTCGGGGCTCCCAACCGGATTCGAGGCCCGCGCCGGCGAGGATGCGCTCTGCTACCGGTTGCCCGCGGATGCGGTGGTGCCGCTGTTGGCCCGACCGGCCGGACTGCGCTACGTGGCACGAAGTCTGCTGGAGCGCCCCCGGCCGGACCCGACCGCGCCGGGAGCCAGCCTCGATCCCGCCGGGCAGCCGGTCGCCCGGCTGGTTCGCGGGCGGCCGGTCATCTGCGACCCGAGCTGGAGCGTGCGAGAGGCGGCGCAGCGCATGCGGGAGGCGGAGGCGAGCGCCGCGATGGTCAGGTTGGGCGATGGGGAGCTTGGGATCGTCACCGACCGCGACCTTCGTGACCGGGTTGTTGCCGGGAGCGTAGGAGCCGATGAGCCGGTCACCGTGGTGATGAACGCCCCGGCATTCACCATCACCCCCGAGCGCTCCGGGGCCGAGGCCATGCTCGAGATGCTCGATCGCGACCTCCACCATCTGCCCGTGGTCTGGCCCCATGGGGAGGTCCTCGGTGTCCTCACCGACCGGGACCTTCTCGCGGTCGAGACCCACGCCCCGTTCTCCTTGCGCCGCGCAATTGAGGACGCTTCCGACAGGGAGGGGCTGCGGCAGGCAGCTGGCCAATTGCGTTCGGAGGTGATCGCATTGCACGACGCCGAGGTTCCGCCGGCCCGCATCGGATCGATCATCACCATTGTCGTCGACGCCCTCACCCGGCGACTGATCCAGCTGGCAGTCAGCGACCTGGGAGCCCCAGCTTCCCCCTTTACCTGGCTGGCGCTCGGCAGCCTGGGGCGCCGTGAGGTCGTGCCCTCTTCCGACGTCGATTCGGGCCTCGTCTGGGACGGCGACGGCGAGCAGCGGCAGGGCTACATGCGAACGCTCGGCGCCCGCGTGGTCGGCGAGCTGGCGGCGAATGGCTTCGCCGCCGATCCGCACGGGGCGACCGCCGCGCAGCCGCTCTTCGACCGTTCGTTCGATGCCTGGCGCTCCGTTATCCGCACCTCGATTGAGCGCCCCGACCGCGGCAAGGCGCTGATCTTCATCTCGCTGCTTTCCGACGCCCGCCCGGTGTTCGGGATCGGCGATCCCAGAGACCCGCTCGAGGAGCTTCGCCAGGTGCGGGATCGTCGAACCTTGCTTCGCCTCCTGCTCCGCCTTGCCCTCGCGCACGGCCCGCCGACCGGGTTACGGCGGTTGCGTGGCTCACGACGCGACCTCGGCGAGGGGCGGTCGATCGAGCGCCGTGGCCAGTTTGACGTCAAGAGGGGGGGTGTCCTCCCGATCGTCGGCATCGCCCGCTTTGCGAGCCTGGCGGCCGGGGTGCGCGTCACCTCCACTCGCGCGCGCTTGGACGCCGCCGCGACAGCCGGCACGGTCGACGGGCGCGATGCCCGCGTGTTGGCGGAGGCGTACGACCTGTTCTGGCGCCTGCGGCTTGAGCACCAGGTAGAGCAGCTGCGAAGCGGCGTCCAGCCCGACGATTACATCGACCTCGAAGGCCTGAACCCGGTAGTGCGCGGTTACGTCCGCGAGGCGTTCCACGCTGTGGCCGCCGTCCAGCACTCCCTCAAGGGTGACCTGAACCTCCCGCCGTGAGCCTGCTCAGACGTCGACGCCTTCCTGCGTCCGCCGCCGCAAGCGCCTACGCGGCGGCGAAACCGCCTCCGTCCAGGGCCCCGTGGCGCCAAGCAGGCTATGCGGTTGTGGATCTGGAGACGACCGGCCTCGATCCGCGACGGGACGAGATCATCTCCTTCGCGTCGGTGCCGATCGAAGACGGGCGCGTGATCGTCGGCGGAGCTCGGACCGGGATCGTCCGCCCCACACAGATGCCCGACGGGAAGACGATCCGCGTCCACGGCTTGCGCCCGGTCGACCTCGCCGATGCCCCGGCGCTTCCGGAGGCGCTGGACGTCATCCTCGAAGCGCTCACCGGAAGGGTGGTGGTGGCTCACGTCGCTTGGGTGGAGCGGGAGTTCCTCTCGGCGGCGCTCAGGCCAATCGGGCTCCGCCTGGCAAAGCCTGTACTCGACACTTCGGTCCTCGCTCGGCGGGTGCTTTCGCCGGATCATCTCGGCGACCGGGAGCCGCTGCAGCTTTCGGATGCCGCTGGAGGCTTTGGTCTTCCCGTTCACAGCCCACATGTCGCTGAGGGCGACGCGCTGACGACTGCGCAGCTGTTCTTGGCACTCGCGACTCGCCTCGACGCAGTCGAGCCGCAGACGCTTGGCTCCCTCGCGCGCCTCTCCAAGGGTTGACGGTGTTTGGTGGCCTGCCCCGAGATGTCGTGGGTCAGCCGCAGTAGTCCCCGCTTCGGGGCCTCGGGTCGCGTCCGGGGACGCCGGAGCAGTGGTGGATCCTCGCCAGCAGGCGCTGGAGCCTTCGCTGCTCGGCGTCGTCGGGGCAACTGCCGCCGCCGAAGCAGAGATTGTGGAGCTCGTAGGGATCCCGGGCCAGGTCGTACCGTTCCCGCTCCACGTCCTTGACGCAGCGACCGCCGTTCGGGCCGCCGATTTTCGTGTGCCTGACGAATACCACCCCCGGCAGCCGGACGCCGGCGTAGACGCAGGCCGCGTGCTTGCGGTTCGAGTAGGCGAGGTGAAGCTCGACTCCGAGCGGGCGCCGCGCGGCCCACCTGGGGGCCCTGCCGCGAAGGAGCGGCAGCAGGTTGCGGCCATCCATCACCCTGCAGCGACCCGACGCGTTGCAGGGCCGGGCGTGGGCCAGGGCCAGCATCGTCGGCGCCAGGTCGATGTTGGCGACCGGCTGGCTGACCTGGGGGACCCGGGCGCCTCGGTAGCGGGCCGGCAGGCGGACGTAGAGGGGCGTCCGATCGGCCTCCTCGTAGGGATAGAGCTTTCCGCCACCGATCCGGTGCTCGCCGAAGAAGATCCCGTTGTCCGTGTAGAGGATGAACACGGTCCTCCCGAGCTCCCCGAGGTCCTGGAGCTCGCGATAGAGGTGGCCCACGGTTCGGTCGACCTCCTGCAGGGACGCGAGACCACATCGATAGCGACTCGCTCGGCGACGGATGTCCTGCGCCGTGAGCCGCGGCTCGTGGCGCAGGAAGGGCGGCTTGTCGCCCATCTCGGCCTCGTTGAACGAGGGCGGCTCGGGGAGGCTTGCGTCGTCGAACTTCCCGATGTCGCGGGAATCGGGCACCGGCCCGCAGCGCGTTCCCTCTCCGTGGAGGCGAGGATGGGGGGCGATCTCATCGACCTCCAGGTAGAGGGGCTTGCGGCGGGGCACGAACCGGCGAACGAGGCGCATGGCGCTCTGCTCGAACACCCGCGGCGCATAGTCGCTCGGCGCGTGTCCGTAGTGGATCCTCCGGCCATTCCTGGAGAGGTCCCAGTCGTAATAGGTGTCCTGGCTCGTGTCGAGCTCCGTGTACCACTGGTCCCAGCCCGGCGCGATGGCCGTCTGCTGACTGCGCTGGTGGTAGCGGTTCAGGAACTTGCCCACATGCGCGGTGACGTACCCGGCCCGGTGGAGCCAGGCGGGCAGCACGTTCCCCTTCCGGTGCAGGTAGTGGTAGGAGCTCGTCAGCACGCCGTTGTTGTGCCCGTACTGGCCGGTCAGCAGCCCGGCTCGGGACGGGCAGCACAGGGGCGTGGTCAGGAAGGCGTTCTCAAACGTGGTCCCGTGGTCGGCGAGCAGCTTCGTGACCCTGGGCATGTACTCGGGGCCCACCTGGGACAGGGCCTGGTCGTCGGTCATCACGAGGACGATGTTCGGGGCCGGCGCGCCGCCCCGTGCGGCGGCCACCGCCGGTCGCTCGAGCGGCCGCGACGCCGTCGCGAACCAAAGGCCCCCCGTCAGAACGACGGCTGCGCCCACCGTCGCGAGGCGGCGTCTCGCTCGGGGCCTCGGCGTGTCGGGCGCGGGATCGATCTCCCGACGATTGCCGAGCGCGACGGCCCTGCCAAGACCTCCTAGGGTGAGATCGGCAACACCTCAGCGCAGGGCGCCGGGAGGCGGGCTGGTCCCGTTGGCGGCCATCAGCGATTCGAGACGTTCGCCGAGCTCCGAGCGCAGACCGCGGTCGGGGCCCGCCTGAGGCTCGCCGCTCGCCCGGTCGACGAGGTTGTGGCGCTCGTCGGGGTCGCGCTCGAGGTCGTACATCTCGTACTCGGCCGCCGCCCTTCCCTGGGGATCGAAGTAGAGCGCGAGCTTGTGCTTCTGTGTTCGCAGCGCCCGGATCCGGTTCGGCTGTCCGGGCACGTCCTGAAGCGCGGTGGCCGCCTGGTGGTCGTCGTAGGTGAAGTGGATCTCCTCCTGTACCGATGGCGCGGGGGCCGGATGCCGAGCCAGCGGGTCGAG
>JAHEXV010000055.1 GCA_023251935.1 bacterium | reverse complement strand
CGAGCCGATCACCAAGGAGCTCCCGATGGAGTACGCGGTGGAGATGAACCGCCTGATCGAGCTCCAGATGGAAGGGTCGATTGGCTAGCGGGCCCGCGGCGCCGGCCGCGATCACGGAGCCTGATTGGCTCACCGAGCGGCGCCGCAAGGGCGCCGCACTCGCTTCTCGGCTGCCCCTGCCGACGCAGAAGGACAAGGGCTGGGAGTTCACCGACCTCACCGGGCTCGACCTCGATTCCTACCGGGCGGGCGAGGCGCGGATCGAGGGGCTCCAGCCGGGCGTCGACAGCGCCGACGGGCCGCCGGTGGTGCTGCCGCTGCGCGAGGCGGCGGAACGGCTAGGCGACCTGGTCCGCGAGCACTTCGGGTCGCTGGTTCCGACGGATGACCCCTTCGTGGCCCGCAACGAGGCGCGCTGGCAGAACGGGGTGCTGGTCTACGTGCCGCGGGGTCACCGGCTCTCGGAGCCGCTGCGGCTCGAGATCCTCCAGGATGCCGAGGCCGGCGCCGGCCTCGACTGGCGAGTGTTGATCGTGCTCGAGCAGGACGCCGAGGCGGAGATCTGGGAGCGCTACGGGGCGGAGAGCGACGATTCGGATGGCCTCTTCAACGGCGTCGTCGAGCTGTCGGTCGGCGCCGGCGCGCGCCTGCGCTACGTCTGCGAGCAGGAGCTGTCGGAGCGGAGCTGGGTATTCGCCACGCAGCGGGCGGAGCTCGCTCGCGACGCCTCGCTGGAGTGGGTGGCGCTCGGCTTCGGATCGGCGCGAGGCAAGGTGCGGATGGAGACCAAGCTCGCCGGCCCGGGCTCGTCGGCGAAGGTGACCGGAGCCTATGCCGGGGCCGGCGTCCAGCATCTCGACTTCGACACCACCCAGGAGCATGCCGCCGAGCACACCACCTCGGACCTCGCCTTTCGGGGAGTGCTGTCCGATCGCGCGACCGCGGTCTGGCGCGGAATGATCCGCGTCGACCCGGGCGCCCAGCAGACCGACGCGTTCCAGGAGAGCCGCAACCTGCTGCTCTCCGGGCAAGCCCATGCCGATGCGATCCCCGGCCTCGAGATCGAGGCCGACGATGTTCGCTGCACCCACGCCGCGGCGGTGGCCCAGCTCGATCGCGACCAGCTCTACTACCTGCGGTCTCGGGGACTCCCCGAGGGGCAGGCCAAGCGGCTGATCATCGACGGCTTCCTGCAGGAGCTCGCCGAGCGCACCTCAGAGGGCCCCGTCCGCGAGAGGCTGTCCGAGGCGCTCGACAGGCGTCTCGGCGAGATCCTCGACTAGCGGACCGCGATCGTCGCGACGTCGATATGCGAGGCGGTGACGACGAGCGGGAAGCTCCCCGTCTTTCGGGCCTTGAAGCCGAGTGCCTTCGGACGCCCGGCCTCGACCGTGGTGTCCACCCCGTAGCCGAGTAGCTGGACCGCCACGGTCGCGTCCGAGACCAGGCGCAGGCGGACCAGCTCGCCGCGACGGTAGTGAAGCTGGGCCGGGCCGGCGGCCGGCGGGGCGCCGCCGACGATCCTGATCGCCGCCACGGGCGGCGGCGACGGATGGGACCCTCCCCCCTTGGCACCCGCGCCGCCGCGGTGCGCCTTCGGGCTCTCCCCCGAGATCGATGGAGCGTCAACCGTCTGCTCGCTGTAGACGAAGACGAAGACGACCACGGTGCCGACGCCGAGGATCACGCCAAGGGCGACTCCGAGTATCCGGTCGGTCCACCTCACGTCGAGCCGCGCCCCCGGGGGGGGCCGAGCGTCGCGCTGCGCTAGATCCCGTCCAGCAGCCGCCAGTTCGCCCTGAAGGCGCCCTCCGCGACCGCCACCAGGGCATCCTCGTCGTCGTCCGTGGCCAGCTCCTCGAGCAGCTCGCGGGCCCCGGCGGCGTGCTCGGTGTCGCGTTGCTCGTGGAGGCTGAAATAGGCCGTCGCCTCGCCGTCGGTGAAGCCGTAGCGCTCGACCAGGCCCTGACGCTTGATCCGCGAGATCTCGGGCTGGCCGCTCTCGATCGCGTACAGGGTCACCAGGCCGGCGACCAGGTCCCCGTCGCCCGACCAGGCTCGGACGCACTGGTCGGTCTCCGGCGTGGGGGCGGCTGCGACGTCTCCGCCGGCGGCCGCCACGAACCCGTCCCAAAGGGCGACGTGGCTGCGCTCCTCATCGGCGTGGCGCCGCAGCTCGGGGCGTTCGGGCGCGGCCCGAGCCGCGTCCTCGCTGACCGTCGCGATCGCCTCCACCGCGTGTCGGTACTGCCCCGAGTAGCGAGCCAGCTCGTCGGGGCTGAGCCCGCCCGCCGACCAGCGGCGATAAAAGGGGTGGCGAAGCACGTTCCAGCGCTCCCGGGCATCCTCGATTCGGTTCCAAGTCCTTTCCGTCACGCGATTCTCCTTCTGTGTCACAGACCGCCGAGAGCATGAGAATAGCGGCGCCGTGAGACCCAAGGCACGGGACATCGCCGTTCCGCCGTTTGCGCCCGGCACCGCCTGGATCGGCTCGGAGCCGCAACCGGTGGAGCGGATCTGCGCCCGGGGGCCGCTGGTCGTCCACTTCGTCGACGTCGCGCACGTCTCGAGCGTTCGCACTCTGCCGTACCTGAAGGCCTGGGCCGAGCGCTACCAGCCCCTCGGCCTCTCGGTGATCGGGGTCAACTCGCCGCGCTTTCCGTTCACCGCCGACCCTGACCGACTGCGACCGGCGCTGGAGCAGCTGGGCCTCGGCGGCGTTCCATTCGCGGTCGACTCGCGCTACCGCCTGTGGCACGTCTACGGGTGCCAGGGGTGGCCTTCGCTGTTCCTCTGGGGCAGGGGCGGCGCGCTCCGCTGGGTCCACTTCGGCGAGGGCGAGTACCAGGCGACCGAGGCGGCGATCCGGGAGGAGCTCGAAGCGCCGCGCGGCGGCGGCGCGCAGCTCCCGGACCCGATGGCGCCGCTTCGCCCCAGCGACGCTCCCGGGGCGCTCGTCGCGCCGCCGAGCGAAGAGGTCTTTCCCGGCGGCTCCGTGTCGGAGCCGTGGCTGGCCGCCGAGGGCGATCCGCGCCTCGAGCTCGACTACTCGGCGGGCGAGGCCTGGGCCAGCGTGGACGGCCGGGGGTCGCTGGGCGTGTCGCTCGACGATGGCCCGGAGGGGACGATCGAGGTGGACGCGCCGGGCGCCCACCGGCTCGCCGGCCACGCGCGGCACGAGAGCCACCATCTGTCGCTGCGCGCCTCGCCGGGGCTGAGCGTCTACTCGATCGGGTTCGCCGCCGGGCTGCCCGCGAGGTGATCGGTCAGCCGCGGGCGGCGAGCTCGGCCCTGATCTCCTTCGGGAGCATGAAGCGGACGTCCTCGTGGACGGTCCGCAGCTCCGACACGTCGGTGGCGCCGCGGTCGCGGAAGAATCCGACCAGCTGCTCGACCAGCTCCTCGGGCGCGCTGGCTCCGGAGGTGATGCCGACCGTCTCGACTCCGTCGAGCCAATCCTCTCGAACCTGGAGGGAGTTGTCGATCAGGTGCGAGGCCGCTCCGTGCTCGCGCGCCACCTCCACCAGCCGGTTGGAGTTCGAGGAGTTGGTCGATCCGATCACCAGGACCAGGTCGCACTCGGCGGCCAGCTGCTTGACGGCGATCTGGCGATTGGTGGTCGCGTAGCAGATGTCATCGGACTTCGGGCCGACGATGTTGGGGAACTTGTCCCGCAGGCGGGCGATGATCCCGGTCGTCTCGTCGACCGAGAGCGTCGTCTGGGTGATGTAGGCGACCCGATCGGGGTCGGCGACCTCGAGGCGATCGACGTCCTCCGCGGTCTGCACGAGGACGATGCTCGCCGGGGCCTCGCCGGTCGTCCCCTCGACCTCCTCGTGGCCCTGGTGGCCGATCAGGATGATCGTGTAGCCCTGCTCGGCGAACTTGCGAGCCTCGACGTGGACCTTGGTCACCAGCGGGCAGGTGGCGTCGATGGTCCGCAGCCGGCGGTCGAGGGCGTTCTCGTGGACCCGCGGCGCCACGCCGTGGGCCGAGAACACCACCAGCTCGCCCTCGGGCACCTCGGTCTCCTGATCGACGAAGATCGCGCCCCGCTCGGCGAGCTGGTGGACGACGTGCTTGTTGTGGACGATCTCCTTGCGCACGTAGACCGGCGGGCCGTGGAGATCGAGCGCCTGCTCGACGGCCTGCACGGCGCGGTCCACGCCGGCGCAGTAGCCGCGCGGCGCGGCGAGCAGGACGCGCTTGGGAACGCTCCGCGCGGGAGCTTCGGCGGCCATCGCCCTACAGGGTAGCTGCGCCCGGTCGGCTTCCCTGCCGGGTAGGGTAGTCCCATGGCCCAGGGGCACCTGGATCGGCTCAGCTCGGTCGACGTCTCGTTCCTGACCAACGAGAGCTCGTCGAGCCACATGCACGTCGGCGCGATCATGATCTTCGAGGGCCCGCCGCCCAGCTACGAGGACCTCCTCGAGCACGTCCACGGACGGCTTCACCTGGTGCCGCGCTTCCGCCAGAAGCTCGCCTACCCGCCGGCCCAGGCGGGCCGGCCATTCTGGATCGACGATCCGACCTTCAACCTCGAGTACCACGTGCGCCACTCGGCGCTCCCGACGCCCGGATCCGAGGATCAGCTCCGCCGGATGGCGGGACGGGTCTTCTCCCAGCAGCTGGATCGCTCCAAGCCCCTCTGGGAGCTGTGGCTGGTCCAGGGGCTAACCCGAAAGCGCTTCGCGGTGATCACGAAGACCCACCACGCGCTCGTCGACGGCGTGTCGGGGGTGGACATCGCGACGGTTCTGTTCGACCTGAAGCCGGTGCCGGAGCCGGCGGAGGCCGACCGCGACTGGATCCCCAACCCCGAGCCGCAGGCGTCCACCCTGCTGGCCAAGGGAGCCGAGGACCTGATCAAGGCGCCGCTGCGGGCGGCGCGGCGCCTGGAGGGGGCCGTAGCCCACCCGGAAGCCGCGGCGAACCAGGTGAGCCAGGCGCTGGAGGGAGTGGGCGAGATCGGCTGGGCATTCGCCAACCCGGCGCCCAATATCCCGCTCAACGTCGAGATCGGTTCCCACCGGCGCTACGCCTGGGTTCGCAGCGACCTCGCCCACTTCAAGAAGGTGAAGAACGCCCTCGGGGGGACCGTCAACGACGTCGTCCTGGCGGTGGTGGCCGGCGCCATGCGCGGCTGGCTTCAGCGCCGGGGGGTCCGCATCGAGGGGCTCGAGCTGCGGGCGCAGGTCCCGGTCAGCATCCGGGCGGAGGACGAGCACGGCCAGCTTGGCAACCGGCTCGCGGTGATGCGAGCCCCGCTGCCGGTTTACATCGAGGATCCGGTCCGCCGGCTGCGCGCCGTGACCGAGGCGATGCAGGGCTTGAAGCAGTCGAAGCAGGCCCTCGGCGCCGAGGTGATCTCGCGCTTCAACGATTTCGCGCCCCCCACCCTGCTGGCGCAGGCGGCGCGAATCAACTTCTCCACCCGCCTGTTCAACCTCGTGGTCACCAACGTCCCCGGCCCCCAGGTGCCTCTGTACGTGCTCGGCCGGGAGCTCGAGGACTGCTTCCCGGTCGGTTTCCTGCCTCCGAACCAGGCTCTGTTCGTGGCGATCATGAGCTACAACGGCGGGATCAACTTCGGCCTCCTCGCGGATTACGACGCGATCGACGACATCGACCTGCTCACCGGGGGTATCGAGGACGCGATCGCCGAGCTGACCGAGATCGCGGACGCCGCCGGAGAGCCCCGCGCGAGCGAGGAACCGGCGCCGGCGTAGCTAGCCACCCGCGGAGCGCTGGAGCTCCCGGGCGACATCCCCCTGGTAGGGCCCGTACAGGCTGCTCGGGTCGGTGCTGTATCCGTAGCTCGTCACCGAGCTGACGTAGCCGCGTCCGTGGCGCCAGGCCACCCACGCGCCGCCGCTCGCGCCGCCGGTCATGTCACAGGAGATTCGCATCGGGGCCGGGGGACCGACCCTGCGATCGGAGCCCCGAAACGGGGATCGGCACCGGAACAGGTGGCGGCCATCGAACTCCGGCGGCGGTCGCTCGGCCGGATAGCCGAAGGCGCTGTAGATCTGGTCGCGCGGCTGGTCGAAGGCGATCCGCCGCGCGCCGATCCGGTCCTGCAGGAGCTTCCCCCCGCGGGGAGAGACGGCGGCCGCGCCGAGGTCGAAGGCCGAGTCGCCGCCGCCCAGGATGCTCGTGCCGTGCCACTCCCGCGTCGTCGTCAGGCTCGAGGCCGGCCACTCGCCGAACGGCTTTCGTCCCCCGCTGTATCCCGGGACGAACTCCCAATGGGTGGCGTATCCCGCTCCCAGCGCACCGGGATCGAAAACGCAGTGGCCGGCGGTCCAGACGAGGCTGCGGCCCGCCGACCGCACGGCGGTCCCGGAGCATTCGTAGTCCCCGCCGTCCGGCGGGCCGCCCGGGAGGGTGAAGAACACCGCGCCGTCGGTTCGGTTCGGATAGCTGCTCGTCTTCTGCACCCTCTCGTGCAGGCTGAAGCGCTTCGCGCCCCGCGGCGCGACGGGGGGAGGGGCGTTCCCTCCGAGCGGCGAAGGCGCGAGGGCGTCGGCGGGCTCGGCGCCGCGCATCCGCGCGGTCGTCCAATAGGCCCTGACCGCCGCTGACGACTCGGCGAGGGCCTGAGTTGGGGTAGCGCCGTCCGCCGCAGCGGCAGGCATCCCCCCCACCGCGCACCAGGCGCACAGGACGCCCAAGGCGATCGCCCCGCGATGACGAATCCCCCGCATGCGGAGACTCTAGAGGGCCGATTCCGAATCGGCGCCACGAAGTCGGCCCACCTACGAGAGGAACGTTCTGCACCGTTTAGGTGCGTAAGTGACCTGTCGTCCGCGCCCGCGTCGTGCTTCGTGCCTCTGCCCCACCCAGCCTCGGGCGGCTCCGCAGAGCCGCCGCGCCGGATGCGGAATCGATCGGCTCGAGGCCCGAGGGACCCGCCACTCGTGGGGCGACGATCGCTCGGGGAGCGCCCGGCCGCCCGGCCGCCGCGTACCATTGCAGTCTGACCAGATCCAGGATCAGCGATGGTGAGGGAGACCCAGTGAGCGACCAGGGATCGGACAACCCGCAGACGACCCAGTTCCACTATCACCTGGAGCTCACGCCGGCGCAGCTCAAGATCACCCACACGGCTCTGCGCTCGCTGCTCGACGACTTCGGCCACGACGAGCGCGACGTGCTGCGGATCATCCACGAGGTGCTCGAGAAGCTCCCCGACCAGCACGCGATCCGGGCGATCGAGCTCGACCAGGAGGTCGAGCGCCAACTCGCCACCGGCGACGGCTCCGGCGAGGAGCCCCCACCCGCCGCCGCCTAGGCCCGCTGGCGCATCCTCCCCCGGCTGACCGATCATGGAGGTCCACCTGGTCGACGGCACCTATGAGCTGTTCCGGCATTTCTTCGCGGTGCCGTCGTACCGCGACTCGACGGGCCAGGAGGTGGGGGCGGTGCGAGGCGTGCTCGGGACCGTGCTGACGATCCTGGAGGACGGAGCGACCCACCTGGGCGTCGCCACCGATCACGTGATCGAGTCGTTCCGCAATGAGTTGTGGCTCGATTACAAGACGGGCGCGGGCATCGACGCCGATCTCCTGAGCCAGTTTCCGCTCCTCGAGGGCGGGCTCGAAGCGCTCGGCGTTCGGGTCTGGGCGATGGTCGATCAGGAGGCCGACGACGCCCTCGCCGCCGCCGCTGCGGTGGCCTCAGCCGACCGGCGAGTCGAGCGGGTGCTGGTCTGCACGCCCGACAAGGACCTCGCCCAGTGCGTGGCGGATCCCCGGGTCGCCCAGCTCGACCGGCGCACCGGGCGGCTGCTGGACGAGGCGGGGGTGCGCGAGAAGTTCGGGGTCGAGCCCGCCTCGATCCCCGATTGGCTCGGGTTGGTCGGCGACGCGGCGGACGGGTTTCCCGGCCTGCCCGGCTGGGGGGCGAAGTCAGCCTCGGCGGTGCTCGCCCGTTTCCAGCACCTCGAGCGGATCCCCGAGGACGGCGGCTCGTGGGACGTCAAGGTGCGCGGCGCTCCGAAGCTGGCGGCAACTCTTGCTTCGCAGCGAGACCTCGCGCTGCTGTTTCGGGACCTCGCCACCCTGCGCACGGACGCGCCGGTCGGAGAGGTGGACGAGTGGCGATGGCGCGGGCCCACCGACGACTACCCGGATTGGGTTCGACGGCTCGGCCTGGATCGCCTCGCGGACCGCGCGCGTCGCCTCGCGGACCGCGGGGCTCACTGAGCGACCCCAGGCCTGGCTCGCCCCCGGGCCGTAGACTTGCCCTCGTGTCGCAACGCGCGGGCACCGAGCCCCAGGACGATCGGGACGCGCGGCTTCCGGTCGTGGCCCGCTGGGGGGAGCTGGTCGAGGACCGGCGCCGCCAGGAGGTCGAGGCAGCCAGCCGATCGCCGCTCAGGAGGCTGACCGTCGGCCTTCGCTCGGCCTCCCGCCTCCCGCGCAGAGGGAGGGCATGGCTGCGTCGGCGCGCCCTTCAGCCCCGTCGCGGGGCCGCCCGCCACGCGAACCGTCCGCCCCGTCCATCGGGGGACGATTGGCTGGTCCCGGTCCTGGTCGACTGCTTCGGCCGCGACGGCAGCACCCTGATGATGCGCCTGCTCGCCAGCTCGCCGCAAATCGCCCTCGGCACCCGGTATCCCTACGAGCACCGGTATTTCACCTACCTGTGGCGCTGGTCGCGCCTGCTCGATCGCCCCGACTGGCCCCAGGACCTCTGGGGGTCGAACGAGGTCTGCTCGGTCTCCCAGGAGGGGAACCTGCCGCTCCTGGGCCCACCTCCCTGGATCCCGAGAGACCTGATGGAGGAGTCCGCGGACGGGCAGCCGATGTCGAGCAGCTGCTTCGAGCTCGTCTGGCGGGAGTTCTCGCGTCGGGCCGCCGAACGGACCCGGGCCCAGCACCGCCGCAACGAGATCGAGGCGCGCTACTACGCCGAGAAGCACCTCGACACCTGGAACCTGAACCTCGACGAGCTGCCGCCCGTGAAGCTGCTGGTCCTCCTCCGCGACCCCCGCGACGTCTGGGTGTCGGTGCAGGCCTTCGAGCGCAAGAAGCCGGGTGTGGCGGACTTCCGCGCCGGTGGAACGGTCAGCCACGAGGACCTGCTCCGCTACCAGATCGCCCGGCAGCGCATGCGCCTGCGGTGGATCGCGGAGCTGCTCGACACAGACGATGCCCCGGTGGTCCGCTACGAGGACCTGGTGCTCGACCTGCCGGCCGTGGCGGACCGCATCGGGGGCTGGCTCGGCGTCTCCCTGGACGCGGAGGAGGCCGGGGGGCGGGACCGCGTATACAGCCGGCACGCAAGCTCGGAGAGCCCCGAGAGCTCGATCGGCCGCTGGAAGGACGAGCTCGACCCGGCGGTCGCCGAGCTGTTCGCCGAGGGCATCGGGTCCGAGCTCCGGATGCTCGGCTTCGAGGCCTAGCCCGCGCCCCGAGCGCGGTGGCCGGCTTGCGTCGCGTGCCGGGCCGGCCTCAGCGGGCCCTGTAGGTGGCCGTGTAGGTGGTCGAGCCGACGGCGGTGAAGGTGTGGGTGGCCGCGCCGCCGTCGGACCAGGATTGGAAGTCGTACGTCCTCCCATTCAGGGTCTGCGGGGTGGGCGCGCTGAGGGTGTTCATCGAGTCGAGGATCACGGTTCGACCGAACGGGGTCGGCGCCTTGAAGTCGTCCAGCGCCGGCGCGAGCCCGGTCGGGCTCGATTCCACCGTCAGCTCGACCGTCTCCGGATCCAGGCGAACGCTCTGCGTCTGCTTCAGGCCGCCGGAGTCGGTGGCGGTGAGCCGGAGCTCGAGGTGGGACGGGTAGTCGTGATCGGGGGCGTTGAACGATCCGCTCCGGACCCCGGCGAACCTCCGGATGTGGTGGGTGTGGCAGTTCGAGGGGCAGTGGCGGACGACCAGCGACCACGAGAGCGCTGAGGCGGGCAGGGTCCCGTCCTGGGCGTCCGTCGCCGAGCCGCTGAAGGCGATCTGGTCGCCGACCGCCCAGGTCAGGCTCGACAGCGGGGCGGTGATCGTGGGCACCGGAGGCGTGTTCCCGGCCGAGATCGCAATCGTGTCGGTCGCCGACGCGCCGTGGGGATCGGTGACCTTCAAGCCGACGCGGTAGACGCCCCCCTTCGTGTAGGTGAAGCTCGGAGCCTGATCGGTCGAGTCGCCGTAGGCGCCGTCCCCGTCGAGGTCCCAGGAGTAGGTCAGGTCGTCGCCCGGATCGGGATCGCTGGAGCCCGCCGCGTCGAAGTTCACGGTCAGGGGGAGCTGTCCGGAGGTGGGCGCGGCCTTGGCGACGGCGGTGGGCGTCTGGTTTCCCGCCGCGAAGCTGAGCCGCCTGATCGTCCCCCCGGAGATGTCGACGTAGTAGAGGTTTCGATCGGGGCCCACCTGGAGGTCGACGGGGTGGGCGGCGCCGGCGACGAAGGTCTTGACGTGATTCGGGCCCGGGACGTCGGCGCTCCCGTTCTCCATCGCCCAGATGCAGTTGCGCGAGTAGTCAGCGAAGAACAGCGCGCCGCGGTATTGGCTCGGGTAGGGGCCGGCCTTCGGGTAGAAGGCGAGCCCGGTGATCGACGAGCTGCCCTTCGGACAGGTCTCGCCGGGGACGACCTTGGCACCGTGCCGGTAGCTGTAGTACGGAGCCGTAACCGCGCCCGGCTTCTGGTACAGCGGCTGGCAGCTGTCCAACCCGGCAGCCCGGTAGGACGGTTGGGGGAACGGGCCCTCATAGCAGGGCCAGCCAAAGTTGGTGGCGGTGCTCGAGGCCGGGTTGAGGATGCGGTTGATCTCCTCGACCGAGGACCAGCCGACCTCGCCCACCCAGATCTCGCCCGCGCGGAGGGCGAACCGGAACGGGTTTCGCAGGCCGTAGGCGATGATGCGGCGGGCGTCGGCATCGGAGCTGTGGGCGAACGGGTTGCCCACCAGGCCGTTCCCGGTTCGCGGGTCCACCCGCAGGACGGCGCCGTCCAGCGTCCTCGGCTCCCCGGCCGGGCGTCGGGGGCTCTGGCTGCGCAACGAGCCTCCCTCGGCGCTCGGCGGGCTCTGATCGCCACCGGGCCCGGTGGGTGGGTCGCCGCAGGGGTTGCCGGCGAACTGGCCGTAGTCGGTCTCGGTGAAGCTCGAGCCGTCGCCGCCGCTCACGTAGAGGGCCGGGGGCGACCCGCCGCCAAACGCCAGGTCGCCGATCGAGTGGCTGGGGTACTGCTGACACCAGTCGTTGATCAGCACCTGCTCGGAGCCGGTCATCCGATCCCCCTTTGCCGTCAGCCGAGAGAGCCGGCCGCTGACCAGGCATCCGTCGGTGGTCGGGCCCGGCGGCGTGGGGCAATCGTCGTCGGACGCCCCGGGATCGCCCCAAAGGGGCGGCTGGCCACCGATCTCCGCGTCGTAGGTGTAGAGGACGTAGACGTAGGGCTTGGCGGGGAACTGCGGGTCGAGGGCGATGCCCAACAGCCCCCGGTCCCAGTAGTTGTAGACCTCCGTGCGCAGGTCGGCGAACACGGTGGGGGTCTTGTCGCCAAGGCCGTCGAAGACCTTGATCAGGCCGCTCTTCTCGGCCACGAAGACGCGGCCGTCGGGCGAGAAGCGCAGGGCGGTGGGCAAGTCGAGGCCATTGAAGACGACGGATTCCCTGGGCGCCGGGGGCGCGGCGCTCGCGGAGCCCGCCAGGATCGCGGCGACCAGCGCCGTGACGAGCGCCGACGCCCGCACGGTCGCCCGACCCCGGATCAGCCTATGGGGGCGAAAATCAATCACCCTGCCCTCCACGCCCGTACAAACGCTCCGCCTCCTCCCATGCTTCCGTGCGGGGTGGAATCGGCCGAGAAGGCCGCGAACGCGCTCAGGGCGGGGGGTTTTGCGTGAACGACTTGAACGCGCTCAGGGCGGGCTTTTCGTTGTGGTTGTTCGCCACCAGCCCCGCGGTGCCGCAGAAACTGCAGCCGTTGGCGAAGTCGGACCCCGGCGCCGGATCGCGCCACAGGAACCAGAAGACGCGCTGCAGGTTCCAGGCGTTCCGATTCGCGAGCAGCATGTTGAAGGAGCTGGTCAGCGCCTGCTTCTGGCCGTTGAGGCCCTTGTTGATGCCGGCGCTGTCGGGAGGCCCGGATCCCCAGGCGAACTCGGTGATCCAAAGCGGCGTCGCCTTGTCGCCGTGGTTCCCCATCACCGACCGGAAGTGCTGGATCGCCGTCTTGATCTTGGGGACGGTGGACGCGTACGGGTGCTGCGCCGCGACTTCGAAGCTGTCCTTGATGCGGCGGACCGAGTAGAGGCTGTTGAGGAAGTTGAAGGCATCCGGGTCCTTCTGGGTCGTTATCCCCGCCAGCACGATCCGGGCGTGCGAGTCCTTCGCCCTGATCGCGGTATGGGAGATCTGCACCAGCTGGCCGTACTTCTGGGCCTTCTGCTTGTAGGTCGTCCCGGGGTAGGAGAACTTGAGGTTGGGCTCGTTCCAGATCTGCCACGACTGAACCGGCAGCGGCGTGGCCCCGGCCCCGAACCGCTGGTGATAGGGGGTCCCCCAGTAGCTGCCCCCCGGCCCGTATCGCGCCACCACCGCCTTCAGAAAGACCTGCCACGCGGTTCGCGACGAAGTGCTGACCGGCGGCCGCTGGACGTTCCCCGTGCCGGCCCACCCGGGGGATCCCCAGACGAACGGGGCCGGGCGGATCCCCAGCACCGCAAGGTTTCCGACGAGCTCGTCGGTCTCGCTCCAGTCAAAGCTGTTCTTGCTCGGCTCGACCACGTTCCACTGGAGCGGGAAGCGGTCCGTATGCACCTTGGCCGCGACCATCCCGAAGAAGTCCTGCCCATCCAGCGACTGCGGCTGGGTGATCCCGTAGAACTCCGATCGGGCGGCCTGGGCGGTGGGCGCCGCGAACAGCGCCAGCGCGAGCCCGGTGAGGGCAATCGAGATGCGCGTCGCCCTTCCCACCTTGTCCCTCCTTGCGGTTCCCATGCGCTTCGTGGAGCCTACCCGAGATCGAGCCCGGGTGAGGTCCGGCGTCGGCCCCGGGAACGAGTGGGGCCGGTCCGAGGACCGGCCCCACTCTCCGTTCCGGGCTAAACGCCGCCGGAGGTGTTACGCAGACGAATCTTCCGAACGGACCTTCCTCAGAGCTTCCTTAGAAGGCGCAGTAGGGCGAGAGCTTGGCGTCCCTCGACCTGATCGTTGCCAGCGGCCCCGAGATCTCACCGTTGCTCGCGGTAGAGGCCTGGGTCCCCTTGTAGAAAATGATGTCTGAGTAATACAACCGGTTGGGCAGTATCTCGCCCGACTTGGGACATGCCAGGTGGTAGTAGCTGAACCCCCTGGGCACGTTCCTGATGCACCTGGACGTGCCGTCCGAGCATCCCCTCTGGTCGACCATCAGGTCAGCGAACTGGTAGTTCGCGAACAGACGCGACCTGACCGTCAACTTCGAGTCATGCTGGCAGAAGACCTCGGTCCACGTGGCCACCTGCTTGTTGGAGTCCAGGTAGGGCTTCATGACCCTCGCGGCGCAATGCGACGGGTTGTTCAACACCCAGCCCTCCCAACCAGCACGCTGATCGAGAGAATGCCTGCACCCTGGAATCCCTGGACAATGCGGCACGTTCCGGAAGTCGGTCACCGCACTCGCGGACGTGGCGCCGGTGATCATCAGCACCGTGATGCCGCCTGCGACCAAGAGGCCGATAAGGCCTGCCTTCTTCCGGGACGAACTACCTGCTCTCATGTACTTCCCCCTTACTGGCCGCGACCCGGATGGGTCGTGAGTCGTGGCCACACTGCACCTCCTTTGGCGTTCCATTGAACTCGTTCCATGGCTCCTACCCTGCCGAGACTCCTTTCTCCCGACCGGTCAGAAGACCGCAGCGACGACCATCTCACAGCCCTGTAGCCAAGTCAAGCTCTCACCAACCCGGCGTCGGGAGCGAGAGATGATCGCGGCAACCGTACACGAGCGACGGCGTTCTCGCAGTCCGCGCGACCGAGAGGCCTCCCCGATTCCAGGTAGGCGCCGCCCCGGCCCAGGCGAAGACGGGCCCGCGCCGCGGCCCCGAAGGGACTAGACCCAGGCGCGAGCTCGGCGGGTCGCTGGCCCTCGTCAGGGCTAGACGCGCGCGTACTTGACGATCCGATGGTTCCCGCTGTCGGCGACGTAGACGTTCCCCTGGCCATCGACGGCGATGTCCTGGGGGGCGCGGAACTGCCCCTTGCCCGAGCCGGGCCTTCCCCACTTGGCGAGGAACTTCCCGCTGGGCGAGAACTTCTCGATCCGGTCGTTGAACGTGTCGGCGACGTAGACGTTCCCCTGCCGATCGGTGGCGATGCCGAACGGCTGCAAGAACTGCCCCTTGCCTGACCCGCGACTGCCCCACTTGGCGAGGAACTTCCCGTTCGCGTTGAACTTCTGGACCCGGTTGTTGTAGGTGTCGGCGACGTAGACGTTCCCCTGCAGATCGGCGGCGATCCCCCACGGGTACTGGAGCTGCGCGTCGCCTGAGCCCGCGTTTCCCCATTTGGACAGGTAGCCCCCGGTCGAGGAGAACTTCTTGATCCGGTTGTTCCCGGTGTCGGCGACGTAGACGTGCCCGCTGGTGTCGGCGGCGACGGCAGCCGGGTTCTTGAACTGCGTGTTGCCCCCGCCGAAGCTTCCCCAGGTCACCACAGCGCCTTTGGCGTTGGCGCGGAATCGTTGGATCCGGGAATTCTGGAAGTCGGCCACGTAGACGTATCCCTTGGCGGCGGCGATGCCGGTCGCGGTACGGATCTGGCCGTAGCCGGGTCCGGCGATCCCCGGTCGGCAGGAGCTCGTGCAGGACTCCCGCATCGAACCGCCGTCCCGAACTCCCCAGCCCCAGGTGAGAGAGAAGTTTCCAAGCAGATCGAAGGCCTGGATCCGGCTGTTGTATGCGTCGGCGACGAAGACCTCCCCTGGCGCGACGGCGACGCCCTGTGGGCTCTGGAACTGCCCCTCGGCCCCGCCCTGAACGCCCCAGGCTCGCTGCTGGACGTACGCGGCGGTGGCCGAGCCCGTCGTGATCAGCGCTATCGCGGACACCGTCAAGACGGCAATCGCGAAGACCCGACGGGTTGTCCCAAGCATCAAACCCTCCTCACTCGTAGGCCGGCCCTGTCCGGCGCCGAAAGTGCCTCGGGCAGCATACCCGCCCGAGCGTCGCGGCCCTTCCTGCGCCGGCGCCGGCCCCGAGGTCGCTGACTGCAGGGCTCAGTACCCGAGCGCGAACTTGGCGTCCTCGGACATCATGTCCGGGCGGAACGGGGCGTCAGCTCCGGCCACGCACGGCGAGGTCCGGTTCGTCTGGTCTAGTCGGCTCCTGAACCGCCGAGTTGGGGACCTTTTTCGGGACCCCGTTTTCCTCGAACGTCTGGGAGAGCAGGTCCGCCTCATCGTCGCGCTGACGGTAGTGCAGGTAGCGCATCGTGGTCCGCAAATCGGCGTGGCCCATCCAATGCTGGACCCGCACCGGGTCGGCGCGGCCGATTGCCAGGGTGCCGAACGTGTGCCTCAGGCCGTGGAAGCTCAGCGGGCGTAGCCCTGCGGCGTCCTGAGCGGCCTTGTAACGCGCCCGGAGCCGCTTGGGGTTCTGGTGCATGCCGACCTCGTTCGGGAACGCCAGATCGTCCTCTGCGGTGAAACCCTCGCGCTGGGACAGCCGCGCCAGGGCGCCGGCCACCGGGTCGGCCATCGGCACCGCCCGCATGCTCGAGGACTTCGGCGTGTCGACGCGGTGCTGGGTGTAGCTGGCCCGGACCAGGATCAAGCGGCGCGGGAAGTCGACCTCTCGCCAGGCGAGCGCCACGACCTCGCCCATCCTGAGCCCGCAGAACGCGGCGACCAAGAAGGTGGCGCCGTCCTGCTCGTCGGCGGCCCGGACCAGGGACCAGACCTCCTCCGGCGACCTTCCGCTGCACCCTCGACGCCAGGGCGTCGGATCGACACCGTCCCGGTGAAGCACCTGCCTGCGAGTAGACGCCCTGCGTGAGTAAGCTCGTGGCCGTTGACCCGTACGCGGATACTGCCCGTCTCTGTGGGTGTTGCGGCACTCGCGGTCCTGGCGATCCCGCTTGCCTCTCTGGGGGCCTCGGCAGGGTCGCGCTCCCTCGCGAAGACCGGCGGCGGGCCGTTCATCTACTGGACCGATGACCTCACCGGAAGCAGCAGGATCGGCCGGGCGGAGCTCGACGGCACGCAAGTACGCCGAAAGCTGATCGGGGGCCTGCCCGACTTCCCGTGTGGCGTCGACGTCGGCGGCGGGCACGTGTACTGGGGCACCGATGCGACGGCGGGCGCCGTCGGACGAGCGAACGCCGACGGGACGCACGTGAGGCGGAGATTCATCGATGGTGGAACAGGCGTTTGCGGGGTGGCCACCGGCCCGGGTCACCTTTATTGGGCCAACCAGGACGCCGTCACGCCGAACACGCCGTCGATCGGCCGGGCGAAGCTCGACGGCTCGCGGTCCAACCAGGGGTTCATCGGTTCTGCGAAGGCCAACTTCCCCTGCGGGGTGACGGCTCACGGCGGTGATCTCTACTGGGGCAACGACGCCGACAACACGCCCGGAGCCAGCACGATCCAGCGGGCGAGGCTCGACGGGACGCACGTGAAGGAGGCCTTCATCGCCGATCCCTTCGTCGACGATCCCTGCGGCGTTGCGGTCGACGCCAAGCATGTCTATTGGACCAACCAGGACCTCGGGACGATCGGCCGCGCAAACCTGGAGGGCTCCCACGCCAAGCGCGACTTCATCGACGTTGGCGGCACGCCCTGCGGCCTTGCCATCTATCGGGGCCACCTCTACTGGGGTGACTTCGGCCCGGACGTCGGCCGCGCGAACCTCGACGGCTCGCAGGTGAGGAAGCACTTCATCGATGGCTTGGGCGCCGTATGCGGCGTCGCGGTCGGCTAGCTCTCGCCCGCCGAGCCACCGGCTGAGCAGGCCGGGACGACGATCATCTCGAGTCGCGCCAATGGCCGAGGCAGCAGCGCCCTGCTCGCGCTCTGCCCTTGGTGCAAGCTGAGAGGCCACGACTCCCAGGAATACCGCCCCATTCCCTCAGGGTTGGCGCTGCCGCCTCTAATGGTCGGATCTCACGCGTAGCGCGAAGGCCGTCTGGATAAGGCCAATCCATGTCTTCCGCAGC
>JAHEXV010000054.1 GCA_023251935.1 bacterium | reverse complement strand
TGCTGCTGTTGGTCCTCGTGGAGCTTGCGGGTGGGCTGCGGGTGCCCCTCTGGGCCGGGGTGGCGGTGGCAACCGTGGCCGCCGTCTCGCTGGTCCTGAACGCGGATCAACTCCGGGTTGGCCCGACTAGCGCCGAGCTCTGGCGGAGCCTGTCCGACTACATCCGGGCGGAGGAAACGAGCCTCGATCTCGCCAAAGGAAGAACGACCATCGGCTTCGCCCCGGAGGATCCAACCGCCAGCCCGGGGGTGGGGGACCACCGAATGATCCTGAGCGCCCTGCAGTACTACGCGATCTCCAGCCTCTGGGGGTCCCCCGCCTACACGCCCGAGGAGCTCATGCACCGCCCGCCGGATGTCCGCCGGGCCGCCGACATCGTCCTCGCACGGGCCCTGGAGCCAAGGCTCCACGGCGCCGCGGGCAAGCCGCACATCCACGCGCGGCCTCCTGTCGTGGCCGCGATCCCTCGCGGTCGCGCCACCCCACGTGGCAACTGCATCGCCCTTCGCCCGGCCGGATCTGAGCTGAAGGCCGACCTGCTCGTTCCGGAGGCTGGCCTGTGGATCAGCCGCGCCGGCGACGCCACTTCGCTCGCCCTGCATCGCTTCTCGCCCTTCGCGGCCTATCCCCTCGGCTGGCCCTTGGGGTCGCGCGCCGCGAGCCTGGTTATCACCCCCGACTCGGCCCCGACCCCCTGGCAGCTTCGGGTTCACGCCCGCCGGCCGGTGACGGCGTGCGCTCGCTGAGCCGAACGGCTCGGCGGACAGTGAGCTGACCTTGGCAACCGCATCGCTGGTCGGTGGGGGTAGCCTGCGGCGTTCGGCGAGCGGTTCCCCGAACTGAGAGGAGCGGAGATGGCCAAGGTCGAGTTCACCCAGCGAGGGGACGTCGGAGAGATCGTGATCGCCGACCCGCCCCTGAACCTGTTCGGGTTGGACCTGTCGCGCGAGCTCGCGGCCGCGGCCGCGGCGGCGGGCGAGAGCGGCGCTCGGGCGATCCTGGTCCACGCCGAGGGCGACAACTTCTCCGCCGGGGCGAACGTCGAGATGTTCCTCGGTCGCGACCAGGCGGCGGCGCGCGAGCTGCTCGGCGAGCTCGAGGTCCCGCTGGTGGCCGCGGTGCAGGGCCTCTGCCTCGCGGCCGGGCTGGAGGTGGCGTTGAGCTGCGATCTGATCTGGGCGGCGGAGGGCACTCAGCTCGGCCTGGTGGAGGGGGTGATCGGCGCGACCCCGTTCGGCGGGGGGACGCAGCGCCTCGTCGCCAGGGCCGGAGCCGGACGGGCGGCGGAGGCCGTGCTGACCGCCCGGGCATACCCCGCCGAGACGATGCTCGAATGGGGGGTCGTGAATCGCGTCGTCGCCGCCGACGAGCTGCTCGGCAAGGCGCGCTCGTTCGTCGAGCGCCTCGCTCGCGGCCCGACGCTGGCGCACGCGGCGACCAAGCGCATGATCCGGCTCGCGGTGGACGACGGGGTGGACGCGGCCGACGCCGCGCTGCCCGACGCCGGAGCGACCGTGATGGCGAGCGAGGACCTCCAAGACGGCGCCCGGACGCTGCTCGAACAGGGCCCGGGCCACGCGACCTTCCAGGGCCGCTGATCGCGAGCCGGCCTTCCGGCTAGCGCTCCGGCAGCCAGCCCTCGCGATAGGGAACGCCGACGCTCTCGGGGAACGGCTCGTAGGCCTGTTGCGGGGCGTCGGTTTCCGTGGCGACCCCGGCGCGATGGCGACGCGCGAGCTCCGAGCTCGGGTAGACGACGCCCGCTTCAGGCGTTCGCGAGCCGATCATCAGGATCGCGCAGGGCCCCTCGCCCGCTCCGACGAAGACGTGCTCGGTCCAAGGCGGGCAGTGGACGAAGTCCCAGGCCTTCAGGGACCGCTCCTTCTCCTCGATCAACAGCAGGCACTGGCCCGCGAGGACCAGGAAGTCCTCCTGCTCGTCCTCGCGGTGGTACATGCAGCTCGGCTGACCGGGCTCGAGCACGGCGAGGTTGACCCCGATCCGCGGGAAGCGGACCTCGCCCGCGAACGGCGTGTAGAAGCCAAGGGGGCCGTCGTCCCGCCACCGAGCCTCGCGGGCGTTGACCACGAACCAGCCGTCTCCCTCCGGCGCCAGACCGGCCTCGGTGCGACGCAGGGGCGCCTCCTCGATCATCGCGCGAGCTTAGTCCTCAGGCCGGGAGGCGGGGCCATTGGCGAGGCGAGCTCGCCCGCCCGTCGCCGCCGAGTCGCGCAGCTCGAGGGTGATCAGGACAGCCGCCACCGCGTAGAACGGCGAGAGGGCGAGATTGGTCAGCGTCTCGCCGATCCAGTCGCGCAGAAACGGACTGGCGATCGCATCGTGACTGAGCGAGAGCACGACCTGCGTGAGCGCCTCGCTCGCCAGGGTGATCGGCCCCAGGACGGCGAGGACGGCCCAGAATCGCCCCCTGACCAACCGTCGGCTGCGCGCGAACGAGGCCTTCACGCCGTCGTCCTCAATCTCGACCAGCGGGCCGGCCAGCGAGAACCAGGTGAACAGGACGATCCCGGGCACGACCAGGAGCACGAGCCCGACCGCCACGGCGAGCCCGAACAGGATGTCGACGGCGATCAGCCGTCCGTAGGACAGCGACCGGGAGATCTCGCCGAGGGTCGGCTCGTGGCCGTGCCTCGCCCGGGCGAGGGTCAGGGCGACCGCGCCGCTGTAGAAGACCTCGCCGAGCAGGCTGGTGGTCGCCTGGAGCACGAAGCCGACGGCGAGCGCCGCCGTGGCCAGATCCGTGAGGTCGCTCACCCGACTGACGTGGATCGTCTCGACGTGATTGGCGAGCGCGTCGATCAACCCGAGCGGCACGAAGACGAGGATCCCGAGGAGAAGCAGGAACCCGGCCCGCTCCGTGAACGTGCGCAGGGTTTGCCGGTAGATCCGGATCGCGCTCACGAGGGCGGCCACTCTAGACAGAGGCCGGTTGGCCGGGACCGCTCGCTACCCTGCCGCGAATGCCGGCGGCCCGCCGACCACCCGCCCTCGCGGGGGCGACGCTGCTCGCGGCGCTCGCCTTCCTGCTTGGCTGCGGAGGAGGGGGCGGAGGAGGGGGCGAGAGCGGCAACGGAGCTCCGAGCGCCTCCGAGTTCATCGCCCAGGGCGATCAGATCTGCAAGCGGGCGAGGGAGGAGTTCGTCGCCGCCCACCCGCCGACCCCGAGCACGCCACAGCGGGCCGCCGCCCTGCAGCGGGAGCTGATCCAGACCTCCGAGCAGGAACTGAGCCAGATCCGCGCCCTGGATGCCCCGGCCGAGGTGACGCCGGCGCTCGACCGCTACCTGAGGGCGCGAGCGCGGGGAATCGCGCTGCTGAAGCGGGGCCTCCGGGCGGCCGAGAACGAGGACCTGTCCGCCTACGCCACCGCCCAGCGCCAGCTCGCATCGGGCCAGGTGAACCGCCTCAACCTGGCCCAGGAGGTGGGCTTCAGCGAGTGCAGCCGGCCGAGCGGTTCGTCTAGCGGCGGGTAGCCAACCAGCCGAAGCCGAGCGTCATCGCCAGGTTCGCCGCGCCGGCGAGCCACAGCCCCTGGCGCGCGCCGGGGCGCGAGAAGGCGGGCGAGCGCGACCACAGCACGTCGGTCGCCAGCTCGGTGGCCCGAAGCCAGGCGAGCGCCCACCAGTCCTCGGGACTTCCCCGGCGCGCGGCGACGGCGTGAGCGACGGCGAACGTGAGCCAGATCGGCCCGCAGCGCCGGAACAGGTGCTCGGCGTCGGGGGACGGCCGATCGTGGCCGATCGTCCGCAGGGTCGCCGTGGGGGCCAGGACCGCGGCCGATCCGAGTGCCAGGTCGAAGGCGATCATGTTGCGGTTGGTGAGCCGCAGGGCTCGCTCGGCGTCCATCCGGCGATCCAACCACATCTGGCGGCCGATTGCCGCCGGTGCAGGGAAAACCGCCACCGGGGCGAATCATGCCGCCGTGACCAAGACGGCCACGAAGTCTCGTCCAACCGCCGCCAGCGCCCGCCCCGCCCAGTCGCGGTCGCGGCGCAACGGCCGCGGGGCGCGCCAGAACGGCAAGACCCTCTCCACCTACATCACGGAGCGCTTCGACGAGTTCTCGCGCTCGCAGAAGGACGTCGCCCGCTACATCGTCGATCACTTGGACGAGGCGGCCTTCCAGACTGCCGAGGAGCTGGCCCGCCGCGCCGACACGTCCTCGTCGACCGTGGTCCGGTTTTCGCAGGCGCTCGGCTTCGACGGATATCCGGAGCTTCAGCAGGCAGCGATCGAGGAGTATCGAAACCGGGTCGCCGAGCAGGACGGCCCGGGGCAGCTGTTCGACTTCGACCACTCCGAGTTCGAGGCCTCGCTGGCCGCCGAGCACTCGAACGTCGAGGACACCGCCCGCAACCTGACCCGCGAGCAGGTCGAGGCATGCGTCTCGGCGCTCGCCGCCGCGCAGCGGGTGATGATCATCGGCGTCGACCAGATGGCCTTCTTCGCCAGCTATCTGCGCCACCTGCTGGCGCTCCTCGACATCCGCGCCGAGGTCGTGGCGAGCCCGCGCCAGGACTCGATCAACCGGCTCAGCCGGGTCAACGAGGACACCCTGGTGATCGCCTTTTCCGCCGGTCGTGCCCACCCGCTCGTCGTCCGAGCGATGAAGCTTGCCCGCCACCGTCGCGCCCACACGCTGTCGATCAGCGACGCCACCCTCTCCGAGGTCGGCGAGCACGCCGAGCTGACGCTCTACTACTCCTCGAACAGCCCTTCGTTCACCCGCTCCAACGCGGCGCTGCTGGCGATCGTCCAGGCGCTCGCCTACGGCGTCTACGCGCGCGACAAGGCGGCCTTCAAGGACCGCATCCGCGCCTTCAAGCTGAAGTAGGAATCACACCGCCGACATCCTCCCAGGGAGCCGAAGGCGACCGGTGATCCGAGCTTGCTCGGATTCGTCCGGTGTCGTCGGGTCAGGGTGCGTTGCCGGGCGGCAGGTCGTACTCGCCTGACCCGCGACTTCGTCGCTAGCCCAGACGAAGCCCTGCCAAGTCCCGGCCCCTTATATTTGAGGGGGATGGCCGAGCGGGCGACATTCAGGGTCAAGCGCGGCCTCGCCGAGATGCTGAAGGGCGGGGTGATCATGGACGTGACCACCGCCGAGCAGGCCCGGATCGCCGAGGAGGCGGGCGCGGTCGCGGTGATGGCGCTCGAGCGCGTTCCCGCCGACATCCGTGCCGCGGGAGGGGTCGCGCGGATGGCCAGCCCCCGGGTGATCAAGGAGATCCAGGAGGCGGTGACGATCCCGGTGATGGCGAAGGCGCGAATCGGCCACTTCGCAGAGGCGCAGGTGCTGCAGTCGCTGCAGGTCGACTACGTCGACGAGTCCGAGGTCCTGACGCCGGCCGACGAGGCGCACCACATCGACAAGCATGCCTTCGAGGTTCCGTTCGTCTGCGGGGCCACCAACCTGGGCGAGGCCCTGCGCCGGATCGGCGAGGGGGCGGCGATGATCCGCTCCAAGGGCGAGGCGGGGACCGGCAACATCGTCGAGGCGGTCCGCCACCTGCGGGGAATCGTCGGCGGCATCAAGCGGCTCGGGACGCTGGGGCGCGAGCAGCTCGCCAGCGAGGCCAAGGAGCTGGGCGCCCCGCTGGAGATCGTCGAGGAGGTCGCCGAGGGGGGTTGGCTCCCCGTGCCCCTGTTCTGCGCTGGTGGGATCGCGACTCCGGCGGATGCGGCCCTGGTGATCCAGCTGGGCGCCGAAGGCAACTTCGTCGGCTCGGGGATCTTCAAGTCCGAGGACCCGGAGCGCCGCGCTCGAGCGATCGTCGAGGCGACGACTCACTTCAACGACGCCGAGCGAGTCGCCGAGGCGTCGATCGAGCTGGGCGAGCCAATGCGCGGCGACGACATCGCCCGGCTCGCCACCGAGGGCGAGCTGCTGCAACAGCGCGGCGTCTAGATGGCGCCCCCGCAACAGTCACCCAGATGACCGGGATCGACCCGGCGCCACCCGAGTCCGACACAGGCTCCCGATTGCGGATCGGGGTCCTGGCCAGCCAGGGCGACTACGCGGCCCACGCGCGGGTGCTCGAGTCGCTGGGCGCCGTTTCGCTCGAGGTCCGCACGCCGGACGCGCTGGGCGAGCTGGACGGGATGGTCATTCCCGGCGGCGAGAGCACGACGATCAGCAAGGCGATCGAGCGCGACGGCCTGCGGGACGCGATCCGCTCGCACGTCGAGGCGAGGCGCCCGATCCTCGGCACCTGCGCCGGGATGATCGTCTGCGACCGCGAGCACCTCGGCTTGGTCGATGCGGTCGCTCGGCGCAACGCCTTCGGGCGCCAGATCGCGAGCTTCGAGGCCGAGCTCGAGATGAGCGGGCTCGGTCCCGAGCCGATCAGGGCGGTGTTCATCAGGGCGCCGTGGATCGAGGAGCACGGCTCCGAGGTCGAGGTCCTGGCGAGCATCGATGGGCGCCCCGTGGCCGTGCGCCAGGACCAGGTGCTGCTGTGCGCCTTTCACCCCGAGCTGACCGACGACTCGCGCGTGCACGCGCTGTTGATGGCAATGGCGACCGCGGCTCGGCGGCGGACAGCGAATGAGGAACGAGGATCGAGGAGCGCGTGAGGGACCCGCGCGTCGACAACCTGGCTCGCATCCTGGTCCGCTACTCCACCGAGGTGAAGGAGGGCGAGACGTGCGTGATCGAGGGCGCGACGGCGGGGGAGCCGCTGATCGCGGCAGTGTATGAGCAGGTGCTCGAGGCGGGCGGGCAGCCGGTGCTCGCGTTGTCGCTTCAGGGGCAGCTGCCGGCGTTCTTCGAGCGGGCCTCCGACGCTCAGCTCGAGTGGGTCTCTCCGCTCGCCGAGTGGGTGGCCGAGGAGGCGGATTGCCGAATCGCGGTGGGCGCCGACACCAACACGCGGGAGCTGTCCGGGGTGGAGCCGGAGCGCCAGATGAAGCGCCGGGCGGCCACCCGGCGCCTGATGGACGTCGTGATGCAGAGGTCGGCCGAGGGCGGCCACCGCTGGGTCTACACGCTGTTTCCGACCGAGGCCTACGCCGCCGACGCCGAGATGAGCCTGTCCCGGTTCGAGGACTTCTACTACTCCGCCTGCCTGGCCGACAAGCCCGACTCGATCGACGCCTGGGCCCGGGCTTCCGAGGAGTGCGTCCGGCTCGCCGAATGGATCCAGGGCCGCGAGGAGGTGCGGGTCACCGCCCCGGGCACCGACATCCGGCTCGGGATCGCCGAGCGAAAGTTCATCGTCGCCGACGGCAAGCGCAACATGCCGGACGGGGAGTTCTTCACAGCGCCGATCGAGGACGCGGTGGATGGCGAGGTCGCCTTTCACCTGCCGGCGATGGTCGGCGGCCGCGAGGTGGCCGGCGTGCGGCTTCGCTTCGACTCCGGAAAGGTCGTCGACGCCACCGCGGAGCGGGGCGAGGAGTATCTGATCAGCCTGCTCGACACCGACGAGGGCGCCCGGCGGCTCGGCGAGCTCGGTATCGGCACCAACTACGCGATCGATCGGGGAACCCGGGACGTGCTCCTCGACGAGAAGATCGGCGGTACCGTCCACATGGCGGTCGGGGCCAGCTACCCCGAGTGCGGGGGAAGCAACCAAAGCGCCGTGCACACCGACCTGGTCTGCGACCTGCGCCAAGAGGGCCGGATCGAGGTCGACGGCGAGCCGTTCCAGGAGAACGGGCGCTTCCTCGTCTGAGACACCGCTCCCGGCCCGGCCCGGCCCGTGCGATGAGCCCAGGGCCGGGACTAAGAAGTAGCTAAAGACTTCGCGCCGTCCGAAACTTTCGGGGCCGAGCGTTGTTTGTGTGAGCGTCGCAGCGATCACGGGGGCCAGGGCGGGGCCTCCGGATGACTTCCTGCCAGGGGCTTGGTGTCGGATCAATCGAATGGGATGCCGATGCCATGGCGGCCGGGCTGAGGCCCGGCCGCCTACGCATGTCCGTTTCCTGCGCCGACCCGCCGCGGCTGGAGGCCGGCTACCTAGTATTGGGGCATGTCCGGCCACTCGAAGTGGGCCTCGATCAAACACAAGAAAGCCGCCACCGACGCGCGCCGCGGCCAGCTGTTCACGAAGCTCGCGCGGGCAATCACCGTCGCGGCGCGAGAGGGCGGGGGAGACCCTGAAGCCAACTTCACCCTGGCGGCGGCGATTCAGAAGGCGCGCGACTACTCGATGCCCAAGGACAACATCCAGCGGGCGATCGACCGCGGCAGCGGGGGCGCGGACGGCGACGAGACGATCGAGCGCGTCCTCTATGAGGGATACGGCCCCGGGGGCGTGGCGATCCTCGTCGAAACGCTGACCGACAACCGCAATCGCACCGGCGCCGAGATCCGTCACGCGTTCGACAAGCACGGCGGAAGCCTCGGCGAGCCGGGGTCGGTGGCGTGGGTGTTCGAACGACGTGGCGTTCTGCTGGTGGATGCGGGGCGCTACTCCGAGGACGACCTGATCGGGGCGATCGACGCCGGCGCCCAGGACGTCAGCGTGGACGGCGACTCGCTGAAGGTGGTCTGTGGCGCCGAGGACCTGGCGCCGGTGCGCGAGGCGCTGGAATCGACCCAGGTCGCGATCGAGTCGGCCGAGCTGACGATGGAGCCGAAGAGCGTGGTCGAGGTCGGCCCGGCCGACGCCTCGAGCCTGATCCGGCTGATGGACGCCCTCGACGAGCACGACGACGTCGAGGCGGTCCATGCGAACTTCGACCTGCCCGCGGAGCTGCTCGAGCAGGCCGTGGCGTAACCCTTCCGGGGGAGGCATCCGGGAGGCGGGCCAGAATCAGTGGGTGTGATGGTCGTCATGGGCATCGACCCGGGCGTCGCGAGCACCGGCTTCGGCGTCGTGCACGTTTCCGGCGGCGAGATGAGCGCCGCCGACGGTGGGGTGATCGAAGCGCCGGCCGGCGAGCCCGTCGAGGGTCGCCTGGCGCGGATTCACCGGGCGCTCGCCGAGCTCCTGGCCGAGCACGAGCCGGTCGCGGTCGCCTTGGAGGACGTCTACTTCGGCAAGAACGTGCGATCAGCGATCGGCGTCGGCCAGGCCCGGGGCGTCGCCCTGCTGGCCGCGGCACAGGCCGGCGTGTCGTGCTTCGACTACACCCCGCAGGTCGTCAAGATGGCGGTCTGCGGAAGCGGCGCAGCGGCCAAGCCGCAGGTCCAACGAATGGTCGGCGTGCTGCTCGGCCTTCCCGGGCCGCCCAAGTCCGACCACACGGCCGACGCGCTCGCGGTCGCGATCTGTCACGCCGCGCACAGCCGCCCCGCGCACGCGCACGCGCCCCAGGGTCAGGGGGTCCCGGCCTGATGATCGCCTCGGTTCGCGGCGAGGTCCTGGTCCGCCGCCCCGATCACGTGGTGATCGAGTCGGCCGGGGTCGGCTACCGCCTCGCGGTCTCGGCCGAGACCCTGAAGTCGGTCCCCGCCCACGGCAAGCAGGCGACCCTGCAGGCCGAGCTGGTGGTCCGCGACGATTCCCTGTCGCTCTACGGCTTCGCGAGCGAGGAGGAGCGCGACCTCTTCCTCCACCTGACCTCGGTGTCCGGGATCGGCCCCAAGGTGGCGATCGCGATCCTCTCGGGCGGCGCTCCACGCGAGCTTCTGCGCGCGATCGCGGGCGGCGACGCGAAGCGATTCCAGGCTGCGCCGGGGGTCGGCAAGCGGACCGCCGAGCGGCTGATCGTTGAGCTGCGCGAGAAGGTGGCCGGGGAGCTGAGCGACGGGGTCGCCGACGCGGAGGCAGGCTCCGAGGGCGATCCGCGGGCCCTGGCCCGGGACGGGCTGATGCACCTTGGCTACACGCTCACCGAGGCCGAGCGCCACCTCGACGGCGTCGAGGGCGAGAGCGCCGAGGAGCTGATCGCCGCCGCGCTGCGCGCCGCCGGCGACGGCGCGGGGGCGAGATCGTGAGCATCGCGCGCGACCCGGGGATCGAGCGAGCGGCCGACCTCGGCCCCGGGGCGCTGGCCGACGACGCCGGGGAGCGCCTCGCCGACCTCAGCCTCGCCGGTGGCGAGGAGGAGCTCGACCGCTCGCTGCGCCCGAAGGGGCTCACCGACTTCGTCAACCAGGAGCAGGTCACCGCCCAGCTCGAGGTGTTCATCGAGGCCGCCAGGCGTCGCGGCGAGCCGCTCGACCACGTGCTGCTCGCGGGGCCGCCCGGGCTCGGCAAGACCTCGCTGGCCAACATCGTCGCCGCCGAGCTCGAGGTGCCCCTGGTCCAGACCGCCGGCCCTGCGCTGGAGCGAAAGGCCGACGTCGCCGCCTTCCTGACCGGCCTCGAGCCCGGGTCGGTGTTCTTCATCGACGAGATCCACCGGCTCGGACGGGCGATCGAGGAGACGCTCTATCCCGCGATGGAGGAGCGTCGCCTCCCGGTGGTGCTCGGGCAGGGGGCGGGGGCCCGAACCGTGACCCTCGACCTCCCCCCGTTCACCCTGATCGGCGCCACCACCCGCGCGGGGCTCCTGACGACGCCGCTCCGCGACCGCTTCGGCGTCTCCCACCGGCTCGAGCACTACGCGCCGGACGCGCTGGCGCTGATCGTCCGGCGCTCCGCCCAGATCCTCGGGATCGAGATCGAAACGGAGGGAGAGCGAGAGCTCGCCGAGCGCTCGCGCGGCACCCCGCGAGTCGCAAATCGGCTCCTGAAGCGCGTCCGGGATTTCGCCGAGGTGAGAGGAGCCGGGGTGGTCACCGGGGAGGTCGCGCGGGAGGCGCTCGGCCTGCTCGAGGTGGACACGATCGGGCTCGATCGCCACGACCGCGCCATCCTCGGCGCGATCGCGAGCAAGTTCTCCGGTGGGCCGGTCGGGCTCTCGACGCTTGCTGCCGCGGTCGACGAGGAGCAGGGAACGATCGAGGACGTGTACGAGCCGTACCTGCTCCAACAGGGCCTGCTGAAGCGCACCCCCAGGGGACGGGTGATCACGGAACGAGGCTTCGAGCACCTCGGGCTGCCCGTCCCCGAGGGCGCCGCCAGCCTGTTCTAGTCGGGGTCTCCGGGGTAGCCGTGGCCAGCGCCGTCGTTCCCCTGGCGGTCGGCGGGACCTGGACCCTCGCTAGGCTTTCCGCGTGCCGTTCTTCATCTGTCCGAACTGCGGGAACCGCGAGCTCTCGAGCGAGCGGACCGCGGGTCTCTCGGCGCGGCCCAAGGGCTGCTCGAAGTGCGGCTTCGGGTTCATCTTCGAGCTGCTCGACGATTACTACCCGGCCCCGGAGGCGGCGTTCTTCGTCTGCGATCAGGAGGGACGTGTGCTCGACGTCGGCAAGGGCGGCTTCGAGCTCACTGGGCTCAAGGACGAGCAGGTGATCGGGCGCCCGGTCCGTGAGGTGCTGGGGCTCCAGTGGGTCGACGAGGGCGACGGCGGGGAGACGGCCGACATCGACGGGGACGGGACGACCGACCCGATCGAGACGACGCTCGAGTGGGGGGTGCGCTCGCTGGGCAAGCGGGTGCACGTGAACGCCGAGGGCGACCTGCCCGCGAACGCAGTCGCCGACGTCTTCCCCGCCTACGACGATGACGGTGGACTGCTGCTCGTTCTCACCCCCAAGTAGGGTGAGAGTGGGGCGTCACCGGTACGGGGTCCGAGATTGATGGGTGGACGGCGTCGAAATGTGCTGGTCATCGGGCTGGTCCTCGGCCTGCTCGCGGCCTCGGCGATCGTGATCGCCACCAAGCCGACCACGCTGGGCCTCGATCTTCGCGGCGGGACCCAGCTCGTCTACCAGGCACGGGCCACGCCCCAGACCCCCACCGTGACCCCCGACGCGATCGATCGGGCGATCAACATCATCCGCACCCGGACCGACAAGTTCGGGGTCTCCGAGCCCGAGATCTCGCGGCTCGGCGCGACCGGGATCCAGGTCGGGCTGCCCAACGTCCAGAACGCTCAGCAGGCGATCGATCAGATCGGGACCACCGCCCAGCTCTACTTCTACGACCTCGAGGCGAACATCGTCCCGCCGCCGAAGAAGGGCGTCCCGAAGGACCCGGCCAGCACGGCCGACCCCAATCCGGGCGTCTACACGTTCCCGAACCTCTACGACGCGGTCAACTTCGCCTCGAAGCGAAAGCCCGAGTGCTTCCAGGACAAGTGCACGACGAACGGGCCCACCTACTACCTGTTCGACAAGAAGTCACACAAGCTGCGGGCCGGCCCGGCCGAGACCAAGCACGACCTCTTCCTCAACACCCGCAACGAGAAGCAGCCGCCGGGCACCGAGATCCTCAGGGTTCCGCAGGGGACGCTCGTCGCGGCGGCACCGACCAGCCCCTCGTTGAGCCTGTCGCCCGCGGAGATATCCGACTCGCCGCAGTTCGTGCTCACCGATCGCCCGGCGCTGAACGGGACCGAGATCAAGAACCCGCAGCAGAACTTCGACCAGACGACCAACCAGCCAAACGTCACCTTCGACTTCACTGACAGCGGGAAGACGGCGTTCCAGGACGTCACCCGGACGATCGCCCAGCGCGGCAACGCCACCGCGCCGCCCGGGACGTTCGGCTCAACGGCGGCCGATCAGTACTCGCAGCACTTCGCGATCGTGCTCGACAACCAGGTCTTCTCGAACCCGATCATCAACTTCGCCGAGAACCCGGACGGGATCGACGGCCGCACCGGAGCCCAGATCTCGGGCAACTTCGACATCGGTTCGGCCCAGGACCTCGCGACGATCCTCCAGACGGGCGCCCTGCCGGTGAAGCTGGCGCTCGAGAGCCAGAGCACGGTCTCGGCGACGCTTGGGCAGCAGGCGCTGGATCAGGGGCTGCTGGCGGCGGCGGTCGGCCTGTTCTGCGTGGTCATCTTCCTGCTCCTCTACTACCGGCTGCTGGGGGCGGTCGCGGTGCTCGGGCTCGCCGTCTACGGGGTCTTTTTCTTCGCCCTCGTGAAGCTGATCCCGATCACTCTCACCCTGCCCGGAATCGCCGGATTGATCCTGACTATCGGGGTGGCGGCCGACGCCAACATCGTCATCTTCGAGCGGATCAAGGAGGAGGCGCGGGCTGGCCGCTCGATGCTGTCCGCGATCGCCCAGGGCTACCGCAAGGGGATCGCGACGATTGTCGACGCGAACGTGATCACCCTGTTCACGGCGTTCATCCTCTTCGTGCTTGCGACCGCCGGTGTCAAGGGCTTCGCGTTCACGCTCGGCATCGGCACCCTCGTCTCGCTGTTCACCGCGGTGCTGTTCACGCAGGCGGTCCTCGGCGCGCTCGGGCGCTCGAAGCTGCTGCACTCGCCACGGGCGCTCGGCGCGGGCCCTCAATGGGTTCGCTGGCGCTTCGACTTCAGCGGCGCCAGCCGGTGGTTCTTCTCGATGTCCGGGATGATCCTCGCGATCGGCGCGATCTCGCTCGCCACCAAGCAGCTCAACCTCGGGATCGACTTCACGTCGGGGGCCAAGGTGACGGCGAGCCTCCAGCAGGCGGCGAGCGTCGACGAGGTGCGCAACGCGCTCGAGAAGGCCAACGTCAGCAACGCCTCGAGCGCCGAGATCCAGACGGTCACCAACGAGAAGCTGGGCCCGCACGTGGTCGAGGTCCAGGGCAAGATCCCGGTCGGGCAGGTCAACGGCACCCTCAAGAACGCGCTGTCACGGAGCTTCGGCTTCCGCGGCGGGGAGCAGGGATTCCAGAGCACCTCGGTTGGCCCCACCTTCGGCGCCCAGGTGGCGCGCAGCGCGCTGATCGCGATCATCTTCTCGCTGCTGGTGATCTCCGCTTACGTGGCGATCCGGTTCGAGCCCAAGTACGCGATCCCGGTGATCATCGCCCTCTTCCACGACATCCTGATCACCGCCGGGGTCTACTCGCTGACCGGGCAGGAGGTGACGAGCGGCACCGTGGCGGCCTTCCTGACCATCCTGGGGTACTCGATGTACGACACGGTGATCGTCTTCGACCGGATTCGCGAGAACGTCCCCCGGATGCCGCGAGCGGCGTTCGCCCAGATCGCCAACAAGTCGATGAGCGAAGTGCTCACCCGGTCGTTGATCACCGGGCTGTCCACGGTCTTCCTGGTCACCGTGCTCTACATCTTCGGCGGCGCGACCCTGAAGGACTTCGCGTTCGCGATGATGGTCGGGGTGCTCTCGGGTGCGTACTCCTCGATCTTCATCGCCACCCCGGTCCTGACCCACTGGAAGGAGCGCGAGCCCGCCTATCGAGCTCGCCGCGCGCGGCTGATCGAGGAGATGGGGCGGCTGCCAACCTTCCCCGAGGACAACGTGGTCGCCAAGCTCGGCGCTGACGGCGAGCCCGTTCCGGCCGCTCCCGCGCCCTCCGCCCCCGAGCCGCCCCCGGGGGCCAGCCGGCCGCAGCCGGTGGAGCCGGTGGAGGCCGGAGACGGCTCCGACGGAGCGCCTACGACGACCGAGCCGGAACCGCTGGGCACCGCGGCCGGGAGCGAGGCCTCTCGTCCCCCGCGATCCGAGCGCCAGCGAAAGCGCCGCCAGCAGCAGCGCCGCCGGCGAAAGCACGGGAGGAACCGCTAGTGGCGCTCGTGGTCTGGTTCACGGTCGGGCTGGCGTTGTGGCACTTCACCGTGTTCCTTCCCGATCGCTTCTGGGCGGGCATCGTGGGCGCGCTGCTCGGCGCGGTCGCCGGCGCGATGCTGTCGGGCGGAATCGCTCAGATCGTCTCCGGTCGCACGATCGGCGACACCGACTTCGGCACCGCTCTGATCGCCGTGCCGGGAACCGTCCTCGGCGTCGCCGCCATCTACGCTCTCGGGGTCCGCCGGGAGCGTCTGGCCAGCAGCGACTAGCCGGGCTCGGCGTCCAGCGTGGTCTCGATCGGCGGCGGATCGAGGAGCGTCTGCAGGACGGTGCAATAGCGCTCGGTCTTCTCGCCGAGCGAGGCGATCTGGCCGGGATCGGCGCCCGGGGCCTCGACAGCGAAGCGAACCCGGATCGCGTCGAATCCCACCCGGGCCTCCCGCGAGACGCCGAGCGTGCCCCGCAGGTCCAGGTCTCCCTCCACCGTGACCTCGATGCGCTCGGTCTCGATCCCCATCGAGGCGACGACCATCTGGCAGGTGATCTGTGCGCAGGCGGCGAGCGCTCCCAGCAGCAGGTCGCCGGAGCAGGCCCCGGTGCCGGGCCCTCCGACCCCCGCATGAGCCTCGGCGGCCTGGAGCGCCCGCCCGGCGTCCACGGAACAGGCGACCGGAGCGTCTCCTTCGCTCGCCCGGGCGGTCAGCGTGATCCGCGCCTCGTTCGGTTCCTCCCCGTATCGCTCCTTGATCGGCGCCTGCACGGCCTTCAGGTCCATATCTCCTCCGGGTTTTTTGGTCGCAGGGGGGGGTTAACGGATTAGGGCAAGTAGGGGGGAGCCTAGGCCCCTCTCGCGAGGATTGAGCAGTTGGTAGTCCCTGGGCTACCAAAGGCATCAAAGAGAGCGCCGGGGGCGAGTTCCGTCCTCGCCCGTTCTTAGCCTGGCGACGTGGCTTCCCAGCCGTCCGGTTCGGCGACCCCCGAGAGAGCGTTCACGTTCGAGCCCTACTCGTACGCCGAGGCGCGGGCGCTGATCGAGGGGTTGGGCCTTGCCGAGCCGGTGGCGGTGACGCTGGTGCGGCGGGGCTACAGAACCGTGGAGGAGGCCCGCGCGTTCCTCGAGGCGGCGGAGACTCACGATCCCTTCGAGTTCGATCGCATGCGGGAGGTGACCGGGCTGATCGAGGGAGCGATCGCCGCGGGACGCACGATCACGGTTCACGGCGACTACGACTGCGACGGGGTCTGCTCGACCGCGATCCTGGTCCGCACTCTGCGCGAGCTCGGGGCGAGCTGCGACTGGTACATCCCCGATCGGCTTGGCGACGGCTACGGGCTGACCGCTGCGGGGGTGGAGCGGCTGGCCGCCCGCGGGACCGGCCTCCTGCTGACGACCGACTGCGGGATCACCTGCGCCGACGAGGTCGCCGCGGCCGCCCGCGCGGGGATGGAGGTGATCGTCACCGATCACCACGAGCCCGGGGAGCGCCTGCCCGACTGCCCGATCCTTCATCCGCGATTGGGCGGCTATCCCTGCGCCGAGCTCTGCGCGACGGGGGTCGCCTACAAGCTCGCCGCCGCCCTGCTGGGGACGGAGCGGGTCGAGCGGGAGCTCGACCTGGTGGCGCTGGCGACGATCGCCGACCTCGTCCCGCTGCGCGGCGAGAACCGGGCGCTCGTCCGGGCCGGGCTCGCCGTCGCGCGGAGGGCGGGGCGCCCCGGCTTGCGCGCCCTCTGCGCCGCCGCCGGAGCGCAGCCGGTCCGCCTCGACGAGGGCGACCTGGCCTTCCGGCTCGGCCCGAGGATCAACGCGGCAGGGCGCCTCTACCGGGCCGACGCGGGCGTCGAGCTGATGCTGACCGAGAGCGGCGACCGTGCGGACGCGATCGCCGCGGAGCTCGACAGCGCCAACCGGGAGCGCCGCGACGCCGAGCGCGCCGTCGTCGACGCCGCCGAGCGGGCCCGCGGCGAGCTGCCGGCGGAGCTCGCCTCCGCGCCGGCGCTGGTGCTGGCGGGCGAGGGGTGGCATCCGGGCGTCGTCGGGATCGCCGCCTCACGCCTCGCCGAGCGCCACTGGGTGCCCGTCGTCCTGATCGGGATCGACGGCGATGGCAAAGGCCGGGGCTCCGGCCGCGCCATCTCGGGCTTCGACCTGCTCGGGGCGCTCGATGCATGCGGCGAGCACCTGTCCCGCTACGGCGGTCACCGGGCCGCCGCCGGCCTCGAGATCGAGGCGAGCCGGATCGAGGCGTTCCGGCGCGCCTTTGCCGCCCACGCGACCTCGGCCCTGGGCGAGCGCGATCTGGTCCGAACGGAGGGCATCGACGCCGTGGTCGGAGGCGAGAGCCTCGGACACGACGTCGCCCAGCAGCTGGAGCGCCTGGCGCCGTTCGGGATCGGCAATCCTGGCGTCCGCCTGCTGGTGCCGTCCGCGCGGCTGTCGGACGTCCGCCCGATGGGCGAGGGAGACAGGCACGCTCGATTCCGCCTCGAGAGCGGCCGGCGGAACGCGCTCGGCGTCGCCTTCGGGGTCAATGGGGATCTCGCCGAGCCCCGGCTCGCCGAGCCCCTCGATGTCTCGCTGAGGCTCGAGCTCAACGAATGGCAGGGGGCGGTCTCCCCCCGGGTGGTGCTGGGCGAGGTCTACCCCGACAGCGCCGACACGGCGTCCGCCGATACCCCGGGCCCCGGCGAGGGGGAGTGGATGCGCCGGCTCGACGCCGAGCGCGAACTGCCCCTCGACCGCTGGCCGCCTCCGGCGCTCACCGAGGCAGGCGAGGCGGACGAGCGGCGGGAGATCGTCGATCGCCGCGGCGACTCAGGAGTCGCCGCGGTGGCCGGCCTGGCGTCGAGCGGCGCCGCGGTGCTCGCGCTGTGCGCGGACGCGCTTCGGCGCAGGGA
>JAHEXV010000008.1 GCA_023251935.1 bacterium | reverse complement strand
TACCGCGCGCGTACCAGGCCCTCGCCGTTAGGCGGAATGGACCGGACGGCGCTCCGAGCCGCTCGGCCGCGCCGTGCTTGAAGCGCTTGCGCCCCGCCTCATCGAGCGCCTCGTGGAAGCGACCGAGATTGCCGACGCCGTTCGCGAACGGGTACCAGAGGTCATCGAAGTCCGCGTAGTCGGCACCGGCGTCGACCTGGCCGAGCTCGACCCCCTCAAACCCAGTGGTGCACCAGAGCTCCTCGAGCTCATGCGGGCGCGAGAACGGGTCGGGCTTGTCGGCCCCGAACGAACGGGCGAGCTCCGCGTCGACGTCGAGGGCGGAATCCCAGACCGCCCGCAGGAGGGGCATGCCCCCCTCGAAGTCCCAGATGCACGCCGAGACTGCGCCGCCTGGCCGCGCAACACGCCGCATCTCCGCCGCACCGCGGCGGGCGTCGTTCATGCCGTACACGACGAGCTGCGCGAGCACGGCGTCGAACTCGGCGTCGCTCCAGGGAAGCTCCTCCCCGATCCCCACACGCAGATCGGCACCCGGTGCACGGTCGCGGCAAGCCGCGACGAAGCGCTCGGAGGGATCGATCGCGGCCACGTTCCCCGCCCCGAGAACCTCCGCCAGCATGACCGTCAGCGCGCCCGTCCCGCAGCCCACGTCCAGCGCCCGCTGGCCCGCCCGGACGCCGGTCACCCGGACCATTTCCCGTGCGAGCTCGGCACCGTAACGGCCGACGTGTCGGTCGTAGGCGTCTACCGCGGCGCCGGCAACGGGGGACCGCAGAGCTCGAGCCATGCTCTGGCGACCCTACATCCATCCACCCTCCTACCGCAAGCGCGCGATCGCGCCCGACCCCCACTGCTGTCCGTCGCGCGAAGCGGAAGCTGGGTGACTACTCCCGCAGCCCGGCAGCTTCGAGGGCCTTTTCCTTCGACCCAAAGTCTTGCCAACGGGTGATCTTCCCTCCGCGGCAATCGAAGATCCCCCCGACGGGGAACTCCATGTCGATCCCGCTGCCTTTGCCGCTAACCCTGATCACTCCCCAGGCGAGCACTTGCTCACCGAGGTCGCCCAACTCGAACCGCGGCTCGAAGACGTCAAAGCTCTCCCGCGTGTCCGCGACGAACTGCTCCCAGCCCTCGTGGCCGTGGTATGCGCCTTCGGTTGCGGCGCGATGCGGGATCCAGTCCAGGTCGGAATCGAGGCAAGTAAGAGCAGCCGGAAAGTCCCCACGCTCCACGGCATCGAGGTGTCGACGGACAAGCTCGACGTTCTCCTGCGACATCGCCTACGCAGTATCTCCGTTCTGGCCCCGGGCCCCAAGAATCCAAGGACCGGCGCTTCCGCTTTCGCGTGAAAGCGACAGCGCGGCTGGCTCCGTCGCGAAGAAGCCACTCGCTGTCCGATCGGGGACGAACGCTTAGGAGGGAGTCGCTCTATCCAGCTGAGCTATCGGGGCTGAGTTGGAGATTACGGCTCTCCGAAGCCGTTTCGGGCGAAGGGGTTGTCGAGCTCGCTTCTCCGGTCGGAATCTTGTCCCCTCCACTTGAGCCCATTTTTGCCCCTTCGCTCATTGGCCCGCTGGGTAACGGCACGTCAACGAGTCGGAACGACCCAGCATCCGTTTTCGCCCGCCCGACCCTGATCGTCGCGGTCGCAAGGTTCATGGGCTCGGGGATACAATGCCTTGCGGGAAGTATGAGGCCTCATATCCTCGACCAGGAGGGGAGGGGTACTAGGAGAGGGGGGTATCGGTGCGCGCAAAGGAACTCACTCTGATCATCAGCTGCGTCGGGGTGCTGGCGCTTGCCGGATGTGGAGGTGGCTCCACGACCCTTTCACCTCAGGAGGTCATCCAGAAGGCCTCGCCCGCGACCGTGGAGCTCGTTGGCCGGTCGGGCGACTTCACCGTGGGTGGGTCGGGCATCGTCTACGACGCCAATCGTGGGCTCGTCCTCACCAACGCCCATGTGATTGAGGGTGTGAGCAGCCTGCAAGCGAAGGTCGGCGACCAGCTCCCGCTTGTTCCCGCGCGCGTGGTCGGGCGCGCACCCTGCAATGACGTCGCCGTCGTCGAGCTCGTCCAGAAGCCGGCCGGGCTCACCGAAGCGACTCTTGGCGACTCGACCGGCGTCCAGTCGGGGGACAGCGTGACGGCACTTGGCTACCCCAGCAACTTCCAGAACTACAGGCAGCAGACCGCGTCCTCCACGCAGGGAACGGTCTCGAACCCCAACCTGGTCGGGAACGAGATCTCAACTGCCCTGCCGGCCTATCCATCGCTCATTCAGGACACGGCCGCCATCAACCCGGGCAACAGCGGCGGGCCGCTGCTCAACGATTCCGGGGAAGTGATCGGCATCAATACGCTTTCCGCTGCCCCGGGGGGCCAGCAGGGCCAGTACTACGCGATCGCGATCAACCAAGCCAAGGAGCTCCTTCCCGAACTCGAGAGCGGTGCCAATATCGCGGATGCCGGCTGGGCGCTAACGCCGTTCAAGCTGGAAGACCCGAGTACGGTAGCCGACGACATCGTCACGGCCTACGGGACCAACCGCAGTGTCGCACTGAGCCTCGCGCAAAAAGTACAACGGGAGCACACCGGCCTCTACGTCGGAGAAACCGTCCCAGGCTCGGCGGCGCAAAAGGGGCTGATCGCGCGCGGAGACCTGATCACCGAGATCAACAACACGCCTGTGAGTTCGGTCAAGCAGGTCTGCAAGATCCTCGAGAGCCAATCGCCCGGGGCCACACTGGACGTAAACGGCGTGTACATCGCGAGCAGCAGCAAGGTCGGGAACTTCAACGAGGCCTGGCATACGCAGATGAAGCTCCCCGAGGAGATCGCAGTTCCACCAACGAGCACGACGACCACGACGACCGGCGGCTAGCTGCGGGGGCGACGGGCTCGGGGCGAGTCTAGGGCTTGCGAAGCCGCATCCGGACGTCGCCCATGGCGCGATCATCCACGGATCTCGATGCGCCTCCTCGATGTCGATCAGCTTCGGCACGAGCCTTCGGCTCAGGGCTTGAACACCATCAGCACGAGGATCGCGACCACGATGGCCGTCGCGAGGTAGTTGGTGGCCCGCGACAGGCGGTCGTCGAGGAGCGCGCGCAGCTCGGGCGAAGCCGGCCGGCCCTCGGCCGCGAGCCTCGAGGCCAGGAGCCGGGCCTGTTTCGGCCGTTGGCCGCCGATCGCACCCAGGGCCATCGCGGCCACGAACAGCCCCAGCGCCGCGTCGATCCAGCCAGCGCCATAGCCGAAGTGCCCCGTATCAACCAACCGCAGGCCGAAGACAAGCAACACGGCACCGCCCAAGGCGACCAGCACAACGCCGATCCGGGTCAACCCGAGCAGCAGCGCGATCTCATCGGGCTTGTCCCGGCGCCGCGCGGCCTCGAACGCAACCCCGGCGACAACGATCCCGGAGACGAAGACCAGGGCACCGAGGATGTGAAAGAACAACACGACGTCGTCCACGGCCGGGAGTTTGACGACCGCCGGGCCGGGCGGCGAGGGGCCCGTTCACGACGACCGAGAGTGCATCGGCGGCGCACCCCGGTCACGGCCACCAGGGTCGCGGTGGTCCGGCCGGCATGGCTACAGTGATCGGCGATGCCCGGCATCCGCCGCGCCACGGCCGCCGACGCCGCAGACATCGCCCGGATCTACAACCAGGGCATCGAGGAGCGCACGTCGACGTTCGAGACCCAGGCGCGCGATCCCGATCAGATTGCGTCCCGGCTCGCCGAGCCCGAGTCACCGCCGCTCCTGGTGGCCGAGGAGGACGGGAGGGTCGTGGGCTGGGCCGGGCTGAGCGCCTACAGCGAGCGCGATTGCTACCTGGGCATCGGGGAGGCGTCGATGTACATCGATCGCGATGCCCGCGGGCGTGGGATCGGAGTGCGTCTCGGGGAGGAGTTGGCTCGCGAGGCTGCGCGCCAGGGGTACTGGAAGATCGTCGGACTGCTGTTGGCTGACAACGCTCGCAGCATCGGGGTGGCCAAGGCGGCCGGCGCTCGCGTGGTCGGGACCTTCCGCGCGCACGCCCAGCTCGAGGGGCGATGGCGCGACGTAGTGGTCATCGAGGTCCGCTTGGCCAGGACTCCGTAATCACTACGGACGGGGATCCGCGCAACCCCCGATGCCGGTGGGCCCTCTAGTGCCGCGCCTTGGTCTCGCAGCCGTGGACCCTGGAGTTGGGGTCGTTGGGGAGCGTGTCGAGGTCGGCCTTGTCGGCGGATCCCGGAGCGCTTCCCCCGTCGCAGTTGATCGTCGTATCGGAGGTCAGGTCGCGGGCGAGGAGTTGATCGTTTCCGTTCAGCCCCTTCATCGTGTCGGGGTCCGGTCCGCCGGTGAGCGTGTCCATGTTGGAGCCGCCGAGCAGCGTGTCGGTCCCCTTCTCCCCGAAGAGCGAGCTCCGGATCCCGGTCGAATTCACCACCTTGTCGGCCTCGTCGCCGGCGCTGACCCGGATCAGGTTCACGCCCGACGCGTTGCATTTGGCCGTCTGGCTGTCGGTCAGGGTGCAGCCCGCGCCCGCCAGGAGGGTGGAGCCCGTATAGGGACCGCTGGCGAGGTTGGTGACGCGGAGCGTGCCTGGGAGTGGGCGGGCGATCGCCAGGTTGTCCTTGTTCCCCAGCCCGGCCGTGACGACCAGGGTCTTGCCCGAGATGCTGACCGAGGCGGGACCGCCCCCGTCGGCATTGGCGACGTGGGCATATGGGGCGGCTTGCGCGAGAACCGCGATGGCGAGAGAAACGCCCGCGCTGGCTCCCGCGAGCAGCCCGCGACTGCGAATGTTCACTGGGCGCGACCTCAATCCGAGCATTCGACCTCCCCATCGAACCCGGGCGGACCCGGCGGTCGTCACCGAAACCTTACATGCCACCCAACGCGCGGCGATGTGCGAGGATCGGTCACCGTGCTCCGCTTCGTCCAGCCCGCGCCGTCGCCGCTCGAAGGCGCGGCGGTGTGAGCCAGAGCATGGCGCTGTTCGCCCGCCGTGGGCGCGGCATCGAGATGCTCCCGATCGAGGGCCACGACGAGCTGGCGCTGGTCTCCGAAGGCGACGTCGAGGAACTGGTCGACGTCCTGGCCACGGAGACCTTCGAGTACGTCGAGGGACAGGAGGTCTCGGTCGATGTAGCTCGGGCTCTCGCGGCGGGCCTCTCCGGGGTCACCGACCTGGAGGCCGCGTCCGACGAGACCCTGGTCACCGCGCGGTCGGTCGCCCGGATCGGCTACATGGCGCGGGCGGCCGAGCGGGAGCGGTTGCCGGCGGCTCGAAAGCCGAACGGCTGGATGAGCGCGGGCCTGCGCGAGGCGGTGGAGGCGAGCGTCCGGGAGGAGCTCGCCGAGCCCGGCACCGAGTCGTTTCATCACGCCCTGGCCGAGGTGACGGTCTTCTTCGTGCGTCGCGAGCCGCTCGACGTCCCCTACGACGCCGAGGAGGGCTTCAGGCCGATGTGGACCATCCCCGGCATGGGCGGTGACTTCCGCGCTCTGCTTCGCGACCGGACGCTGGCGATGGCGCTCGAGCCGGACGGCGAGGAGCCCGACTCTTCCTCCACCCAGCCGACCGAGGATGCGAGCTTCGAGGACCTACAGCGGGTCTGGAAGTACGGCTTCCTGCTTCGCGCCTTCGAGGAGTTCTTTCAGGACTGATGGCCTCGGCCGTCGACGGCCTCGACCGAGCTACTCGTAGAGGCTCTCGGTGGCGATCTCGCGCAGGGTGCGGTCCCAGAGCCTGATCTCGACGTAGAGGTCATCGCCGAAGCCCCGCACCGCGTCGACGGCGACCAGCGTGAAGCGGCCGTCCTGGACGGCGGCCTGGTCGAGCACCTCGCCGTCGAGCTCGGCGGTGGCGGCCACCGCCCCCCGCACCATCGGCAGCCCCCAGACCAGGGTGACGTCGCCACCCCGATCCCCCTCGGCGCTCCAACTGCCGATCACGTCGTCGGAGAGGTCGATCCTCCAGTCGGGATTGTCCTCGGCGGTGACGTCGGTGAAGTCGGCGTGGGCGCGCAGCTCGGCCGGCTCGCGCTCGGCGGAGCGCTCGAACGACACCCACCCGTAGTACTCGAGCACGACCGGTCCCGCCGCCTGCTCGGCGTCGTCCGGCTGGCCGCCCGCGCGCTCCTCGCCGGCGCGGCCGGTCGCCGGCACGTAGATGCGATCGCCCCAGGTCCGCTCCGGGAACCACCTCAGGGTCTCGGGGTCGAGCGGGCCTCCCGCCTCCGCCGCCAGCGGCTCGCAGGCCGCCGCGAGCTCCCGGGCGAGCCGGTCCTCCCAGCGGCCGTAGGGCTTTCCCTCCTGAGGGGAGTCGGCGATGAAGCGCGGGAACGGGCGCGGAACCGGGGGCATCCTTCGGGGCAGCCTATTGGGCGAGGCGTGGCGTCAGGCGCTGCCGAGCGCCTCTCGCAGGTCGGCGGCGGCGCGCTCGGGCGTGTAGATGTTGACCTCGACCCCCGTGCCGACCTCGAAGCCCGCCCGAACGGTGAGCCGCGGCACCAGGTCGACGTGCCAACAGAACTCGCCCACGCCTCGAGGCGCGGTGCGCACCCAAAGGTTGAGCTGGGGGGGCGTGTCGAACCGCCGGGCAAGCGCGGCGAGCGCCGAGCGGATCATCGCCGTCCCGGTCTCGCCGTCGTCCTCGAACGCGGGCGCCGGGCGCCGCGGGATCACCCGGAGCTCGAACGGGGAACGCGACGCCCACGGGCAGACGAGCAGTGCCTCGTCGTCGATCGCCACCAGGCGCTCCCTGCGCCGCACCTCCTCGGACGCGACGTCGGAGAGCAGGTTCCCGCCCATCGTTCGCTGGTGGTGGGCGGCTGCTCGCTCGCGCTCGCGGGCCACCTCGGCGGGCACGAAGCGGATCGCGTAGAGCTGGGCGTGCGAGTGCTCCAGCGAGGCCCCGGCGTCGGGTCCCTCGTTGACGATCAGGTGGACGTACGCCGCGTCCTCGGCGTGTGCCCGCATCCGCTCTCGCCAGGCGCCGATGGCGCCCGCGAAGCGCTTATCGTCGAGCTTGCACAGCGTCGTCGCGTGCTCGGGGGCGTGGACGATCACCTCGTGCGCGCCCTCGGCGGGATGAGACGCGAACAGACCGGGATCGCCCGTGCGGGTCGACGTCCCCAGCGGGTCGACCGAGCTCGCGAGGCCGGTCTCGACATCTGCGCCGCCGGTCGCGGGCCCGGAGGCGCCGGCCGGCGGCGGCCGGTCGAGCACCGGGTAGAGGTTCGGCACCGCGCGCGCCGTCCAGCCCGGCGAGTCGGGCTGGCCGCCACCTGGGCGCCGCGCCCAGAGCTCGGGCGGGGTGCGCTCCTCGCGGCCCTCGCAGAACGGGCAGGTCTCGACGGCGCCTTCGCGGCTCAGCGCCGGGGTGGGAGCGAACGCGTCCGGGCGCTCCGCCCGACCCGGAGCGAGGATCGCGCGCAGGCCGGTGAGCTGGTCTATGCGGACCTCGGGGGCGTTCACCCGCGGGCGCCGGTCCCGCTTACGGCGCCGAGCCCCGGCCGGCGTCCTCTGGGGGCGGGGCCGGACCGGCGGAGCCGCCGCCGGCGTCGAAGCCGAGGAACGGCTTGATCATGTCGAGCGGCAGCGGAAAGATGATGGTCGAGTTCTGGTTGACGCCGATGTCGAGCAGCGTCTGCAGGTAGCGCAGCTGCAGGGTCGCCGGGTTGAGGCTGATGATGTTGGCGGCCTGGGACAGCTTCTCGGCCGCCTGGAACTCGCCGTCGGCGGAGATGATCTTCGCTCGGCGCTCGCGCTCGGCCTCGGCCTGACGGGCGATCGCGCGCTGCATGTCGGCCGGCAGCTCCACGTCCTTGACCTCGACCGTCGTCACCTTCACCCCCCACGGCTCGGTCTGCTCGTCGATGATCCGCTGGAGCTCGACGTTGAGCCGTTCCCGCTCCGACAGCAGCGCGTCGAGCTCCGCCTTGCCGAGCACCGAGCGCAGGGTCGTCTGCCCGATCTGAGAGGTGGCGAGGAGGAAGTTCTCGACCTCGGTGACCGCCTTGTTGGGATCGATGACCCGGAAGTAAGCCACCGCGGTGACCCGTACCGTGACGTTGTCCTTCGTGATCACCTCCTGCGGCGGCACGGTCAGGGTCACCGTACGCAGATCGATCCTGACCATCCGGTCGATGATCGGGATCAGATAGATCAGCCCGGGCCCCTTCTGGGCGATCAGCCGGCCGAGGCGGAAGATCACGCCCCGCTCGTACTCGCGCAGGATCCTCACCCCGGAGGCGAGCAGCACGACCACCAGGACGATCAACAGCACGACTATCGCGATCACGACGCCCACGGCGCTCCTTCCTAGGGACCGGCGGGGCTTGGCTCGGCGGGCTCCGCCACCTGGTCCCCGCTATCGAGGGGGTGCACTTGGAGCGTCAACCCATCCACGGACTCGACCCGCACTCTACTGCCGCGTTCGATCGCTCGCCCGTCACCGTTGGCGTCGGAGGAGAGTCGGGCGCGCCACAGCGCCCCCTGGACGAACACCTGCCCGATCGGGTCGAGGGGCTGGCGCACCTCGCCGACCGCCCCGATCATCTCCTCCCACCCGGTGTGCTTGGGCAGCCGGCGAGCGCGGACGGCGCGCTCGACCGCAACCGCGAGCAGGCCCCCGAGGGCGAGCCCCACGGCGATCACGACCGGCGCCGAGATCCCGAACGCGCTCGAGTTCGTGTCGTAGAGAAGCAGCCCAGAGGCGACCAGCGCCGCCACCCCGGAGGCGCCGAGGATCCCGTGGGTGGGCAGGTGGGCCTCGGCGACGATCAGCCCGATCCCGAAGACGAGCAGCAGGACCCCCGCCACGGTGACCGGAAGCTGGGCGGTCCCGTAGAGGCCCAGCAGGAGCGAGATCACGCCGATCGTCCCGGGCGCGATCAGCCCGGGGCTGAAGAACTCGATCCCGATCCCGACCAGCCCGAGCAGGATCAGCAGGTAGGAGACGGTCGGGTTGACGAGGATCTCGAGCAGCTGGTACTGAAGCGGCATGTCGTGGTTTGCGACCTCGAGGCCGGCGGTGTGCAGGACCTGCGCCTTGGGGCCCTTCACGTGGAACCCGTCGAGCTTTCGGAGCAGGCTCTCCTGGCTCGGCGCGATCAGGTCGATCAGGCCGGCGCGCTTGGCCTCGGGGGCGGTCAGGTTCTTCGCCTTGGTGACCAGCAGCTGGGCGAGCTCGGGGTTTCGCCCGTGAGCCGCGGCGAGCGCCCGCATCGACGCCGCGGCGTCGTTCTTGATCTTCCGCGACAGGTCCTGGCTTCCGCCGCCCGGGCCGATCGCGATCGGGGTCGCCGAGCCGATGTTGCTGACCGGATACATGGCCGCGACGTCGGCGGCCTCGGTGATGTAGGCGCCGGCCGAGCCGGCGCGGGCGTTGCTCGGGTAGACGTAGACGACCACCGGCATCGGCGCCGCCCCCATGTCCTCGATGATCGAGCGCATCGAGTCGGAGAGGCCGCCCGGCGTGTCGAGCCTGATGATCGCGAGCTTGGCGTGCTGGGCAGCCGCGTCATCGAGGGCGCTCGACACCCACTTCTGGGTGGCCGGGTCGATCGTCGCCTGAAGCTGGATCGAGTAGGCGACGCCGCGCGATCCGCCCGACTGCGGGGGCTTGGCGGGCGCCGGTGAGATCCCGAGCGCCACGCCGGCCAACCCCAGCGCGGCGCAGATCGAGATCCGGAGCCGACGGCCCCTCATACCCCCATTATGCGCCCGTCTCGCGGTGGCACGAGCCGAGATCGGCCCTGGACGCGGGCCGGTGCACGAAGGAGGCCGGGCGTCCTCAGAGCGCTGCCGGCCCTCCGCTACCGCGCGTAGCGCCTGATGTCCGCCGCCAGGTCGGACTCGCTCGGATACTGGCCCTGGCGCACGTGGGCGAGCCGGCCGCTCGAGTCGTAGAAGGCGGTGCCGGGAAAGCCGACCCTCGCCTCGATCGCCTCGGCGATCGCCTGGTCCGGGTCGCTGTAGCTCGGATAGGGAACGGGGAACTCGCTCAGGAAGGCCCTCGCGGCGGCGCTCGAGTCGTTCGAGTCCACCCCCAGGAAGGCGATCCGCTTGCCGAGCTTCGCCGACAGCTCCTGAAACCAGGGGAACTCCTCCCGGCAGGGCCCGCACCAGGAGGCCCACTTGTTGACCACTACCGGGTGGCCACGCAGCTCTTCGAGGCGCCGCTCGAACGCCGCCACGCCGCCGGGCAGAAGCTGGTTGGCCTGATCGTAGAGGCGCGCCAGGGGGGGCGGGGCCCCAGCCAGGGCGCGCCCGTAGTCCGGAGCCTTGCCACCCTCGGGGTCGGCACCGGAGCCGCTTCCGCATCCCGCCAGGCCGAGGGCCAGAGCCGCCAGGGCCACGACAGCGCAGGGCCTGCTCAGACGTGCAGACGCCATGTTTTTCCCCTGCGCGCGGGTCTGGGCCACATTACGTTGGGCGCGATGGTTTAATAGGGACTCGGTCCACCCGTCATCCGGACCACGGGGAAACAGCCGACTCGCCACGAGGGGAAACCAACCGGCGACCGGCAAGCCTCCGGCGAGCTTACAGCGCGCCCGCCACCGTTCGCGGGAGCGCGCCAGGCGCTCAACAACTCTCTGATGGCCAAACCAGTCGAAGTCGCCGCAGTGCGCACACGGCCGATCCCAGCGGATCAACTCGAGCGCGTGCGCGAGTTCACGCGCGAGCCGATCCTGCTCGAGGGCGAGACGGTCGACGATCTCGCCCCGGGCAGCGCCCGGCTGGGCGCGGTCGAGGCCGCGCTCGCCGAGCTCGACGCCGGTCGCGAGACTCCGTCGGCCGAGTGGCGCCGGCGTTACTCGCTGCTGCTCGGCCTCGAGCGGCTGCTTTCCGCGGACCCGATCGAGCTCGCCGACGGCGCCGAGCTCACGGAGCACCAGGTCGACGTGCTCTCGGGGACGCTGGCGGCGCTGACCGCGGAGCTCGAGGAGTCGGTCGCGGCGGAGAGCTCGAACGGCGCCGACGGCATGGTCGGCGCGGGCGAGCTTGGCTCGGACGAGCCCGGCGCCAACGGCGCGGAGGCGGGCAACGGCGGACGCGAACCGACCGCCACCGACGACGAGACCCTGGCTCCCGACGAAGAGCCCCAGGACTGGGAGGAGCCCGCCGAGGAGCTTGTCCCGGAGGCGCCGGAGGACCCGGGCGCTTCCCGCCGCTTCTGGTTCGAGCACGCGACCGGCTCCGGCAAGACCGTTGCCGCGCTCGGGTTCGTGGACGGCTCCAGGACCGGCGGCGTGCTGATCCTCACCCACCGGCGCAACCTGGTCGACCAGTTCATCGGCGAGATCTCCGACCGCGGCTACAAGGACCGGCTCTCGCCGCCGCTCCTCGACGGGTCCGACCACCCCTACGGGCCGGTCACCGTGGAGACGTATCAGTGGTTCGTGCGCAACGCGGACCGGATCTCCGACGCGTACGCGATCGTGATCTGCGACGAGGCGCACACCGCGCTGGGCGAGAAGACCAGCGCTTGCATCCGCCGCTGGCTCGGCCCCGTGTACATCGGCATGACTGCCACCGGCGCGCTGATCGCTCGCCACGTCGCCGACCTCTTCCCGACCCAGACCTCGCGCTTCGACCTCGCCCAGGCGGCCAGGCGCGGCGTCATCGCCCCCCTGCGCTGCCTTCGCATCCCGCCCGGGCCGGGGGTGCGGACGATCGCCAAGGTGCCGCTGCGCCGCGGCGAGGTGGACCAGGACTTCGACCAGGAGGAACTGGCCAAGCTGCTGGACCAGGAGCCGTTCAACGTCGCCGTCGCCGACCTCTATCGGTCCCGCTTCCGGCGGGTCCCGGGCGTCATCTACACCGCCGGCGTCCGGCACGCGAACAACGTCGCCGCCTCGTTCCGCGCCGCGGGCATCAACGCCCGCGCGGTCTCGGGGGAGACGCCGAAGCGCGAGCTGGCGGAGATCCTGGCCGCGTTCGAGCGCGGCGAGGTGGACGTGCTCTGCAACGCGATGCTGCTCGCCGAGGGCTGGAACTCGCCCCGGGCGACGATCTGCATGCACCTCGCGCCCACCGCCTCGCGACGCGTCTACCAGCAGCGCGTCGGGCGCGTCACCCGCCGGGCGCCGGAGAAGGAGGCCGGGCTGGTGATCGACTTCGTCCATCCGGCGACCACCAGCGAGGAGACCATCGTCACCCTTCACAGCCTGCTCGACCGCGACGTCTACCGCGGCGGCGCGATCGTCGTCGGCCCGGTGCGCCGCGGCCGCGGGCGGCGGGTCCGGGTCGAGCGGCGGGTGGTGCCCGTGTCCGCCGACCCCGAGCGCCGCCTCGCGGTGCTGGAGCGCGAGTTGTGGCGGATCGCGGTCGAGAACCTCAACTATTCGGAGCAACACGCATGGGCGGCGCTGGCCGGCGCTCGAGTGACCGCCAACAACTGGCGCCGCGCCAAGGCGATGCTCCAGCACGACCAGGCCAAGGAGCTGCGCCGCCGGTTCCTGCTCACCTGCGTGCAGCGCAACCGCAACCACCAGCTCCGTCTCAAGGCGCTGGCCGAGGTCGCAGCGCTGCGGGATCCCGACGCGTTCGACGACTCGGTGGAGGTGGTCGCGACCTGGCCCCGGGACGAGCGCCGGGCCGGCGTCAAGGTGCTGCTTCAGTCCCTCGCCGAGCGTCGCATCGGGCGCCGCGACCAGGCCCAGGCGTGGGTGTGGCGCCTGGCCGGAATCACCCGCGAGCTGCACGAGGAGTACGCCGTTCAGCGCTGGCCGGAGACCAAGCGCCTGCTGGGGCTGTTCGTGAACTCCTCGGGCCGCGCCCATGGGCGCAACGCGCGGCGGATCGTCCATGCCGCCCGGCAGCAGGACCGCCGCCTCGCGATCGCCCTGCTCGCCGCCTCCGTCGCCCACACTCCGGAGGCCGAGGAGGTGCTCCGCGGCGCCCGGATGCGGATGGCCCGCAAGCCCTCCGCCGTGGCCCGCGAGCTGTTGCGCAACTTCCCGAGGTCGGGCGGCAAGCGGCGCCGGCGCCGATCGAAGGGCGGATCGCAGGGCAATGGCGGAACTCGGAGCGGGGGCCGGAAACGCGGCGAGGACCCGGCCGGTGCCGCGCCGGAGCCCGAAGCGGGCTCGGACACCGATTAGTCAGCGATCAGCTGGACCTCTCCGGCCCCGAGGCTGAGCGGCTCGCCAGCGTCGGTCAAGACCTTCAGGTTGCCCCGCTCGTCGACGCCTTCGGCGAGGCCGCTCCCCTCCTGAGCTCCGTCCCCCGCCCCCACCCAGCTGATTCGGCGCCCGGCGAGCGCGTCGCGCTTGGTGAACTCGGCGACCACCCGCTCGGGCGTCGCGTCGACCCAGGTCTCGAGCCGCTCGCAGACCGCGGTCAGGGCATCCTCGACGTCGACCCCGTGGCCGACCGAGACGGCGGGCTGGCGCAGGTCGCCGGGGAACTCGCCGGGCTCGATCGCCACATTGAGCCCGATCCCGATCACCGCCCAGGCCGGCGGCTGGGCCTCGATCAACACACCGGCGAGCTTGCGCCGCTCGAACCAGACGTCGTTGGGCCACTTGACCTGGCACTCGAGCCGCGCCAGCGACTCAACCGCCTCGCAGACGGCGAGGGGAACGGCGAGCGGAAGCAGGGCGTGCTGGCGCTCCAGCGGGGCCAGGATCGCCGAGCAGAGCAGCGCCTTGCCGGCCGGCGCGCTCCAGGCCCGGCCCCGGCGGCCACGACCGGCGGCCTGCTGGCCGGCGGTGACGACGGTGCCGCTCGGCGCCCCCTCGATCGCCAACCGCCGGGCGCGCTCGTTGGTGGAGTCAACGATCGCCGAATGGCGGCGGGGCCGACCAAAGCTGGTCATCTCGCTTCAGGGTGAAGGGTCACCTCGTCGCCGGGGCCGAGATGCAGCGCCTCCGCCGCGCTGCCCCGGTTGACCGCCAGGGCGAGGCTTCGGCCGGAGTCCTCGTAGAGGATCAGCTCGCCGGGACGCACGTCGGCGAAGGTGGATGCGAACACGGCCGGGCGGCGAGTCTCCCCCACCTCGACGTCGAGCGGGCGACCGAGCCTCAATCCCGTTTGGGGAAGGTGGCGGTCGGCCAAGTCGAGGGCGGCGTTTCCGTACCGATCGACGGATACGACGCGGGCCATCACCCGGCCGGCCTCGATCGCCGGCTCGGTGAGCTCGAACGTCATCAGCGACCCGACGTCGATCTCCTCGCCGGCCTCGGCGAGGTCGGCGCCCCGGGCCAGGTGTGCGGCCACCGGAGCGAATACATCCCGCCCGTGGAAGGTGGCGGAGACCGGCTCGAGCCGGAACGGCGACAGCGAGACGTCGGCCGCTCGAGTTGCGCCACCGAGCTGCTCGATCGCCGGCCACAGGAGCCCGTTGTCGGGCCCCACCAGCAGGCGCCCCTCGGGGCCGGCGCCAACCGCCACCCCGCGTCGGGACGCACCCACCTCGGGGTCGACCACCGCCAGGTGCACCCCGGGCGGGGCAAAGGGCAGCGCCTTGGCGAGCACGGCCGCCCCCTGGGCGACGGCGTGGCGGGCGATCCCGTGGGTCAGGTCGATCACGGTCGCCTCCGGGGCGATGCTCGCGATCACCGCCCGGCAGACGCCGGCGAACTCGTCGTCGTAGCCGTAGTCGGAGAGAAAGGTGATCGGCCGCGCCGCCACGCCCAGAGCCTAGTCGCGCGCGAGCCTCAGGTGAGTGGCACGGGTGGGCCGATCAGGTAGCCCTGGACGTAGTCGACGCCGTAGTCGCGCAACAGCCCCAGCGTCGCCGCGTCCTCGATTCCCTCGGCCACCGTGAGCACCCCCAGCTCGCGGGCGATCGCCACGATCCCCCTGACCATCGCCCGGTCCTCTCGGCTCGAGGCGAGACCGGTGACGAAGCTGGTGTCGATCTTCAGGTAGCCGACCGGCAGCCGCCGCAGATAGGTCAGCGAGCCAAACCCGGTGCCGAAGTCGTCGAGCGCGAAGCGGCAGCCGAGCCGCGTCAACCTGTCGGCGAAGTCTCGGGCCTCGTCGAGGTGCTCGATCGCCGCCGTCTCGGTGATCTCGAAGATCAGGTTCTCGGCGCTCGCCCCCGACCGCGCGATCGTCTCCTCGAGCTCGGCCGCCAGCCCCTGGTCGCCGATCGAGCGCGCCGACAGGTTCACCTCCGCCCGTCGGCCCCGAGCGGCCAGGGCCACTCCCTGGGCGACCATCCAACGGTCGACCACCCCGATCAGCCCGCAGCGCTCGACATCGGGCAGGAAATCGGCCGGGGCGATGACCTCGTCACCGCCCCGCGAGCCCCGGAGGCGAACCAGCAGCTCCTCCTGGGCGACGCTCCGACGGCGTTGGTCGAGGATCGGCTGGGTGTAGGCGAGCAGGTGATCGTCGGTCAGCAGGGCCCTGAGGCGGGCCTCGGTGTCCTTGCGCTCGGTGATGTCGATCACCACCGCAAACCACGCCTGGCCGTCGGAGCGCGCGCTCCAGCGCAGCCAGCGCCACTCGCCTCCCCGGGCGCGGCAGCGATTCTCGAAGTGCACCACCGGCTCCCCGCGCCCCGCCACCTTGGCCGTCTCCTCGAGCGTGCGGTCCCGGTCGGCGGGATGGACGAAGTCGAGCAGGGGACGCGCCATCAGCTCCTCGACGGTCCAGCCGAGCAGGCGCTCCCATCCGCCGTTGAGCGAGGTGAAGTAGCCGTTCGCGTCAGCGGCGCAGAGAAGGTCCCGCGCGAAGTCGAATCTCAGGTCGGCATCCCGATCCCTGTCCATGATCCAGTCGGCGCCCATGATCTTCCCGTCGCTCGGCCGGAGGCTTCCCCGGCCCAGGCGAGCCTATGGGCGCCGCGACCCGCCGTCAACCGGAGGGGGCGAGAGGTTGTTCTGCTTGCCCTACCCAGCCTTGAGGTCCCGCGCGTCCGCGAGCAGCGCCTCGACCAGGCCGTCGAGGTCGTGGCGCTCGGCCTCGACGTCGACCCGGATCCCCGCCTCGCGGGCCGCCTGGCTGGTCACCGGGCCGATCGAGACCACTCGGGCGCGCTCCGGGACCCCGCCTCGCACCGCCTCGACGAAGTTCCTCACCGTGGACGAGGACGTGAAGGTGACGTAGTCGGCCTCCAGCGCCGCCTCGATCGCCTCCGGGTCGGGCTCCTCGAGCGCGGTCTCGTACAGGGCGACGACGTCCACCTGGGCCCCGCGCTCGCGAAGCGCCTGCGGCAGGACGTCTCGCGCCTCGGCGGCGCGGGCGACGAGGATCGGCCTCCCCTCGACCTCGAGGTCGCCGAGCGCCTCGACCAGGGCCTCCGCGACCGACCGCTCGGGCACGACGTCGGCCCGGACGCCGCGCTCGGCGAGCGCCGCGGCGGTCCCGGGGCCGATCGCGGCGACCGTGGCGTTGGCGAGCGCCCGCGCGTCGCGACCCGCGTCGGCGAGCGCCTCGAACAGCAGCCGCGCTCCGTTGGGGCTCGTCAGGCAGACGAGCGCGTAGGCATGGATCGACCGCACCGCCTCGCGGACCTCCGGGGAGTCGATCCGGGGCACGATCCTGATCACCGGCAGCTCGATCACCTCGGCGCCGAGGGCGCCGAGGGTCGCCGCCAGGCCGCTGGCCTGGGCCCGCGCCCTGGTGACCACCACCGTGCTTCGATGCAGGGGACGACGCTCCAGCCAGGAGATCGTCGCTCGCCGCGCCGCGACCGGGCCCGTCAGCACGATCGCCGGGGGGGCGATTCCGGCCTCCGCCGCGGCGGCGGGCAGCTCGGCGAGGGGCGCCGACACGGTCCGCTGGGCCGCCGTCGTCCCGCGCTCCACCGCGACCGCCGGCTCGGCGCCGTCCCGGCCGTTGGCGATCAGCCGCTCGGCGATCTCGGCGAGCCGCTTCACGCCCATGTAGAGGACCAGCGTTCCCGGGAAGTCGGCGAGCGCCCTCCAATCGAGGGTCGAGCCCTTGGCGGGATCCTCGTGACCGGCGACGAAGGCCACCGCCGATGCCTGATCCCGGTGGGTGACCGGGATCCCGGCGTAGGCCGGCGCGGCCACCCCGGCGGTCACCCCGGGCACCACCTCGAACTCCACCCCGGCCTTTGCCAGCGCCTCCGCCTCCTCGCCGCCGCGCCCGAACACGAACGGATCGCCGCCCTTCAGGCGAACGACGGCGCGACCGGCGCGGGCACGGTCGATCATCAGCTCCTCGACCTCCCTCTGGGCCAGCTCCGGAGAGCCCGGCCGCTTGCCCACGTAGACCAGCTCGGCATCGGGGCGCGCCCGGGCCACCGCCCCGTCCGGGATCAGGCGGTCGTAGAGAACGGTGTCGGCGCCGGCGAGGAGCTCGGCGGCCCGCAGGGTCATCAGGCCGGGATCTCCGGGGCCGGCCCCGACCAGATATACGACGCCGGGCCGCGCCGTCACGCGCCCGGCTCCGCGTCCCGGAGGATCTCGCGCCCGCCCGCGGTCAACATCCGCTCAGCGAGCGCCTCGCCGAGCGCCGCCGGCTGCTCGGGATCGCCGCTGAGGCGATCGCGCACCCAGTCGGAGCCATCGGGGCGGCCGGCGTACCCGAACATCTCCAGGCCTCGGTCGTCGAGGCGCGCGCAAACCCCGACCGGCGTGTGGCAGGTGGCCTCGAGAACGGCGAGGGCGGCGCGCTCGGCGGTCAACTCCACCAGGGCGTCATGGGAGGAGATTCGCGCCGCTTCCGCCGCCGCCCTCGAGTCGCCGCGCCGCGCCTCGAGGGCCAATGACCCCTGCCCGCCGGCGGGGGTCAGCTCCTCGAGCCCGAACCGGAAGGCGATCTCGGCCTCGCAACCGAGCCGGCGCAGGCCGGCGACCGCGAGCACGATCCCGTCGTATTCGCCATCGGCAAGCTTGCGCAGCCGGGTGTCGACGTTGCCGTGCAGCTCGGCGAGCTCGAGGTCGGGCCGAAGCGCCAGGAGCTGAGAGCGGCGACGCAGGCTGGCGGTGCCGACCCGGGAGCCCGCCTCCAGCTCGTCGAGCGAGGGCGCCACGCCGAGATAGGCATCGGCCGGCTCCTCGCGGCCGACGACGCCGACCAGCCGGATCGCGTCGGGGCGGTCGGATGGAAGGTCCTTGGCCGAGTGGACACCGAGGTCGACCTCGCCGTCGAGCAGCGCTCGCTCGACTCCGCGCACGAACCGCTCCTTGTCGCCGGGCTCGCCGTCGGTCGAGCTGACGGCGACCACCTGGGCGTCCCCCAGGCTTGCGGCGACCTGCTCCGCCTGCGCGACGGCCAGCCGGCTTCCCCGGGTCCCGAGCTTCAGCGGGTCGCTCAACTCGCGGGGCGCTTGCGGGCCCGAGCCTGGCGCAGAGGTCGCACCTCGCCGCCGGCCTCCTCGGCCGGGGCGGTCTCGGCGTCGAGGCCAAACAGCTCGCGCAGGGCGCTGACGAGGCGGTAGGCGTCGTCGTCGCCCGAGGCGCGCTTCAGGCGTACGGTCGGCTCGTGCAGCAGCCTGCCGGCGATCGCCCGGGCCATCGCCCGCATGCGATCGCGGTCGCTCTCGCTGAGCGACTCCCAACGCGGCTCGTTCTCGATCAGCACCCGCGAGACGATCTCGTCCGCTCGGGCGCGCAGCGCAGCGACCGTCGGCACGACGTCCTGGGAGCCCTGCCAGCGCTCGAAGCGGGCCAGCTCCGCGCGCAGGATGCTCTCCGCCTTGCGAGCCTCGGCCTCCCGGCCGGAGGCGTTCCGCTCGACCAGCGCCTGCAGGTCGTCCATGTCATGGAGGCTGACCCCGTCCAGGTCGCGGCAATCGGGATGGATGTCCCTGGGCACCGCCAAGTCGATCAGCAGCACCGGGCGCCCCTGACGGGCACGCATCACCTCACCCAGCTCCTCGGGCTCGATCACGTGGTGCGGGGAAGCCGTCGAGGCGACCACGATGTCGGCCCGCTCCATCTGCTCCGGCAGCTCCTCGAACCGGATCGCTCGGCCGCCGAAGCGTTGAGCCAGCCCAATCGCCCGGTCGTAGCGGCGATTGGCGATGAAGGCCGGCTCCACCCCTCGGCTCGCAAGCGCCCGGGCGGTGAGCTCCGCCGTCTCGCCCGCGCCGACCACCAGCACGAGCCGGCTCGACAGGTCGCCGAGCGCTCGCTGAGCAAGCTCCACCGCCACCGAGGGCACCGACACGCCGCGCTCGGTGATCGCAGTCTCCGAGCGGGCCCGCTTCCCGGCCGCGAGCGCGCCTCGGAACAGCCGGTTGAGGATCGGCCCGGTCGCCCCCTCGACCAGGGCCAGCTCGTACGCCCGCTTCACCTGTCCCTGCACCTCGGCCTCGCCGAGGATCATCGAGTCGAGGCCCGCGGTGACCCGGAACACGTGGATCGCGGCGTCGGCGCCCCGCAGCGAGTAGAGGTGGCCGACCAACTCGGTGGGCGGGGTGCCGGCCTCGCGCGCCAGCACCCCGAGGGCAAGCGACTCCGCCCCGACGGGGTCCGGGGCGGCGAGGTAGAGCTCGGTCCGGTTGCAGGTCGAGATCGCGGCGGCCTCCTGCACCTCGGGAGCAGCGACCAGCTCGCGGAGCACCCCGGCGGCGCGCCCCTCGGTGAGCGCGACGCGCTCGCGCAACCCGAGCGGGGCGGTCTTGTGGGAGATCCCGAGGGCGAGCAGCTCGGTCATCGGTGAACACCTCCGCCGACATCCTCCGCTTCGCGTCCGGTGTCGGCGGGTTCGGGCGCCAACCGGGCGGCAGGCCCGGCCGCCTGCACCGGGACTTCGTCCCTAGCCCGGGCGGGCTTTCCTTCGGCGAGGTCGGCCAGGTCGCCGAGCTCGCGGTCGATGCGCTGCAGTTTCGCGGCCATGATCGCCACGTAGACCAGGAGCAGCGCGACGAAGACCACGTAGGCCGCGGCCACGTACCTTCCGGCCTCGTCGAGGGGCAGCGCGGGCATCAGGTCAGGGGGGACGCGGCGCGCGAGGGGACGCTCGGGGCGATTCGGGACCTGTTCGGTGCAGCATAGGTCTCGCCCTCGAGGGCCCGCCGCAGGCGGGACAGCTTCGCCGATGCCGACTTGGCGGCGAGCTCGAAGCAGACCAGACAGGTCCACAGGAGCGCCATTCCGGCCAGGCAGACCAGGAACGTGAACAGCATCGAGCCGGGGAGGCCGCCGCTCGTGGTCGCGAACACCCGAGGGTGAACGAGCGACTGCGCCATCCGCACCGCGAGGAAGTTGAGCGGCACGAAGGCGCCCGCCGTGATCGCGAACACCGATGCGTAGCGAGCCTGGCGGTCGCGATCCTCGATCGCGTAGCGCAGCGGGTAGTAGGTCGCGTAGAGCAGGAAGACGATCAGGAAGCTGACCAGGGTCGGCTCGTCCCAGACCCACCACCTGCCCCACGAGGCGTGAGCCCAGATCGAGCCGGTGAGCAGGACGCCGACCCCGAAGATCACCGAGAGGTGGATCGAGACGTAGGAACGGGCGTCGTGCACCGGATCGCCGCTTCGCAGGTGACGGATCGCGTGCACCCCGGCGATCATGAACCCGGCCAGCGAGCAGATCGCGAGCGGAACGTGGAGGTAGAAGATCTTCTGGACGAACCCCTGGTCGGCGTCGAGCGGAGCGTAGAAGAAGACCAGCGTGAAGCCCGCGCCCAGGCAGAGGATCGTGGCGATGGAGAGGGCTCGGAGGCTGGGAACCTTCATGGGATCAGTCCTCGAGAAGGAAGTCGTAGACGGCGAATCCGACCGCGATGAAGGTCATATCGTAGAGAGCCAGCACTCCCACCCATTTCCCGATCCCGCCGTACGCGGGCCCCTGCGCGGCGAGCAGCGGCTCGGCGGCGTTGGCCGCCGCGATCATCACCGGGATCAGCAGCGGCAGCAGGACGAGCGGCACCAGCAGGTCTCGGGCCCGGGAGTTGGCGGCGATCGCCGACACCAGCACGCCGGTTGCCGCCAACCCGACGTCGGCCAGGGCGAGGACGCCCGCCACGGGCGCCAGTCCCGCCCACGAGTCGAGGAAGAAGAGCGCGAACACCGGCAGCGTGATCGCCTCCAGGACGACCAGGTAGACGATCAGGGCGGCCGCCTTGGCGCCGCCGAGCGCGGTGCCATCGACCGGGGCGAGCCGGATCGCGTCGAAGCCGCCCTCGTCGCGCTCGGCGACGAACAGGCGGTTGATCGCCAGGATGGCGGCGAACAGCACCGTCGCCAGCAGCACGCCCGCGGCGAGGCCGCCGCTGAGCTTCGTCCGGTCGAGTCCGTAGCGGAAGAGAACGAAGGTGGTGACCCCGAACAGCGCCATCGCCGGCACCGACTGCAGCGTCCGCAGCTCGACCCGCAGGTCCTTGGCGAGGATCGCCCGGAAGGCGTGGAGCGAATGCCCACGCCGGCGCCCCCGGTCGGGCCCCCGGTCACGGCCCCCGCTCACGGCGCGCCGCCGTAGATCGCTCGGGCATCGCCGGCCGACAGACCGCTCGCCAGCCCCTCGTAGGCGACCGCGCCCCCCGCCCGGAGCGCCAGCACGCGGTCCGCGTCGGCGAGCCCCGCGTCGATCTCGTGGGTGACCAACACTCGCGCCCGCTCCGGGGAGGGGCCGATCAGGGGCTCGACCAGCGCGGCCGCCTCCGGATCGAGATGGGAGCGGGGCTCGTCGAGCAGCAGCAGCTCGGGCTGGTGCAGGAGGGCGCGGCAGACGGCGAGCCGCTGGACCATGCCGGCGGAGAGGTTGCGGACCAGCTCGTCGGCCCGGCGGGACATCCTCACCAGGTCGAGCAGCTCGGCGATCCGCCCGGTGGCGTCGCCCTGCAGGCCGTGTAGCTGCGCCGCGAAGCGCAGGTTCTCCGCGCCGCTCAGATCTCGATAGAGCAGCGGCTCGTGGCCCAGGTAACCGATCCTGCCCCGGGCCCTCCAGGACTCGCGGGGCAGGGGGCAGCCGAGCACGGAGACCTCCCCCGCCGTGGGCCGAAGCAGGCTGGCCAACACTCGGAGCAGGGTCGTCTTCCCGGCCCCGTTCGGCCCCAGCACGGAGAGCGTCTCGCCGCCGTGAAGCGTGAGGGCGACGTCGCGAAGCGCCGGCACCTCGCCGAACTCGCGCCAAAGGCCGCGTACCGAGACCGCGAGCGGCGCGGTCGACGTCGTGGGCTCGATCTTGCGCTGGACAGAGGCGAGCTCAGGCACTAGCCTACGATTGTCCCAGCTACCAGGGAGGATCGAGCAGGATGCGCAATCGCAGGAAAGTGGGCGTACTCGTCTTGACGGCCGCGGCGCTGATGGTGCCGCCGCTGGCGTTCGGCGACCCGCCGACCACTCAGATCACCGTCAAGGACGACAGCTTCTCGCCGCGCGAGCCCGCGGTGATGAAGTTCGGCGGCAGGTTCAGCTGGCAGCGCGCTGCCAACGCGACCAACGAGCACAACGTCCACCAGGCCGCGGGGCTGTTCAGCTCCGGGAACCCGACCACGACCAGCTTCACGCCCGCGCACCCGTACTCCATCTCCCCCTCGGCGGGCACCTACACCTACTTCTGCGACGCTCATCGCGCCCTCAACATGGTGGGGAAGATCAAGGTTCGCGCGATCGTCGAGACGGGGACCCTGACCAGCAACGGGTTCCGGGTCCGTTGGGCGTCGGCGACCAGCAAGCCGACGGGGACGCGGTTCGACGTCCGCTTCCAGGTCGGCAACGGGCCTTGGACCACCTGGCGCAATGACACCACGAGCTCCGACGGCGCCTTCGGCAGCGGCAACAAGCCCGTACACGTGATGCCGGGGCACACCTACCGCATCGAGGTGCGCTCCGAGAAGCAGCAGGTGAGCAAGCACAGCGACTGGTCGCCGCCGCTGGTCGTCAATCCGCCAAGCTGATCCGACGGCGGGCAACGCCCGCCACGGCCCCGGGTCAGCGATCCTTGCGCAGGCTGCGGGCGCCGACCCGCATCAGCGGCACGCCCCCCTCGCGAAGGGCGCGAAACCGCTGGCCGTTGCGGCCGTAGAGGAGGCGGGCCGAGGCCCGGAGCGCCTGTCCGAGCGTGCGGTCGTATGGCTGCCACCAGATGTCGCGCGTCATCCCGGGCTCCCAGGAGATCAGCTTGACGTCCACGCACTCGTAGAACCCGAACTTCGAGTGCGAGCGCCCGAGGCCCGAATCCTTGACCCCGCCCCACGAGCACTGGCAGGCGCCGTGGGTGTAGGAGTGGTCGTTGATCCACACCATCCCGGACTCGATCCGCCGTGCCATCCGCTCTCCCTTGGCGCGATCCCTGGTCCAGATCGAGGCGCCGAGGCCGAAGTTGGAGTCGTTGGCCCGCCGAAGCGCTTCCTCCTCGGAGTCGACGACGATGATCGGCACCACCGGGCCGAAGATCTCCTCGCTCATGATCCGCATCTCGTCCTCCACCCCCGTGAGCACCGTCGGAGCGATGAACCTGCCGCTGAACCCTGGGACCTCGCGGGGCCCGCCCGCCATCCGCTCCGCGCCCTGGTCGAGGGCATCGTCGACCAGCTCGCCGACGACGCCGAACTGGTCCTCGGAGACCATCGGCCCGATCTCCGTCTCCCACTCCATCGGGTCGCCCACGGTGAGCTGGCCCACCCGCCGGACGACGCCCTCTACGAAGCGCTCGGCGACCTCCTTGACGACGTAGGTGCGCTCGATCCCTGAGCAGGTCTGGCCGGAGTTCGCGAATCCCCCCCACACGCAGCCCGAAACGGCGTTGCCGAGGTCGGCGTCGGCGCAGACGATCTGCGGGTCCTTGCCCCCCAGCTCGAGCACCGAGCCCTTGAGCTGCTTCGCGCAGATCTCGCCGACCTTGCGGCCCACCTCGACCGACCCGGTGAAGAAGATCTTCCGCGCCGACGACTCGCACAGCGCACCTCCGACCGCCCCGCCCCCGTGGACTACGCGGACCAGGCCCTCGGGGAGGCCCGCCTTCTCGAACGTCTCCCGGATCCGCTCGCCGAGGAGCGGCGTCAGGCTCGCGGGCTTGAGCACGACGCCGTTGCCGGCCAGCAGCGCCATCGCCACCTCGTCGAAGGGGATCGACCACGGATAGTTCCAGGGCGCGATCACGCCGACCACGCCGAGCGGCTCGTAGCTGAACTTCGCCCGTTTCGACAGGAACAGGACCTGGCCCATGCGGATCGGCTCGTCGTCGAGGATCTTCGGGCCCGCCTCCGCGCACCAGTGGAGGACGTCGATCGTCGGCACGACCTCCATCGTGTAGCTCTCGGTGATCGGCTTACCCTGCTCGCGGGTGAGGAGCTCGGCGATCTCGTCGATCTCGTCGACCACCACGTCGGCGGCCTTGCGCAGGTACCGGGCGCGATCGGCGAGCGACAGCTGGGCCCAGAACGGCTGGACCTCGCCGACATCGTCCACCACCGCCTGCACCTGGTCGGGCTTCAACGTCTCGACCGCGCTAATCAGCTCGCCGGTCGCCGGGTTGAAGGACTCGAGCTGCCCCATCGACCCCGGATTCTATGTTCAAGCGAGTCGGGGGCCCGGTCGGCCCCCGACTCGCTTGCTTGAAACCTGCCCCCGCCGCAGGAGGTGGCATGGCGGCGGTGGGCGCGGTCTCGGCCCCGGTCCCGGTTGGCGGAGGGGGCACACCACCTCGCAGGAGCCGCGACCTCCATGATCGCTGCAACCACCCCAACACCGGGGCGGCGAGAGAGTTGCGGTGGCTAACCGGCCTGATCGAGCCGCCGGCGGATCTCCGCCAGGCGCCTGCCCAGCTCGGCCTCCGCGCCGCGATCGGTCGGCTCGTAGAAGCGCTCCCGCTCGAGGCCCTCGGGGATCACCCGCTGGCCGGCGACGCCACCCGGCTCGTCGTGCGGATATACGTAGCCGACGCCGCGGCCGAGCTTGCGGGCGCCGGGATAGTGCGCGTCCCTCAGATACGCCGGGGGTGGCTTGGCGCCGTGCTCGCGGACGTGGGCGGCGGCTCGCTGGATGCCGCGGTAGGAGGCGTTCGACTTCGGCGCCAGGGCCAGGTAGGTCGCCGCCTGCGCGAGGTTGAGGCGGCACTCCGGCAGCCCCACCCGGTCAACCGCGGCGGCGGCCGCCGTCGCGATTACGAGCGCCTGCGGGTCGGCGTTGCCGACGTCCTCGGAGGCGAGGATGACCATCCGGCGGGCGATGAACCGAGGGTCCTCCCCGGCCTCGAGCATCACCGCCAGGTAGTACAGCGAGGCGTCTGGGTCCGAGGCTCGGGTCGCCTTGATCCAGGCGGAGACGTAGTCGTAGTGGTGGTCGCCCGCCCGGTCGTAGGCCAGCGCCTTGCGCTGGAGCGCGTCCTCCGCCACCTCGAGGCGGATGCCATCGCCCGCGGCGCGCGCCGCCTCGACCGCCCGCTCCAGGGCCGAGAGCGCGATCCGGGCGTCCCCGCCCGAGCGGGTGGCGAGCAGCTCCAGCGCCTCGTCGGAGACCTGCGGCGGGTCGGCGATGCCCCGCTCGGGATCGGCCAGCGCTCCGATCAGCAGGCCGCGCACCTGCTCCGGCGCCAGCGGGCGCAGCTCGTAGAGCTGGGTGCGGCTGAGGAGCGCCGAGTTGACCTCGAAGTAGGGGTTCTCGGTCGTCGCCCCGATCAGGGTCACCAGGCCCTCCTCGACCGCCGGCAGCAAGGCGTCCTGCTGAGCCTTGTTGAAGCGATGGATCTCGTCGAGGAAGAACACCGTCGGCTCGCCGGCGGCCCGGCGCCGCTCCTCGGCGCGGGCGATCACCGCCCGAACCTCGGCCCGGCCCGCGTTCACCGCCGAGACCTCCTCGAAGGCCCTCCGGCAGGCGGTCGCGATGATCCGCGCCAGGGTGGTCTTGCCCGAGCCCGGCGGCCCGTGGAAGATCGCCGAGTGGGGCTCGCCGCGCTCAACCGCGGCGCGCAGAGCCGATCCCTCGACCAGCAGATGGTCCTGCCCGACCAGCTCCTCCAGCGACCGCGGGCGCATCCGCACCGCGAGCGGAGCGGCGGCGACCGGGACGCCGGTTCGCTGGCGCGGCTCCGTTTGGTCGTCGAACAGGCGCTCCATCGGCGGTGCCTCGTGGTCCAGTATGACCCCGGGATGGACGCCGTCGAGCTGCCGATAACCTGCGTCGGGTGGAGGACGAGGTTGCGGTGGCAGCCGAGGACGAGCTGGGCACGCAGGGCGTCGAGCTGCTTCGGCGGCTGATTCAGATCGACACGGCCAACCCGCCCGGCAACGAGCAGCCCGCTCAGGAGCTGCTCGCGGAGACGCTCGGCGCCGCCGGGTTCGAGTGCGAGCTGCTCGCCGCCCGGCCGGGGCGCCCGAACCTGGTGGCTCGCCTTCGCGGCTCTGATCAGGGGCCGACCCTGTGCCTGCTCGGGCATGCCGACACGGTCCCGGCCGACCCCTCCGAGTGGAGCTTCGACCCCTGGGTGGGCGACGTCGTCGACGGCGAGGTCCGCGGTCGCGGGGCGCAGGACATGAAGAGCCAGGTGGCGGCCGAAGTCGCCGCCGCGGCGGCCCTGGGCCACGAGGGCTGGCGCCCGCGCCGCGGGGAGCTGCTCGTGGTCACCACCGCCGACGAGGAAATGGGGGCGGCGGCCGGCGCTCAATGGCTCTGCCGCGAGCACCCCGACAAGGTGCGCTCCGACTACGTCCTCAATGAGGGCGGGGGGCTCTCGTTCGAGCTCGACGGACGGCGCTTCTACACGCTGTGCGTGGGCGAGAAGGGGGTCTGCCGGTTCAAGCTCCGAGCCCGCGGCAAGGCCGGGCACGCATCCGTGCCGGCGCTCGGGGACAACGCGCTGTTGAAGCTCGCGCCCGCGCTTGAGCGCCTCGACCGGCAACCGCCGCCGGAGGCGACCGCGGAGGCGGTCGAGTTCCTCCAGACGCTCGAGGACTCGGAGCTCGACACAGAGGATCCGAACGGGCTCGCGGCGGCGCTCGATCGGTTGCGCGCCGGGGCTCCCGAGGCTGCCGCATACCTGGCGGAGCCGATGCTCCACGCGACGCTGGTACCGACCCTGGCGAGCGCCTCGCGGAGCGTCAACGTGATCCCCTCGCAGGCCGAGGTCACCGTCGACTGCCGTGTCTCGCCCGGGATCGGGAAGGCCGAGGCGCTGGCCACGGCCCGGGCGGCCCTCGGGGACGCGGCCGAGGAGCTCGACCTGGTGCCGACCGAAACCGTGGTCGGGAACCGCTCGCCGACTCGCTCGCCGCTGGCCGAGATGATCGAGACGTGGCTGTCGCAGTCCGACCCTGGCGCCACCCTTGTTCCGATCGTCATGGCCGGCTTCAGCGACAGCAACTGGTTCCGGAAGGCGTTCGACTCGGCCGTCGTCTACGGCTTCTGCCCCCAGCGCGAGATGTCCCTGCGCGAGGCCACGCCCCTGGTGCACAACGCCGACGAGCGGGCGTCGGCGGCGGACATCGGGCTCGCCACCCGGTTCTATCGCGACATCGTCCTGGCGGCGCTCGGATGAGCCCCGCCGGCAACGGGTCGTCGACGGGGCCGGTCGTCGATGCGCCCGGCAACGGCGCCGGCCCCGAGCGACCGCTTCGCCTCGGCGGGATGGCGCTGCGAAACGGTCTCCTGATCCACGGCCCCAACACCTGGGCGGCCGCGGCGCGCACGCCCGACGGCCGGATCGAGGTGGCGTCCGGACCGAAGCCGGCCTTCTCACGCGGACGGCTCGGCTCCGCCCCGCTGGTCAGGGGGCCGCTCCGCCTGGCCGAGGCGTTCGCGGTGGTTCCGATCGCGCGCCGCGAGCTGCCGGCGGCCCGGCTTCCGATCGAGGACTCCAGGGTGCTGGTCGTCGCCCTCGCGACCGCTGTCGCCAGCAGCGCCATCCGCCGGCTTGGGCCGGCCAGCGCCGCCCGCGAGGGCGCCGTCGCGGCGCTCGGCCTGCTGCCGGCGATGGCCGCGCTTCGCGATCGCGACCTCGCCGCCTACCACGGGGTCGAGCACAAGGCGATCGGGGCGTACGAGCGCGGCAGCTTCGACCCGGCCGACGCGCCGAAGGAGCACGAACGCTGCGGATCGAACCTGATCGTGCCGCTGCTGGTCCTGTCGACGGCCGGGCAGCTGATCGTCGAGCGGCTGTTCAGCCCGCCGGGCCCGGTCGCCCGCGCCGCCGCCGGGGTGGCCAGCGTCTCGGGTGCGGTCGAGCTGTTCGCCTTCGCCGAACGCAGGCCCGAGTCGGCGCTGGGCCGCGCCATCCACGCGATCGGCCACGAGATCCAGCGCCTCGTCTCGACTCGCGAGCCCACTCCCGAGCAGCTCGAGGTCGGGGCGGTGGCGCTGCACGAGGTACTCCGCGCCGAGGCGGACTCAGAAGCCCGGGCTTCGCGTAAATAGCGGGGCGCCGGTACCGTGTATAGGTAAGACAGGGAGGTCTTACCGAGCAGATGACGACGCTCGCGATTCTAGGAATCGACTGGTACCAGTTCGAGAACTTCGCGCAGCTCTGGCTGCCGCTGATCTTCATGGGGCTGCTGGTGTATCTCGTGTGGCGGACCCTGAGGCTGATGCCGCGGACCAAGCCGCAGCAGATCACCCCGCGGTCGGCGAGCTCGGTCACCTGGGCGGATATCGCCGGAGTCGACGAGACCAAGGACGAGCTCCGCGAGGTGGTCGAGTTCCTCCGCCGCCCGAGGCAGTTCAAGCGGCTCGGCGCCCAGGTTCCGAAGGGCATCCTGCTGCATGGGCCGCCCGGCACCGGGAAGACGCTGCTCGCCAAGGCCGTCGCGCACGAGTCGGGCGCCAACTTCTTCGGCCAGTCCGCCTCCTCGTTCGTCGAGATGTTCGCCGGCCTCGGGGCCGCGAGGATCAGGCGGCTCTTCAAGCAGGCGCGCGAGCACGCGCCGGCGATCATCTTTATCGACGAGCTCGACGCGGTCGGCGCCCAGCGCGGCGCTGACATCTCCGGCGAGCGCGACCAGACGCTGAACCAGCTGCTGGTCGAGATGGACGGCTTCGACGCACGCGACAACGTGATCGTGATGGCGGCGTCGAACATGCTCGAGAAGCTCGACAAGGCGTTGCTGCGACCCGGCCGCTTCGACCGCCAGGTGTTTGTGCCCCCGCCCGACATGCGGGGACGGGAGCGGATCCTCGGCGTGCACACCCGCGGCAAGCCGCTCGCCCAGGATGTCGAGCTGGAGCGCGTCGCGCGGCATACCGCGGGCCTGACCGGCGCCGACCTCGCCAACCTCTGCAACGAGGCGGCGATCCTCGCCGGACGCAGCGACCGGGACTTCATCGCCCAGGCGGACTTCGACAACGCCTTCGAGCGGGTGGTCGCCGGCCTGCAGTCGCGGAAGGTGATCACCGCGCACGAGAAGCGCGTCGTCGCCTGGCACGAGGCCGGTCACGCCCTGGTGTCCGAGCTGCTGCCCATGGTCGACAAGGTGCAGAAGGTGTCGATCGTCCCGCGGGGCAAGTCGCTCGGCTACACGCTCAACCTGCCGCAGGAGGACCGCTACCTGAAGTCGCGCGAGGAGCTGATCGACTACATGAAGGTGCTGCTGGCGGGGCGCGTCTCGGAGCAGGTCACGTTCGGCCGGATCACGACCGGCGCCTCGGACGACCTGAAGCGGGTGACCGACATCGCCCGCTCGATGGTCTACGAGTACGGGATGGGGACCTCGATCCGCTCGCACCAGGTCCCCGCCGACGACTACAACGTCTCCGAGGCGCTGCGCCGCACCCGCGACGAGGAGGTGCAGGCGATCGCCGAGGAGGCGTACCGGGGCGCGTACCGCCTCTTGATCGATCACCGCGACCTCCTCGACGAGATCGCCGAGCGGCTGCTCGCCAACGAGGTGATCGAGCACGACGAGATCCGCTCGATCATGGCGAGCGCGCGCGGCGACGGAACGCTCGAGCTTCGAGAGCCGGACGCCCGGCCGGCACGGGACGCCGACGCCGGGGCCGCCAACCGCGCGCGGACCTACGCGACCGAGCCGCCCAGCGAACAGGCCTGACGGACCCGGGCGGCCCTCTCGCCCGCCGCGGGCACCGCCCCACATCAAGCCTCTAGTCTTGCGCCCGCATGTTCGAGACGATCGATCACGTCGGGGTCGCGGTTCTGGACCTCGAACGGGTGGCCGGCGTGTACGGGGCCGCCTTCGGAATGCCCGTGGTGCACCGCGAGACGGTCGAGTCGCAGGGGGTCGAGGCGGCTCTGCTCGGGATCGGCGATGCACACGTCGAGCTGCTTCGCCCGCTCGGGCCCGAGACGGTGGTCGGCCGGTTCATCGCCAAGCGCGGCGAGGGACTCCACCACGTGGCCTACCGGGTCGACGACATCGACGCGGCCCTGGCCGGGCTGAGGGAGGCGGGCGTCGAGCTGATCGACACCGAGGCCCGAGTCGGAATCCGGCGCAGCCGGGTCGCCTTCGTGCACCCGAAGGCCGTCGCCGGCGTCCTCACCGAGCTCGTCGAGCCGGCGGCGGAGCTTGATCATTGATCCCGACGCTGAGGAGGTAGCGATGGCCGAGGACATGAAGCGGGTCGAGGTCGGGTTCGGCGGCGGGCAGGTGATGAGCGTTCGCGTCAGCGACGCGGCCCGCGCCGATCTGCGCCAGGCCGTGGAGCGCGCCCAGGGCTGGCACGACCTCGAGACCGAGGATGGCTCGGTGTCGCTCGACCTCGCCCAGGTGGTCTTCGTGCGCACCGCCGGCGCACCGCACACGATCGGGTTCTCAGGCGAGTGAGAATTACTCCGCCGCCTCCTCCGCTCCCGCCCGAATACCCTGCCCTCGCCTGCGGCTCGGTCATTTCCCATCTGCTCCCGCGTCCGGGGGCGGCGGGTTGGGGCTCGTTACGTGGCGGCAGGTTGTAAGCGCGTGAACCGCGACTTCGTCGCTAGCCCGGGCCGGCTGTTTCTTATGGCGGCTGGAGTGGTCGGGGCGGTGGCGCTTTGGTGGCGCAGGAACCCCTCCGCATGTCCGTACAGCCAGCGGTTCTGGGTCGAGGCGCCGCATCCGCTGATCACCCGCGCCCGGCTGGCGGAGATCCTCGACCTCGATCCCGGAGAGCGGGTACTCGAGGTCGGCCCGGGCACCGGGTACTACACCCCGGGGCTCGCCGAGCGGCTCGGTGCCGACGGCACGGTCGAGGTGTTCGACATCCAGCAGGAGATGCTCGACCACACGATCCGCCGCGCCCGCGAGCGGGGTCTCTGGAACGTCAGCGCCACACGGGGTGACGCCCGTCAACTCCCCTACGACGACGACACATTCGACGCGGCCGTCCTGATCACGGTGCTGGGTGAGATCCCCGACCCCGGAGCCGCCCTTCTGGAGCTGGCCCGGGTGCTCCGACCCGGGGGGCGCCTGGTGGTCGGCGAGCTGCTGGGCGACCCCCACTACGTCACCCTCAGATCGCTTCAGCGGCGAGCCGAGGCCGCGGGGCTTGCCTTCGAGCAGCGGACCGGACCGAAGGTGGGCTACTTCGCGCGCTTTCGCGCCTGAGCCGCGGGAAGCAGGGGCTCGATCGCCCGCCGAGCCTGGTCGAAGGCGCGTCGGTCGCCGAACAGCTGGTACGACGAATTCGCTCCCTGGGCGAGCGCTTGGAGCTCGAAGGCGAGCTGCGCGGGGTCCGCGGCGCCGGCGAGCTCCGCCTGGCGCTCGAGGGCGGCGAGCCAGGCGCCGATGCCCTCTCGGACCCGATCCCTGACCGGCCCCGGACGCCCGTCGAATTCGGCGGCGGTAGCAGCCCAGAAGCACCCGCCCGGGAACACGCGCCCCTCCAGATAGACGAGGAAGCGGTCGCAGAGCGCCCGCAGCCGCGGCGCCCCCTCCGGCTCTCCCAGGGTCGGCTCGACCACGGCTTGCACGAAGCGACGCTCGGCGGCGTCGATGGTCGCGAGCTGCAGCTCCTGCTTGGAGCCGAAGTGCCCGAAGAGGCCGCTCTTGCTCATCTCGAGCTCGCCCGCCAGGCGGCCGATCGTCAACCCCTCGAGACCCTGAGTCGACGCCAGGTCGACCGCTCGGTGGAGGATCGCGTCCCGGGTCCCGACGGTCGTGCGGGAGTCACGCGTCGCGGTCGCCATCGAACGAGATCATAGCCGCGTCGCAGCACGAACGTTCGTGCGTTATGCTCATCGCGCCTCATCCCCGTCACGCGACACGAACTGGAGACTTCAGATGGCCGATTACGCGGTGAAGAGGATCGACGAGATGGAGGCGATCTACGCCGGAGCGTTCAAGCGCGCCCGTGCCGAGCTCGGCATCGGGTCGTTCGGCTTGCAGGTGATCGACATGCCGCCGAACGCGGAACAGTACCCCGAGCACGACCACGCCGAGGATGGCCAGGAGGAGGTCTACATCGCGCTGAAGGGCTCGGGAGAGTTCGAGATCGACGGCGAGCGACATCCGATCGACCCCGAGACCATGGTCCGGGTCAGCTCGGGGACGTCGCGCAAGCTCTGGCCGGGCGACGACGGGATTCGAGTGCTGGTGATCGGCGGCGTCCCGGGCAAGGCCTACGAGGCGCCGGAGGTCACCGAGCTCGGCTCTCCCGACCCGGTCGCGCAGGCCCAGAGCTAGCCCGCCGGCTTCACCTCGGTCTGGCCGGCTAGCGCCGGCCAGAGGCGTTCCTCGGCCTCGAGGACCGCGGCCGCCTCGGCGCCGACCCGGGACCACAGCCGCGGAGCGGGCTGATCGCACTCGCTCGCCTCGAGCAACGCCTCCGCCAGCGAGGTCCAGCCGTCGGCCGTCTGCGCGGCGAGGCCCGCCTGCTCGTGGCCGACCTCGGCGAGGAAGCGCGAGTACATGAGCCTGAAGTTGCCGCCTCCGGTCCCCCGGCGCTCGATCACCTGGTAGCAGAAGCGGGCGCACCACTGCCAATCCTCGAGCTGCTGTGGCCACTCGCCCACCTCGGCGGCGAAGCGGCGGAGAGCGGGAAGCCCCTCGTACTCGCCCAGCGGCGGGTCGATCATCTGCCGGGCGTTTCGCTCGATCGCGCGACCCGAGGCCTCGCCGACGTCCCCGATCTCCGCCCCGTCCGCGACCGTCAGCATGTGGCCCTCGAGGCGGAACACCGGGTGGTTGCCGTGCCGGGCGCGGGCGAGGTTCTCGAGCCGGGTCGTCTGCAGCTCCTCGAATGCGGTGTCCGACAGGTAGGCGACCTCCGCGTCATAGCCGGCCAGCACCACCGCGTGACCGGGGAAGCGGGCCGAGCTCCCGTAGTGGTCGAGGTAGTAGAGGTCGGTGAGCAGGATCGCGGAGCGACCCGCGTCGACCGCCGCCCGCGCCGCCTCCCAGGAGGCCTCGGGATCCTCGAACGTTTCGAGGCGGATCGGCGAGCCGGTCAGCTCCACGAACTGCTCCTCCAGCCGTCCGACTCGCCCGTTGGTGAACCTCGACGGCGACTGACCGTCGATCGCAACGTAGTAGAAGCTGACGCCGGCGCCGAGCCCGAGCGCCATCTCCTCGGAGATCTCGACTCCGTGGTGGGCCAGCAGGTTGCGAAGGGCGGTCGATCCGCAGTGGTTTCCAGGCCGGTGTCGGTAACCGGGGACCATCCGCGGTGCGGCGACCGTCTCCATGCGTGGCATTCTCCCGGAATCCCCGCCGCCGTATCCTGCGCGCGATGCGGAAGCGACTGGAGCGGCTCGACCGGCGGGTGCTGCGCGCCATGCGCACGCGCTACCACTCGCCAGAGGCCGAGACCGCGGTCAAGGCCGTCGGGATGGCGGGCGAATGGGGGGCGATCTGGGTGGCGCTCGGAGTGGCGGCCGCCGCCGGCGACGGCGCCCGTCGCGGGCGCTGGCTGCGCGCGGCCGCCGCGGCCCCGACGTCGGTCGGCCTCAACTACCTGGTCAAGCTTGCGGTGCGACGGCGACGCCCCCGACTCCGGCGCCTGCCGCCGCTCGCGGGCGCCCCGAGCGAGCTCTCGTTCCCATCGGCGCACGCGACCTCGTCGCTGGCGGCCGCGACCGCGATGGGGCGAGTCTCGCCCGGCGCCCGGTTGCCGCTCTACGCGATCGCCGGCGCGATCTGCCTCTCGCGGCCCTATCTCGGCATGCACTACCCGTCCGATGTGCTCGGCGGCGCGGCGCTCGGACTGCTGATCGGGCGACTCTGGCCGGGGGTGCGCCCGGGGGACCCCGGGAATCGCCTCATCGACCTGGTCGCCGACGCGGCTCGGTCCTCGCAGCCGCCCGCGGCGGGCGCCGCCGGGGGCGACGGGCGCTCCCCCGCGGCGCCGCAGGCCTCGCCGGGCCCCGAGCCGCTCGGCCGGGATTAGTGGCAGGGTCCGCGACGTGAGGCGCCGCCGGTGAAGATCGGGATCGTCGGGCTGCCGAACGCCGGCAAGACGACGCTGTTCAACGCGCTGACCCGCGCCGGCGCGGAGACGGCCGCCTACCCGTTCACGACCGTCGATCCCAACGTCGCGATCGTCGAGGTGCCGGACGAGCGCCTGCAGCGGGTGGCCGAGGCGGCCGGGGCGAGTCCCGCGCTCCCCGAGACGATCGAGTTCCACGACATCGCGGGCCTGGTCCGAGGCGCTTCCACTGGCGAGGGGCTCGGCAACCGCTTCCTCGCCGCGATCAGGGAGACCGAGGCGATCTGCCACGTGATCCGGGCGCACGGGGACGAGCGGGTCCCCCATCCGGGCGGGCGCTCCGATCCCGCCGCCGACCTCGAGGCGGTCGAGGCCGAGCTCCTGTTCGCCGACCTCGAACAGGCCGAGCGCCGCACCGACCGGGTTCGAAAGCAGACGGCCTCCGGCGGCAAGGGGGATGCCGCGGAGCTCGAGTGGCTCGAGCGGGTGAACGAGGCGCTGGCGAAGGGGCGGCCGGTTCGCGACGTCCCGCCGCCCGCGCTGGCGCCCGACGCGCCGGCGCGCCTTCAGGCGTTGAGCTCCAAGCCGGTGCTGTACGTGGCCAACGTCGATGAGGGCATCGACCGGGCACCCCCGGAGCTGGTCGAGCACGCCGGCGGCGGGGCGAGCTGCATCGCGATCAGCGCGCGGATCGAGGCGGAGCTCGCCGAGCTGCCGGACGACGAGGCGACTCAGATGCGCGCCGAGCTCGGCCTGGCCGAGTCGGGGCTCGAGCGGTTGATCCGCGCCGCCTACGAGCTGCTCGACCTGGTCACCTTCTTCACCGCCCACCGCGGCAGCGAGGCGCGGGCCCGGGCGCTGCGACGGGGATCGACGGCCTGGGATGCCGCCGGCAAGGTCCATACCGACATCCAGGCGGGGTTCGTCCGCGCCGAGGTGATCGACTGGCGGCAGCTCGTCGACGCGGGGAGCTACCCGGAGGCGCGCGAACGGGGCCTGATTCGCACCGAGGGGCGCGACTACGTGGTCGGCGACGGCGACGTGATCACGATCCGCCACTGAAGCCTCGGCCCGCCGGATAGATTCCCCACGTGCGAACCAAGGCGCGCTTTCCCGGCGTCGAGCCCGGCGCCGGCCATTACGAGAGCTTCTACATCAAGGCGACCCATCCGGCCGGCGGCCGGGGGATCTGGATCCGGCACACGGTCCACAAGCGACCGGGTGAGAGCCCGACGGCGGCGATCTGGTTCGTCCTCTTCGACGCCGACGCGCCGGCCCCGCGGGCGACCAAGGCGAGCTTCGGCGCCGACGAGCTCTCGGCGCCCGAGGGCGCCTACATCCGGGTCGACGGCGCGACGCTGGAGCCGAGCCACGCCGTCGGGCGGATCGAGACCGACGAGCTCGAGGCGAGCTGGGAGCTCGGCTTCGACGATCCCGCCCCCCCCTTTCACCACCTCCCGTACGAGCGGCTCTACGACGCCGCCCTGCCGCGGACCAAGTTCCTCACCCCCTACCCGACGGCCCGATTCGACGGCGCGGTGACGGTCGGCGGGGAGCGGATCGAGGTCGAGGGCTGGCCCGGGATGATCGGCCACAACTGGGGCGCGGAGCACGCCGAGCGCTGGGTCTGGATCCAGGGCGCCGACCTCGGCGGCGAGGAGGGGAGCTACGTCGATCTGGCCGCGGGCCGGATCAAGATCGGGCCGCTGACCACCCCGTGGGTCGCCAACGGGATGCTCAGAATCGACGGGGTCGAGCACCGCTTGGGCGGCTTCGACCGCGTCTTTTCGACCAGGCTCGACGAGCAGCCGACCAGCTGCCGCTTTCAGATCTCGGGCAAGGACGTGAAGCTCAAAGGTCGCGTCTCGTCCGAGCCCCGCAACTTCGTCGCCTGGGTGTACGCCGACCCCAAGGGGCCCGAGCACAACACCCTGAACTGCTCGATCTCCGATCTGGCGCTGGAGATCGAGCAGCGCGGCCGCGAGCCCAGGCGGCTGGAGCTCGCCAGGGCCGCCGCCTACGAGATCGGCATGCGCCCCACGGACCACGGCATTCCGGTCCAGCCCTACCCGGACGGCTGAGCGGTCACCGCTTGTGGAAGCGGGCCCAGGTGCTCTTCAGGCCAAGCCTGCCCTGGAGATCCGGGCCGGTGGTCTTCGAGCCGCCGCGCGAGCCGACCACTCGCGCCCGGACTATCCGCGGCGAATCGCCGCGCTTCAGCACCTTGACCTTGCGGAGCCTGCCCGAGAACAGCCCCGCGAGCCGCGACTCGATCTCGCCCTGCGAGTAGCGGACCCGCCACGAATGGTCCGGTGAGATGCCGTCGTAGGGATCGTTGACGCTCTTCAGGTAGGGGACCGGGCTGGCGCCGGGGAAGGCGAACTGGATCGCCTCGGTCCGACCGCCGGAGCTCGAGGAGTAATAGGTGGTGGCGATTTGCCTGCGGTAGCGGACCACCTGGCGCTTCGTGTGCTTGCACGCCCTGTTGGTCGACCGGGTTTCCGAGCCCTTGCCCCCGTACACCTGGCTGCGGGTGTCGTCGTAGACGTCGAAGGACCCGCCGCCGCTGTTCGCGAGCCCGAAGGAGCGCGCCGCCACCGCCTGGGCACGGAGCGCCGGCTGGGACCACGACGGGGGCATCTCGTTGGCCACCACCCCCATCGCGTAGCGGTCGACGCCGACCACGTTGGTGACCACCAGGCCGCGGCCGGATGCCTGGACCCGCAGCTTGCCCCTATAGGAGCCCTTGCCCCGGATCCGGATCGTGCCCTTGCCGGTCGCCGTCGCAGCCCGGCCGCACGCGGCCAGCTTGCGGCCGCCGGAGCCGCGCAGCGTCACCCCCGACCGCGAGCGCCTGAATCGGTAACGGTGGCGGCGCCTCAGGCGCTTGCCGCACGCCCTTTCGGCCCGCTTGAAGCCGACCGAGCTCGTCCCGGAGGCCAGCAGCACCCTGATCGGTCGTCCGGAGGCCCGCCCCACCCGGGTGTGCTTGTAGTAGTGGGAGAGGATCGAGCGATAGCCGTGCCCGTGGCGAGCCAGGCCGTAGGCGCCGTACTGGCTCATCCCGACCCCGTGGCCGAACCCGCGGCCCTTGATCACCCAGGTGGCGGCGTCCGCGCCCCGTGCCCAGGTGAGGCTCGCGGCCACCAGGGCCGCTGCCGCCAGTCCGATCCCGGTTCGTCTCGCTCTACTCGTCGGCATGTCCCTAGGCGCCCGCGCTCGCGGACAGCCATGAGGTCGCGCTTCGACCATCGACGCCGGTTCCCTGCACCGCCGCTCCAGGCTGGGAGCATCGATGCTACACACGGCGGGTACTGTGAGGAGGCAGTTCTGAGAGGAGGTTCCAGATGAGCATCGCGACACGGGAGCAGGCGGTCCTCGACGGGGTCGAGAAGCGCCTCTACATCGGCGGCGAGTGGCGCGAGGCCGATGGAGGCGGGACGCTCGCGGTCGAGGACCCGGCAACCGGTGAGGCGCTGTGCGAGATCGCCGACGCGACCCCCGCCGACGCCACCACGGCGCTCGACGCCGCCGTCGCCAGCCAGGCCGAATGGGCGGCGACGCCGGCCAACCGACGCGCCGAGATCCTCTGGCGCGCCTTCGAGCTCCTCAACGAGCGGGCCGACGACCTGGCCCTCGTGATGACGCTCGAGATGGGCAAGGCGCTCGCCGAGTCGAAGGCGGAGATCGCCTACGCGGCCGAGTTCTTCCGCTGGTTCTCCGGTGAGGCCCTGCGGATCGAAGGCTCCTACAAGGTCGCGGCCAACGCCGCCAGCCGGGTGCTGGTGATGCGCCAGCCGATCGGCCCCAGCTTCTTCATCACCCCCTGGAACTTCCCGACCGCGATGGGGACGCGCAAGGTGGGCCCGGCGATCGCCGCCGGCTGCACGATGGTCTGGAAGCCGGCCCAGCAGACGCCGCTCTCGGCCTTCGCCCTGGCCCAGATCCTCGAGGAATGCGGCCTTCCCGGCGGCGTCCTCAACCTGATTACGAGCTCCTCGTCGAGCTCGGTGGCCGGGCCGTTGATCGCCGACCCGCGGCTGCGAAAGCTGTCCTTCACGGGCTCGACCGAGGTGGGGCGGAAGTTGATCGCCCAGGCCGCCGACAACGTGCTCAAGGTCTCGATGGAGCTGGGCGGAAACGCTCCCTTCCTGATCTTCGACGACGCCGACCTCGACGCCGCGGTGGAGGGGGCGATGATCGCCAAGATGCGCAACATCGGCGAGGCCTGCACATCGGCGAATCGCTTTCACGTCGCCGCCGGGCTAGCTGACGAGTTCGCGAGCCGGCTCGCCAAGAGGATGGGCGGGCTTCGGGTCGGCCGGGGCACCGAGGAGGGGGTCGAGATCGGGCCGCTGATCGACGACGACCAGCGTGGAAAGGTCGCCGAGCTGGTCGACGACGCGGTCGGCAAGGGGGCGAAGGCGATCCTCGGCGGCTCGACGATCGACGGCACCGGTTACTTCTTCGAGCCGACGGTGCTCGGGGCCGTCCCCGCCGAGGCCAGGGTGCTGCGGGAGGAGATCTTTGGGCCGGTGGCGCCAATCGCCTCGTTCGACTCCGAGCAGGAGGCGGTGGCCGCCGCCAACGACACCGAGTACGGCCTGGTCGCCTACGTCTTCACCCGCGACCTGAAGCGGGCCCTGCGCGTCTGCGAGAGCCTCGAGACCGGGATGATCGGCCTCAACCAGGGAATGGTCTCCAACGCCGGCGCCCCGTTCGGTGGCGTCAAGCAGTCAGGCATCGGCCGTGAGGGCGGCAACGAGGGGATCGAGGAGTACCTAGAGACGAAGTACGTGGCGATCAACGTCTGAGCGGGAGGGGGGATAAGGCCCCTCGGAACGCAATTAGCCGTGACATTGTGTCCAGCCCGCCAGAGGAGATAGAGAGCCCTAAGACCTGGCCGGGCGTGGCCGTGGTCTTGGGGTGGGCTTGGGTTGGCGGGGGCCTGACGGCGCCACGGCACGGGCCGGTTGCTCTTGGCGGCGTGTGGCGTGGGGGTCAGGCGCGGCGCTGCCTCAAAGAGGCGCCACCGGCCTAGACGAAGGCGAAAGCAAAGCTCCACTGACCACGGAACCAAGGCAGGGAAGCGGGCTCCTGCAGACGCCGGAGAGCTGCGTTAGGCTGCTTTGAGCACTACCAGAGGCGCGCCGGGAAGGCTGGTCGGCAAAGAGGTGGGCCGTAGACGGGGCCCAGCGTCTCTCCGACCAGACCGTGATCCGCTCGCTCTTCCAGAGCCGCCTGATTCTCCTGATCGCGTTCGCGTTCGCCGTGATGGGCGACCCGGTCTCTTCGGTCGCCTATGCGATCGAGGCTGCCCTTCGGGCCTTGCACGGCGACCTCGGATTGCTCGTCGCGACGATGGGGATCGTCCTCGGGGTGATCGTCCTCGTTTCGCTCAACTACCACCAGCTCTACGCGAGGTTCCCGGAGGGCGGCGGGGACGCCGCCGCTACCGGGACCGCCTTCGGCGAGGGCTGGGCATTCCTCCCTCTCGGCTCACTGATTGTGGACTACACACTGACGATCACGATCAGCGTCGCCGCGGGCGCGTCGGCGATCATCGCCCTGCTGCCCGGACTCGCATCCCTCCGTATCCCACTCGCCCTTGCTCTGCTTCTCGTGGTCGCCAGCCTCACTTGGTTCGGGCACGGGGGACGCCTGATCTTCGCCACCATGACGATCGCCTTCATCGCGGTTGCGTTCGCTGTCATCGCCCGGGGTTTCCTGGCGCCCGCCGCCCAGGGCTCGGCGCCGCTCGTGCCCGCAAGCGACCATGAGACCGGACCGCTCGCCGTCCTGCTCGCCTTCCCGGTCGCGATGGCGCTCGCCACTGGCGTGGAGGCGCCGTCGTCCGCGATAGCACAACTCGGCCAACTTGATGACCGGGGTCGAACCCGTTTCGGCCGCATCAGCCTCTGGCTGATGATCGCGATAGTCGTCACCCTGACGGTGGGCCTGTCGGTTCTCGCGGTTCGGCTTCGGGTCGGGGTCCCGCCCGCGAACTCCACCCAGGTCGCCGACATCGCCCGGACGGCGACCGGGCACGGGTCGTTGTTTGCAGTCTTCCAGGTGACGACGGCGATCCTGCTGCTCGCCGCCGCAAGCTCATCGTTCCAGGCTGGCCCCGGGTTGCTTAAGGCCCTATCCGCGGGCGGGGGCGGGGTTGGCGTGCTGCCGACGTCGCTCGGTCGCGCGAATCGCCATCACACCCCCTATTGGGGAGTCGTCGCCTTCCTGGCGATCTCGGGCGTGATCGTGGTGGTGGCGGGAGCCCGGGAGCAACGCCTCGTCCTCTTCTACGCCGTCGCCGTCTTCGCCGCCTTTCTCTGCGGCCTCTTAGCGATGGCGAAGTTCTTTCGCGCCGAGCGGCGGTGGCTGCTCTTGACCACGAGCCTGGTGGGATCGCTCGCCGTGGCGTTGACGCTCGTCGTTGACATCGCGCGCGGCTATCCCATCATCTCCCTGATCGCGGCGCTCGCAATCGCCGCGACCTTGCACCGGCTATGGGTGAGGGCAGGGCGTCCCCGCGGGGTTACGGAGGCCGAGCGGATCGGCGAGGTCGCGGCGGGGTTTCGAGCGCGGCCTTAGCCCCCGTGTCTGGGCCGTGGAACGCGGCCGTGTTGAGCTTCGGAGCCCGGCGCGCGTCGATCCGCGTAGAGGTAGTTGAGCACGGCGCCGGGCGGGTTTGTCGCCAGTCGCGGACCGCCGGTGAGCAGCGAGTGGCGCTGTCCGAAGGTAAGCCAGTGCTTGGGGAGCCTTGCGAGATCGCCGGCCGGGAACGGGATCGGCAGCTCGGACCACGCATCCCAATACGCGCTCGCGGCCTGCGCCTCGGCGGCTAGTAGAGCCTCCAGCGCCGACGCCTGGTTGATTTCGAGGAGCGCGTGGTCCACTGCGTCGGCGCTCTTAGGGCCGCCGGGCAGATCGTCGAGGATTGCTCTCTGACCGGAGACCTTGGCGCCCAGCAGCTCGCGGGTGATCTCGACGCCCGCATCGCTCGTCGCGGCCAGGGCTTGGGCCCGGCGCAGCGGCGCCAGGTCAGGGCCGGCGGCGGTCGAGGTGGTGATCAGCTGGCCGTTGGCGCCGAGGTGCACGAGCGCAGCTCCGATGTCACGCAGCCAGCGCAGGGCGTCGAGAGTGATGTAGCCGGTATGGCCAATCAGCACCAGCCGCTTGAGGCGGGACGTGGCGCGGTGGTAGCGGCGTGCGCGCCGTTTCCGGCCGACGCCGTCCTCGACTACGAGGTGGCGACGGTGGACCCGGATTCGGACCCCGTACCCGTGCGCCACCACGAGCCCATTGCCCAGCGCGCTAACTTGAGCATGCATCGAAAGCCTGCCTTTCGCTTTGCGACGGAAGCCGAGGCCCTCGAAACCATAGGCTTGGAGACAGAGGCAGATGAGCTCAGCGTCCAAGGAAATGATTCAGGTGGGCGCCCTCAGCGTGCGCTTCCTGGTTGAGGCCGCCGATTCGAACGGAAGCGCGAGTGTCTTCGAGTGCTTCGTTCCCGCCGACAGCAAGATGCCCGCGCCGCACAGTCACGACGCCTTCGAGGAGACGATCTACGGGCTCGAAGGCGTCACGACCTGACGTCGTGCGCTCCGTACCTGCTCTGAGGTAATCCCTGGGCCGGCAGGGTTGCGCCCGAGCAGCACCTGGGTGTAGCGTCGCGGGGTGAGGGGGGGATCAGCCCCCGTTGCTTAAGGGGGGGAATGAGAACGATGGGGCGTGTTTCCGTGGGGATCCTCGCGCTGGCGGTGGCAGCCTGTCTCGCCTTCGGCTCCGCTCGGGCTTCGGCGAGCCAGCTGAGCTGCGGCGACACGATCACCACCGACACGAAGCTCCACCGCGACCTCGTCGACTGCCCCAATAACGGGATCGTGATCGGCGCCGACAACGTCACGCTCGATCTCAAGGGCCACACCATCGACGGCGACGGCAAGTCGTCCGGCTGTGTCCCGACCGCGATCTGCGACGTCGGGATCGCCAATGCCGACGGTCACGCGGCGGTCACGATCAAGGGCGGTTCGGTCAAGCAATTCGTCTTTGGCGTCCTCTGCGATGGCGTTGCGGACAACCGCCTGCTCGACCTCGCCGCTTCGTCGAACTTCTTCTCCGGCATCTCGTTCTTCGACTCCACGGATAGCCGCGTGGTCAAGACCTCCGCCGACGACAACGGCCTCACCTCGGACACCAACGGAATACAGCTGTTCGGTTCCCGTCACGTTCGGATCGAGCGCAACTCCGTGTCGGGGAACGGCGACACCGGCATCTTCCTCAGCGACTCCGACCACAACCTGATCGCGAAGAACCGGGCCTCCGACAACGCGTTCGCCGCGCTGGTTCTCAACGGCAACGGCAACGTCGTGAGCCGAAACGTGACTCGAAACCCCGGGGACATCATCGTGGTCGGCAACCGCAACGTCATCACCCAAAACCACGTCGCCGACTCGCTCGGGTGCCCCGAGGGCTGCGGGATCGGGATCTCGTTCGAGGGCGGCCACGACAACCTGATCGCTCACAACTTCGTCAATCACGCCAGCTTTGCGGGCATCCGGGTCGCCGCGTTCGAACCCGACACGCCTCCAGCGGTCGACAACGTGGTGCGCGACAATCACGTCCGAGGCGCGCACGATGGCTTCCTCGTCCAGTCAACCGCCTCCCACACCCGGCTCGAGGGCAACCATGCCGTTCGCTCGAAAGACGATGGCATCGACGTCAACAGCCGCACCACGATTACCGGCAACCACGCGGTTCACAACCGCGATCTCGGAATCGAAGCGGTGCTCGGCGTGGTCGACGGCGGCGGAAACAAGGCGCATGGCAACGGGAACCCCGCGCAGTGCCTGAACGTCGTCTGTAAGTAGCCAAACGGCGACGCTGTGGAGGGCGAGGAGCGCCTCGAAAGCCGCCGGGTTGCGGGAGTAGGGCGCTTACCGCACTGCCTTCCGGCGCCTCCTGCTCGCGGGCCCGGTGTGCTGCATAATCGGCGCCGGTGGGCGCCCCACCGCCCGCGCCGCCCCGCGCCCGCTCTCGCTCCGCTCGATCGCCAAAGCCGCGCGGCGCCGCCCGCTGCCAGGCCCCGCACGGCGATCCCAAGACCATGGCGCGGCACCGGCTGGCCGATCCCGCGGGGATTAAGGGCGCCACTCCGTAGCACGACCAAATCCCGCGGTTTTCAGCGCGGATTCCACACCCGGCCAGGTGCAAAGTGTCCGGGTTCAGGCGACAGCTATACCCCATCAACGTCCGAGCGGGAGAGGAGCAGCACACGCGGGGATGGCTTCGGCGCCGACTGTGACTGCGACCCATGGCAGCCAAGGGAAAGAGATTTCGTATATGCAGATGGCAAAGAGGTCGCGGTCGCCGGCTGGCCGAGCACCTCGGTTATCCGGGCGACGTCCTTGACCGCCTCCCCGCCGGCGCGATCGAGTCGTTCGCCGGGGTCGGCTACTTCTTCGATCTTGCGAACCTGAACCAGGGCGAAACCGTCGTCGATATGGGGAGCGGCTCGGGCATGGACGTCTTCTTTGCCGCGCTCCGAGTCGGGTTGGCGGGGAGCGTCATTGGGATCGACTTCACGGTCGAGCAGCTGAAGAAGGCCCGAAGGCTCGCCGCGGAGGCGGGCTTCCTCCTGGCGGTCAAGACCTGATACGAAGGACGCATGGCCTGGCGCGGCGAGGGCGGCGGCGGTGGCTGCTGCTAGGGATCAGTCCGCCGAGGCGTCAGTCACGACTCCCCTTCGCGCGCCAAACCGGACCCGCTCCCGATTTTGCTTCGCTCTCCATGCTCAGTGCAACTTGCGCTTCGGACCACGAGCGGCCCCATCTAGACTCGGCCGGATGCAAGGGGCTAGCGAACGCCGCATACGGTCTGCGCGGCTGGTCGCGACCGATCAAGGTTGATGGAGCGTCGGACCCTCGCACGGCGCTGACCTGACAAATCGGAGATCGAGTCGGTCGGCGGCCGCCACACGACTGCCTGGCTGGCTGCGGCGGCTCGCCGATGTCGGCGTGCTGCCGTCGGACTCGGAGGAGACCAGGGTTCGCAAGTCGGTGCTGGTGCTGTCGTCGAGCCTGATGGCGACACTGGCGTTTATATGGGTTGGGACGTACGCGGCGCTCGGCCTGTGGCTCTCGGCCGCGATTCCGTTCGCCTACCAGCTCGCCTCGGCGGCGAGCATCTACGCGTTTGCGCACGGGCGCCGCTACCGCCTGTTCCGGGCGAGCCAGCTAGGGATGAGCCTCGTCCTGCCGTTCGCCCTGCAGTGGAGCCTGGGCGGCTTCGCCACGTCGTCGGCGGTCGCGCTGTGGGGTTTCACCAGCCCGGTGGGTGCCCTGCTGTTCGTCGGCGCGCGCCAGGCGGTCCCGTGGTTTCTAGCTTTCGCCGGTTTGGTGGCCGTCTCTGCTGGGATCGATCCCACCCTGACGGCGAGCGCACCCGATATCCCGAACGGCGTGGTCGTGACGTTCTTTGCGTTCAACATCCTGGGGGTCACCACGACGGCCTACGTGCTCCTTCAGTACTTCGTGCGCGCTCGCGAGCAGGCGCATGCCGATTCCGAGCGCCTGCTGCTCAACGTGCTGCCCGCGCCGGTGGCGAGCCGCCTCAAAGAGTCCGACGAGATAATCGCCGACGGGTTCGCATCGGCGACCGTGATGTTCGCCGACATCGTCGGCTTCACCCAGCTGTCGGAGCGGCTCGCTCCGACGGAGGTTGTCGCCCTGCTCGACCGGGTGTTTGCTCGCTGGGACGCGCTCGCCGCCAGCCATGGCGTGGAGAAGATCAAGACGATCGGGGACGCGTACCTGGTCGCCGCGGGCCTTCCCAGCCCGCGCGAAGACCACGCCGAGGCGATCGCCGACATGGCGCTGGAGATGGGCGCAGAGGTCGCGCGACTCGGGGCGGACAGCGGCCAAGCGCTTGAGGTTCGCATCGGCATCGACAGCGGCCCGGTGGTCGCTGGCGTCATCGGCCGCGCCAAGTTCATCTATGACCTGTGGGGCGACACCGTCAATACGGCGAGCCGCATGGAGTCCCACGGCTTGCCCGGCGCGATCCAGGTCACCGAGCGTGCCTACGAGCGGCTGCGCGACCGCTACGACCTCCGCCAGCGGGGGACGATCGAGGTGAAGGGCAAGCGGCCGATGACCACGTACTTGCTGCTCGGAAGGCGGGATGAATCGAGCGCCGAGTCGACTGGCCTGACGGCTGATCGCCCCCATCCCCGGGCTCCACAACTCCCGCGCTGACCGCATATCACGGCTATTCCCGCTCGAAATGCTCTTATCTGCTCTCCCATCAACGTCTGAGCGGGACAGGAGCGGCACACGCGGGGATGGCTTCGGCGCCGACCGTGACTGCGACCCATGGCAGCTCGATCGCTTTCAGCGATGGGCGAACGCCCTAACTCGGGCGCCGCCTCAACGTGGAAGGCACCCTCTAGGGTGGCTCGGGCGATGACAGTCTCGACGGTGGCCCCAACACCGACGTCTGCTCGGCCGGCTCCGACACCGACACTGCCACCGGCTGTGAGACGAAGAACAGGTTCCCTAGGAGGGATCCATCTCGAGCGGCGGTCGCCAAAAGAGCCAGGCGCTGTCCACGGCTAGGCACGTGCGGCGCTCGAGCTAGGCGTACCCCCGCCCCCCGCCGGCCCTCGTCCCCCGAGCCTCCTCTCGTCGGCTCCAGCATCGAACGCGCCGGACCGCGTCCGCACCCCCAAGCCAGGGCAACTCCAAGGCTATGGCTATCAGGCGGACCGGTGCAGCGGCCGTGCGGCTCTTGCGATCGACGGGGCGAGAGCGGCCGCGCTGCCGATTGACGAGGGCTCGCGTTCGACGGGCCGTGCACATTCATCCCTCTTTCATCCCATCCACCTACCGTGGGTGGGGAAAACGTCCCACCCGAAGGAGGACAGCAGTGAACTCGAGGAATCACTCGATCCGGGGGAGGGCGATCCTGGCGCTGGGAATAGCCTCGGCGCTGATTGGAGGGGGATCCGCAACCGCCGCCGCAACGACTCCGGCGGCTCCCCAGACGCCCGGCCCGATCAAGTCGGGTGCCGGGCCAGGATGGCCGGCGACACTCAGTCCGAGCGATTTCGTCCGTCGAGTCGACAACCCCTACTTTCCGCTGAAGCCGGGGAGTAGGTGGCACTACAAGGGCGCAAAGGGCCACACGAAGATGGTTGACGACATGAGGGTGACCCACAGGACCAAGAGGATCCTGGGCGTCAAGGCGACGGTGGTCCACGATGTCGTTCGAGTGCATGGCAGGCGCGAGGAGGTCACGAACGACTTCTACGCCCAGGATCGCCACCGCAACGTGTGGTACCTCGGCGAGGCGACCAAGGAGCTCGACAGACACGGCAACACGACCAGCACCGAGGGCTCCTTCAAAGCCGGTGTGAACGGCGCCCGGGCCGGGGTCTTGATCTCAGGGCATCCGAAGGTCGGGCAATCCGCCCGCCAGGAGTTTCTCAAGGGCCAGGCTGAGGACCACTTCAAGGTCCTCGACCTGAACGCATCGGTCTCGGTGCCCTTTGTGTCCTCCCACCACGCCCTCCGGACCAAGGAGTGGACGCCGCTCGAGCCCGGGGTGATCGACAACAAGTACTACGTTCGCGGGATCGGCACCGTTCGCGAGGTCACGGTCAAGGGCCCGCGCGAGGTGCTGAGGCTCGTCTCCTTCCACAAGGGCTGACGCGATCGGCGTCTGCGCCCGCGCTGCCGACCATCGTGGCCGGTGGCGCGGGCATGCCCGGGTGAACGCCGGGTACAGCGGGCGGACTCGGGGTATCCTTGGTCTGTGGCGAGGTTGCGTCACCGGGAGGGGTCGCTCACGCATGAGCTAGCGCGTCGCCGCCTGATCGCGGGTGCCGCCGCGCTGCTGGCGACATCGGTTCTCATGCTTACCGCGGCGAGCGCCGGCGCCTAGGTGTACTGGTCGAGCTACGACAGCGCCAACAGCAAGATTGGACGTGCGGATCTCGACGGCACCCACGCCAAGGCGGCGCTCGTCCAGGGCATCTACTACGGCGCGGGCGTCGCGAGCGATGGCAAGCACGTCTTCTGGGGGGAGTCGGGCAGCAATCCCACCATGGCGAGGATCGGGCGCGCGACCATCGCCGGCAAGCACCCCGATCACGCGTACCGCTACGCCGCGACGTACTGCGGCGTCTTCGGGGTGCGGGCAACCTCCGCCGACCTGTTCTGGCTGAAGAACACCTGCCAGACAGGCAACAACGCCATCGACCGCGCCCCGAAGTCGAACCCCGGAGGCGGGTACACGGAACCCGGCGCTGGGAGCTACATCTGCGGCTTCGACGTGGACGCCAAGCACGTCTACTGGAGCGAATCCCACTACATCGCGCGGGCATCAGTTGACGTGGGACCCGCAAATCACACCTGGCTCGACGTGGGCCGTGCGCCGTGCGCCGTGCGCCGTCGCCGTGAACGGCCGCCACGTCTACTGGACGAACACCCAACCGGCGGTGAACTTCCGCGGGACGACGGTCGGGCGCGCCAAGATCAACGGCTCGGAGTCCAGCGTCAACAACTCGTTTATCAAGGGCGCCACCTTCAACACCGGCATCAGCTCACCGAGTGGGCTGGCGGTCGACCGCAAGCACATCTACTGGACCAACCAGCCCACGGTGGGCAAGCTCTACGGGAGCATCGGGCGAGCCAGGCTCAACGGCAGCCACGCGAAGCGGAGCTTCATTCCTCACGTCTTCAACCCCTTCAGCCTCGACGTCGACGGCAAGGGCCCCTGAGGGGGAGAGGAGATGGCCCCCCTCAGCCGCGGGTCTTCGTCTCGCAACTCTTGACCAGGGCGTTGGGGTCGAGGGGGAGGAGGTCGAGCTCGACTCGGTCCCCGGCCCCTCCATCGCAGTCGATCAAATCGTCGGAGGCGCCGTCGCGGGCGAGAAGCTGGTCATTTCCGTTCTTACCCTGGAGCACGTCGGGGCCCCGGCCGCCGATCAGGGTGTCCCTGGCCGAGCCGCCGATCAGGTTGTCGTTGGCGGATCCGCCGTCGAGCGAACTCGGGATCCCGGTCGAGTTGACGACCTTGTCCGGCAGATCTCCCGATGAGACCTCGATCCGCTCGACGCCGGTCGCTACGCAACTGACCTGTTTGGTCCCGGTCTGAGCGCAACTGGCGCCGGCGTGGACGGCGGAGCCCGTATACACGCCGCTGGGGAAGTCGCTCACCCGCATCCTCGCCTGCGATGGACGGGTTATCTGCAGGTTGTCCTTGGCGCCCGGCACGGCCGTGACGATCAGCGTCGTGCCCGAGACGCTGACGCCCGGCGCCGCGAAGGCCGGTGATGCGGCAGCGAGCCCAGCCGAAACGACGATCATGCTCACCGCAAGCGGAAGCCGGGCGACCATACAAGACCAACGCTTCTCGAAACCAACGCTTTTGGGTGTGGTCGAAACCACACCTGGGGATGATGACAAGCCGGCGATTCCCAGGTACCTTGGTCGCATGAACGGAGCCAGGCGGACAACCGCAGCCGTCCTCGCCGCGCTGATCGCCATCCTCGCCTCGGCCTCGCTGGCCGCCGGAGCGGGCGCGAAGTTGAAGACCACCCGCGTCAGCGTCAAGTCGAACGGGAACGAAGGCCCCTTCGGAAGCGACTTCCCGTCGGTTTCCGGCAATGGTCGCTATGTCTGCTTCGAATCCGTCAGCAAGTTCACGGGCGGAGACGCGAACAACGATGACGACGTCTTCGTCCACGATCGCAGGACGGGCAAGACGAAGCGCGTCAGCATCAAGTCGAACGGCAAGGAGGCCGCGACGGGCGACAGCGACAGCTGCTCGCTCTCGGGCGACGGCCAAGAGGTCGCCTTCCGCTCCGGCGCCCCGCTCGTCGGCGGCGACACCAACGGCTTCGAGGACGTCTACGTGCACGACATGAAGAGCGGCAAGACCACCCGGACCAGCGTCAAGTCGAACGGCGACCAGGTCTTCGCCGACAGCAGCGATCCTCGGATCTCCGCAAATGGCCGCTACGTCGCCTGGGACACCGACGGGGCCTTCTCGAACGCCGACGTGAACGGGGACCTGGACGTCTACCGCCACGACCTGACGAACGGGAAGACCGAGCAGGTGAGCCTCCGCAACGACGGCTCGCAGCCTGAACAAGACAGCTCCGAGCCCTCGCTCTCGGCGAACGGGCAGAAGATCGCCTTCCAGTCCTTCGACGGTCAGATGACCTCGGACACCGACTACCAGTTCCTGGTCGACAGAGACGTCTTCGTTCGCAACATGAAGGCGCAGAAGACCGTCCGCGCCAGCTTGAGCTCGAACGGGGACGAGCCCACATATCCGGGCCAGACCCCTCCCTCCAACGTCAGCTCGACCCACCCGGTCATCTCAGGCGACGGCAAGTTGGTCGCCTTCAACTCCTTCGGCATCTACAACGGGTCCGACGATAACCCGAACTTCGCCGACGTGTTCGTGCGCAACCTGGACACCCACAAGACCTCGCTCGTCAGCGTGAAGTCGAACGGCAAGCAGGCGACCGGAGCGAGCGGCTACACCGACCCGCACCCGATCGAGATCTCGGGCAACGGGCGCTTCGTCGCCTTCGACTCGCTGGCGCAGCTCTCCCCGAAGGACACCGACCTGGTCGGCGACGTCTACGTCCGGGACCGCACCCAGGGAAAGACGAAGCTCGTCACCGTGAAGTCCAACGGCGATCCACTCGGCAACGTCGACGCCGCGCTGCCCGCCCTTTCGGCGGACGGCAAGTGGGTGGCCTTCGCCTCAGCGGACCGCTACGCGGCGAACGACCAAAACAACGACAGCGACATCTTCGAGCGCGGGCCGCTCTTCTAGCGGCCCGCGCCCGGGCGCTGGCGCTCAGCGGCCGAACAGCGTCCCGATCAGCCCTCCGGACTGGCGCTTGGAGAGGTAGCACTGGTGGTACTCCTCCGCCCGCCAGAACGGCTTCGCGGGCTCGACCTCGGTGACGATCGGATCCCGAAAGCGCGGCTGCGTGCGCTCGATCACCTGGCGGGCGGTCTCTGCCTGCTCCTCGGAGTCGGCGAAGATCACGGAGCGGTACTGGTAGCCGACGTCGACCCCCTGGCGGTTCAGCTGGGTCGGGTCGTGGATCTCGAAGTACTTGGAGACCAGCTCCTCGTAGCTCACCTTCGACGGGTCGAAGATCACCTGGCAGACCTCGACGTGACCCGTGGTGCCGCTGCAGACCTGCTCGTAGGTCGGATTGTCGACCTCGCCGCCCTCGTAGCCGACCGCGGTCTCGAGCACCCCCGGGAGCTCCTGGAAGGTGGCCTCGACCTGCCAGAAGCAGCCGGCGCCGAAGGTGGCCTTCTCGGTCCGCGTCTGCGCGTCGGTGGTCGTGGTGGGGGTGTCCATGGGGCTCCTTCCGGATTATGGCGCGGGTTGCGCCTCTACCCCTTGGACGAGCAAGCGGCCGCGGCGTTACGCCGCGGCCGCTCCGAGACGAAGGTCGCGCTAGGCGTCCCGCATCTTGACCACTCCGACCAGGTGTCCCTCCGGGTCGTTGAAGAGGCCGATCTCGGGGCCCTCCGGGACCTCCATCGGGCCCATCACCCGCGATCCGCCGAGGCTCTCGGCCTTCGTCAGGCTCCCCTCGACGTCGTCGGTCGCGACGTAGAACGTCACCCAGCCGTCGCTTCCCTCCTGCGCCGGGCCGATGCCGCCCCCGATCCCGAGGCCGTCGTCGGTGGTGTTCCCGTCGCGCTGAACCATCCCGTAGTTCATCGGGTTGTTGGCGTCGATCTCCCAGCCGAACAGGTCCGAGTAGAAGCCTTGAAGCTTGGCTCCGTCCTTCCCGATCACCTCGAAGTGCACTACCGGCTGACCCATCTGATCTCCTTTCCGGCGCCGTCGCGGCGCCCTTGCACTCGACGTACAGTCGATTCGTCCCTCAAGTTCACTCGGCGTCCGAACCCGGCCCCCGGTCGGGTCCGGGATCGCCGCCGGTGGCAGCCACCGCCAGGCGTGCGAGGTAGTGATCCCATCCCATCCGGTGGCCGTCGCGCGCCGCGGAAGGAAGGTCCCGGTGCGTGAGGCGGACAAGGGTCCCCTCTCCCTCCACGATCAGCTCGACCTCGACCGTGCTCGATCCGGGCGGGACCAGGCTTCCCTCGTCCTCCCAGCCCCAGGTGAGGACGACCCGATCGGGCGGCTCGACCTCGAGGTACTCGCCGCGGGCGATGTGGCTGCTGGCGATTCGCAGCCGATAGGCGCCGCCCGGCTGCGGGTTGAGTGTCGCCTGATCTCCCATCCACCGGACGATCAGCTCGGGGTCGGTGAAGAACGGGAACACGGCCTCGGCCTGCGCGGCGATCCGCAGCTCGCAGACGACCGCGTCCGCCTCGCGGGCGCCCTCAGTTGGCACTCGTCCTCGACCTCCTCTGCCCCTCGGCCTCGACCTCCCACTTGAGCCGCCGGAGCCGGTCTCCCCAGAAGTCTTGGAGGAAGTCGCGCAGACCGTCGAGACCCTCCGGGCGCGCCCGATAGAGGCGCCGCGCCCCCTCGCGTCGCTGGGACAGCAGCCCGGCCTCCTTCAGCACCCCGAGGTGCTGGGAGATCGCCGGCCTTGTGACCTCGAAGTGGCTCGCGATCTCGCCGGCGGAGAGCTCGCCGTCGCGCACCAGGCGGAGGATTTCCCGCCGCCGGGGCTCGGCGATCGCCCGCAGGGCGCCACTCATCTCCGCACCGGTATGGGCCACCGCGAGTAGTTAAGCACAGACTTACGTTAGTTCGGGCTTACGAGTGCTCTATCCGTGCGGTCGAGCCATCTTGCGATGGTCCAGCGCCCGCTCGAGGATGTCGGGGTCGACGCCCATCTCGATCGCGACCTCGCGCAGCGGCCGACCGGACTGGTGCGCCTCCTTGACGATCTCGGCCGCACGGTCGTAGCCGATGTGCGGGTTGAGCGCCGTGGCCGTCGCCAGAGTCGCCTCGGCGTGGCGCTCGGCCATCTCCTCGTCGGCCTCGATGCCCCGCACGCACTTGGTATCGAGCAGGCGACAGGCGGCGGCCAGGAGCTTGATCGAGTCGAGCAGGTTGCGGGCGATCAGCGGCACACGGACGTTGAGCTCGAACTGGCCCTGCGAGCCGGCGATCGTGATCGCCGCGTCGTTGCCGATCACCTGCGCCCCGACCTGGATCACGACCTCGCAGATCACGGGGTTGACCTTGCCGGGCATGATCGAGGAGCCCTTCTGCAGCGCGGGAAGGCGCAGCTCGGCGAGCCCGGCCCGCGGCCCGGATCCCATCAGCGCGAGGTCGTTGGCGATCTTGGTCAGCGACACGGCGACCACCTTGAGCGCCCCCGAGAGCTCGACCAGGGCGTCGCGATTCCCCTGCGCCTCGAAGCGGTCCAGAGGCTCGGAGATCTCGAGCCCGGTGTCGGCGACGAGCTTGCGGCGAACCCGCTCGGCGAACTCGGAATGGGTGTTGAGCCCGGTGCCGGTCGCCGTCCCGCCGAGCGGGATCTGGCCGACCCGGCCCAGAGTGGCGTGGACGCGGTCCCGCCCGAGCTTGACCTGGGCCGCGTAGCCCCCGAACTCCTGGCCCAGGGTGACGGGGACCGCGTCCATCAGGTGGGTGCGCCCGGCCTTGACCACCTCCGAGAACTCCTCGGCCTTGCGCTCCAGAGCCGAGGCCAGCTCATCCATCGCCGGCAGCAGGTCGTGGACCACCTCGCCGAGCGCCGCCAGGTGAACCGCGGAGGGGAAGACGTCGTTCGACGACTGGCCCATGTTGACGTGGTCGTTGGGGTGCGCCTCATCCCCGGCCAGGTTCGCGATCACCTCGTTGGCGTTCATGTTCGAGGAGGTCCCGGAGCCGGTCTGGAAGACGTCGATCGGAAACTGGTCGTCGTATCTCCCCGAGGCCACCTCGTCCCCGGCGGCCGCGATTCGTGCCGCGATCTCGGTGTCGAGCAGGCCGAGCTCGGCGTTCACCCGGGCGGCGGCCGCCTTGATCCTTCCCAGCCACCGAACGACCGGTACCGGGATCGACTCGCCGGAGACCGGGAAGTTGGCGAGCGCCTTGATCGTCTCCTCGCCCCAGAGCTCGGTTTCAACGCTCGTCGCGGTCATTGTCATCCGTCGTCGCCATCAGCCGCCTTGCTCTCCGGCAGCGTATCCCTTCCCGTAGGCGCGCTCGAAGGCGGCCCCGAACGTCCCGCCGCCGGAGCTGAAGCGCGCCGCGGCGTCGAGGCGGCGGACCAGGTCGGCATCGGCGCCGGATGCGTGCGAGGCACCCTCGTGAACCGCGCCGGCGAGATAGCCGAGCATCACAGTGGCCCGCCCGCCCGGATCGCGCCGCGCCCTGGCGTTGAGCCGGGTGGCGGCCTCAATCACGGTCTGGCCGACGTTGGCCAGCTCGCCCGCTCCCTGGGTGGCGCCGAAGCAGTCGCTGATCGGGGTCCCGCCGCCGAGGCGGACCTCGCCCGGCGCCTCCCGGAGCGCGCTCAGGTACTCGGCGGTCGGCGCCAGGCAGGCGACGGGGGTCGCGCTCTCGCCGCTCGAGCCGCACCCGGCGGCGGCCAGGACAAGCAAGATCGAAATCGGGAAGACGCGCCGCAGGGACCTGATGCTACGGAGCCGGGCAAACTCCGCCTCTGGTCGGCAACTCGACTTGGGGGATGGCGCCTTGCTCGCGGATAGCGCCAGAAAGGCGCCACCGGCCGGGGTGAACCGGGCGCGCACCCGGCGCTTGGCAGAATCAGGCGCCGATGGCCTTCAAGCCGGTAGACACCAAGCAGTCCTTTCCCGAGCTCGAGGAGCGGGTCCTCGAGCGCTGGCGGGAGGGCGACGTGTTTCACCGCTCGCTGGCGCAGCGAGCCGACGCCGAGGTGTGGAGCTTCTACGAGGGGCCGCCGACGGCGAACGGCGAGCCGGGCTCGCACCACGTGCTCTCGCGGGTCTTCAAGGACATCTACCCCCGCTACCGAACGATGCGCGGCTACCGCGTGCCGCGGAAGGCCGGCTGGGACTGCCATGGCCTCCCGGTCGAGCTCGAGGTCGAGAAGGAGCTGGGCATCACCTCGAAGGCCGAGATCGAGGCCTACGGGATCGCCGAGTTCAACCAGCGCTGCCGTGAGTCGGTCTTTCGATACGTTGAGGAGTGGGCGCGGCTCACCGAGCGGATCGGCTTCTGGATCGATCTCGACGACGCCTACGTGACGCTGGCCGACACCTACATCGAGTCGGTGTGGTGGTCGCTGCGCCGGATCTGGGACGACGGGCGGCTGTACGAGCGCCATAAGGTCGTCCCCTACTGCCCGCGATGCGGCACCGCCCTGTCGTCGCACGAGGTCGCTCAGGGGTACCACGACGTCGAGGACCCGTCCGTGTACGTCGGCCTGCCGGTGCGCGAGGCCCGGGCGCCGCTCGCGCCGGGCGACCGGCTGCTCGTCTGGACGACGACCCCTTGGACGCTGATCTCGAACGCCGCGGTCGCCGTCGGGCCGGAGATCGAATACGCGCGGGCCCGCCCGGCGGAGTCGAGCCAGGTCTTCGTCCTCGCCGCGGCGCTGGTCGAGCGGGTGCTCGGCGAGGGCGCCGAGGTCCTCGCCCG
>JAHEXV010000053.1 GCA_023251935.1 bacterium | reverse complement strand
GAGCCGAAGCTGGGCCACCGTGCGGGCGTACGGATGGAGTGCCACCGCGTCGAAGGCGCCCGCGAAGCCCGGCTGGCGATAGAGGTTGTCGAGAAACTGCCACGCCGTGTCGGGCTTGCCGTAGCCGGGCATCCCGGCGAGCACGATCTCGGCGCCCGGGTCCTGCTTGACGATCGCGTCATGCGAGAGCCGCAGAAGCTGCGTGTAGGCGGCCGGCGGGGACTTCGAGGCGAAGTAGTGGGGCAGGTTGGGCTCGTTCCAGATCTGCCAGGCGGCGATCGGAACCGGTTTCACGTCGCCGCCGAACTGCCGCTCGTAGTTGTCGGCCCAGTAGCTGCCATCGGGCCCGTAGCGATTCACGGCCGCCTTCAGGAAGGCCGTCCAGGCAGCGCGGTCGCTGGGGTTGGCGAGCGGGGGCCCGGCCAGATCTCTGGAAATCCAGGAAGGGGACCCGTAGACGAACGGGACCGGTTGGATGCCGTGCGAGGCCAGCTGGCCGACGATCCGGTCTGTTGCGATCCAGTCGTAGGACCCCCCCCGGCGGTGCTCGATCGCCGACCAGGCGAACAGGAAGCGGACCGAGCTGACCCTGGCGACCCTCATCTTCTTGAGGTCGGCGGCATCGAGGGGGGCTGAGTTGGCGATCCCGAACAGATAGTCGCCGGCCGCCGGGGCGACGCTCGAGGAGCGCGGGATCAGCAGCGCCGCGAGGACCGCGACGACGAGCAGCGCCAAACCGGCGAGGACGAACGCGACCCGCCGGGGCCGGCGAGCTTCGGCCAGGCCATCGCCTTCGGCCGGCACGCAGCTACCGGATGGATCCCGCCGAGCCAGACCAGCCGATGGCCGCGGAACGCTTCACAGCGAGCCGGCCGACCTCACTCGGGTGAGCTCGGATCGCTCCGGCGTCGGCGGTAGAGGATCAGGGCGCCCGCGCCTCCGATCACGACGATGCCGCCCAAGAGGATCGGCAGGGCCGCGTTGCCGGAGCCGCCGCTCGAGCTGGCCGCGGGGGGGACCGCGCCGTCCGCGTTGCCCCGATCGTGACCGGCGCCCGAGGCGGTCACGTTCGGCGGCGTGTACTGGCCCTGGGCTGACGCATCGGCCAGCGCCGCCGCCGGCAGCGCCAGCACGATCGCGGCGCACGCCAGCGCGATTGCATAGCGTGCCGCACCCGTCCACCTAGACTCTGCGCCCCTTGCCAACCGTCCCATCAGCGGACCACAGGATATCGGTGCGGGAGATCGGGCGCTCGATCGAGCCGTTCAAGCACGGGACTCTCGTGCTGGTTGCGGTCGCCTACACGGCGCTCGCTCTCGCGAACGGTGGCTCCTCCCAGCGGCTGACCGCGGCCGCGACGATCGCGGTTTGGCTGGTCGTCGCGGTGGGAGCGCTGGCGCGCGCCTGGTCGCTGCGGTCGGTGCCCAGGTGGGCGATCGCCGCGGGCGGCTGCCTCGCCGGCCTCGGCGTGCTGACCGGGCTGTCGATGATCTGGGCGGACGACGCGGGGCGCGCGTTCGCGGCGTTCGTGCGGGTCGCGGGGTACCTCGGACTGTTCACGCTGGTGGTGCTCTGCGCCCCGAGGAGCGGCGTGCGTGCCTGGCTCGCTGGCCTGGCGCTGGGACTGACGATCGTCTGCGTCGCCTCGCTCGGCACGCGTTTCGATCCGTCGCTGTTCGGGGACAGCGATCGCAACCTCGGTGCTCTATTGCCCACCGCCCAGGGGCGGCTCAGCTATCCGATCGGCTACTGGAACGGGCTCGCGGCTTGTCTCGCGATCCAGGCCGTTCTCCTGGCTTGGTTCGGGGCCCGCGGGGCGACCCGGCTGGGGCGAGCGATCTCGGTTGGCCTGCTTCCGCTGCCGGCCCTGGCTCTCTATCTCACCTCCTCCAGAGGAGGGTTCGCCGCGCTGGTGGCCGGGGGACTAGTCCTGCTCACGGTCGAACGCCGCCGGCCGGTGCTGCTTGCGGGTGCCGCGCTCGGCGCCATCGGCGGCGTGCTGTTGATCGCCTACGCCCATTCGCGGGGCGCCTTTCTGGACGGGCTCTCCAACTCGGCGGCCGAGGACCAGGGACTCCAGGTCGGGCTCGCGACTCTGCTCTGCGCCGTCGCGGCCGGGATGGCCCGCTATCTGCTCGACGCGCGGCTGGCCGATCTAAGGCTGCCGGCGGTGTCGTGGCGCGTCGCCGCGCCGATCCTGCTCGCCGCCGCGGTCGCCGCCGTGCTGCTGATCAATCCGGAGGCGCACGTCGGCGACGTCACCTCCAGCGGGGGGGACAGCGCGGGCCCCGGCAGCGGTCACCTGTTGAGCGCCGGAGGCAGCAACCGCGGCCAGTACTGGCAGGCGGCGCTCGACGCCTTCGCGAGCGAGCCGGTCACCGGGGTGGGCGCGGGCAACTACGTCCTCTACTGGAACGCGCATCCGGAGGTGGCGCTGACGCTCGTCAACGCCCACTCCCTATATCTGGAGACGCTCGCGGAGCTCGGGATCGCCGGGCTGTTGCTGGTGCTCGGCTTCTTCGCGGTGACGGCATCAGCCGGTTGGCGAAGCCGCCTCGCGGCGCGAGGCGGCGAGGCGGCGCCGGCCCTCGCGGTCCTGGCGGCGGGCGCGTTGACGGCCGGGTTGGAGTGGACCTGGCAGATCCCGGCCGCATTCGTGCCGGTGATCGCCGTCGGCGGGCTGCTGACCGCCGCTCCCTCCGAGGTCCCGGCCCGACGGTCGTCGCGGGCCCGAGGGGAGGCCCCGAGTCCGTTCGGGCTCGGGATCGCGATGATCGGGATCGCCTGGGCTTCGATCTGGGCGGCCGGCATCCTTTTGATCACCGACCTGAAGCTCGACTCGAGCCGCGCCGCGGCCGCCCGAGACGATCTGCCGCAGGCCGCAAACGATGCCCGCGATGCCGGACGCGTCCAGCCGTGGTCACCGGAGCCGCGCCTCCAGCTGGCGCTGGTGGAGGAGCTATCGGACAACCTGACCGCGGCTCGCAGCGCCGCTGGGCTGGCAATCGACCGGGCGCCCGACGACTGGCGCCCATGGGCCGTCGCCGCCCGGGTCGACGCCCGCCGAGGAGACCTCCGCGCCGCCGCGGCGGAGCTCCTCACGGCGGCGAAGCTGAGCCCGCTTCCGCTGCCCCCTGAATTCGTCCGCCCGGTCCGACAGGAAGCTCTCAAAGAAAGGCGTGACACTCGGCTACCGTTGCTTTCGGGCAGAGGGGAAAACCGGGAATGAGCATTTGCAATATCCTGCGCTGGTCCGGAGTCGTCGTCCTGCAAGTGCGGTGCCACAGGGAGAGTCGGCCCAATGCGCTGCGGGGAGCGATCCGGCGATGGGTGGAGATGTATGAGCTCTAGACGAGAGCTGACCCGGCACAGGGATGTGGCGAGCCCGGCACACAATGGTCGGCGCGGGGCGACGACGCGACCCCTTGGCGCGCCGCTGATCGGCGCCGCCGCTCGGGGTGACCGCTTCTGGCGCGACGCGCGCCGGCGCCGCATGCTGGCCCTCGCCGATGTCGGGGCGGGCGCGGTGGCCAGCCTGCTGATCGCGGGCTCGACCGCCCGGGTGATGTGGGCGCTGGCGCTGCTTCCCGGTTGGGTGGTACTGGCCAAGCTGCTGGGCCTCTATGACCGCGACCAGCGCTCGGTGCGCCACCTGACCGTCGACGAGCTGCCGGCGATCGCCGCCTGGGCGGCGCTCGGCGTCGGGGTGCTCGGGCTGGTCCTGCCGCTGACCCCGGCCGGCGACGTTTCGTTGGCCGCCGCGGCCCGCGCCTGGCTCGCGGCCACCGTGATCGCCGGCTTGCTGCGCGGGGCGATGCGGTGGCTCTGGCGGCGAACCACTCCGCGAGAGCTCACCGCGGTGCTGGGCGAGGGCGCGCTCGCCGCGGCGGCGCGGCGCAAGGTCGAGCTGTTCCCGGACATGCATCTGCATCTGGTCGCCCAGAGCAACCTGCCGCCGAACGGGTGGCACGCCGACCGGGTCTCCTACCTTCGCGACCTCGTCAGCCCCCTCGACCGCGTGATCTTCGCCTCCGAGCGCGTCGATCCGGAGCTGATCGGCCAGCTCGCCGGGATCTGTCGCGAGCAGCATGTGAAGCTGAGCGTCGTCTCGCCGCTGCGCGGGCGAGCCGGAGCCACCCCGCGGCTCTCCGAGGTCGGCGACCTCCCGGTGCTGGAGTACGACACCCGCGACCCCTCGCGCTCGACGATGCTGATCAAGCGCATCTTCGACGTCCTGGTTTCTGCCGTCGCCCTCGTCGTCCTCGCCCCGCTGTTCCCGCTCGTCGTGCTCGCGATCAAGCTCGACAGCAGGGGCCCGGTGTTCTTCACTCAGCTTCGAGCGGGCATGGGAGGCGTGCCCTTCCGCATGTACAAGCTGCGGACGATGATTCCCGATGCCGAGGAGGCTCTCCCCGACCTGGTCTCGTTCGACAAGCTGGACGAGCCGATGTTCAAGCTGCGGGCCGATCCTCGGGTCACCTGGGTGGGGCGGCGGCTGCGCCGGTTCAGCCTCGACGAGCTGCCGCAGCTGGCCAATGTCCTGCGCGGTGACATGAGCATCGTCGGCCCGCGCCCGGAACAGGTCGAGCTGGTCGAGCGCTACGGCCCCGAGCATCGCTTCCGGCTCGACGTGAAGCCGGGGATGACCGGGCCGATGCAGGTTTACGGGCGGGGGGATCTGGACTTCACCGAGCGGCTCGCGGTCGAGTTCGACTATGTGGACAACCTCTCCCTGGCCCGCGACGTTCGGATCCTCCTCCAGACGGTTCCGGTGGCCCTGCGGGGCAACGGCGCCTATTAGCGGCGCCCCCGGCCCGAAGCCCGCCCCGCCGGGCGTCTCGGGCGCCGAGCGCTGCCCGGCGTGCGGCGGAGAGCTGCGAGCCTGGCGCGACGCCACCGCGACGGATCCGCAGCTCGCCGGGCGCCGGGAGTACCCGCTGACCCGCTGCGTGGCCTGCGGAACGGCCCGCACCGGGCTGCCGCCGGGAGCGACCCCGCCGGACGGCCTCTATGAGGCGGGAACCTACGCGCCGGCCCGTCCCGCGCTCGACCGCCTGCTGGAGCCCCTGCGAACGCTGGTCGAGCGCGACAAGCTGCGCTTCGTCCGCGGTCTGCCGCCGGGTTCGCGGGTGCTGGAGGTCGGCGCGGGAGACGGGCGCTTCACGTCCCGCCTGGTCGCCGCCGGATTCGACGCCTCCGGGATCGAGCCCTCGGAGGGAGGGGCGCGGATGGCCGGCGCTCGCGGCGCCCCGGTGCAGCGGGCCACGGTGGAGGAGCTCGAGCTCGAGCCCGCCACCCTCGACGCGGTGGTGGTCTGGCACGTGCTCGAGCATCTGGGCGACCCGGCTCGGTCCCTGGAGCGGATCGCGGCCTGGCTCCGGCCGGGCGGCCTGATCCTCGTCGCCTGCCCCAACCTGGCCAGCCTGCAGGCCCGGATCGGCGGCGATCGATGGTTTCATCAGGACGTGCCGCGTCATCTCACCCACTTCACCGCGACCGGGCTCGGGCTGCTGCTGGGGGGCTCGGGGTTCCGGATCGAGCGGATCAGCCAGCTGCTGGTCGAGCAGAACCCCCTCGGCATGTGGCAGACGCTGCTCAACCGGCTGACCGGCGGGCGGGACGTCGCGTTTCGCGCCCTGAAGCGCGACCTCGAGCACGAGCCGGGGGTCGGCCGCGATCTCGCCCTGACCGCGATCGCCGGGCCGCTGCTGGCTCCATTGGCTGTGGTGCTCGAGCTCGGAGCGGGCCTCGCCGGTCGGGGCGGCAGCGTCGTGGTCGTGGGCCGGCGACTCGAGGGGCCGCCGGCCCCGTGAGCCCGGCCAGCGTGATCGTCCCGACCGTGGCGGGTGGACCGCGGGTTCGCCGGCTGCTCGAGTCGCTTCGCGATCGCCCCGCGGGGGTGGAGGTGCTGGTGGTCGACAACGACTCCGCCGATCCGGAGGTCGGCGATCTGGGCGATCGGTTCGAGGGCGTCAGGGTGATCCGCCTCGACCACAACGCGGGCTACTCGCGGGCCGTCAACGTCGCCGCCCGCGAGGCCGCCGGCGACGCTCTCGTGCTCCTCAACGACGACTGCGTCTGCGATCCGGGCTACGTCGAGGCGATCGTTGCCGCCCTGGATCCGGCCGCCGGCGTGACGATGGCGGCGGGGGTGATGCGCGAAGCTCGCGATCCTTCCCGGATCGACACCGCGGGGATGCAGCTCGACCGAACGCTGCTCGTCTTCGACTATCTGAACGGCGAGCCGCTGGCGCTCCTCGACGACGGCGTCGACGACCCGATCGGGCCCTCCGGAGCCGCGGCGGCCTTCGACCGGGAGGCATACCTCGCCGCGGGTGGCTTCGACGAGCGGCTGTTCGCCTACTGGGAGGACGTCGACCTGGTGCTGAGGATGCGGCTGGACGGCCAGCGTTGCGTTCTCGCCCCGAATGCCCGTGGGACTCACGCCCACTCGGCGACGCTCGGCTCGGGCTCGGTGCGCAAGAACTACCTGATGGGGTTCGGCCGCGGCTACGTGCTCCGCAAGTGGGGGGTGCTGCGCAGTCCCCGGCGCCTGGTCCAGGTGCTGGCGGTCGACGGGGCGGTCTGCCTCGGGCAGATGGCTGTCGACCGCAGCGTCGCCGGGATCGGCGCCCGGGCTCGCGGATTCCGGGCGACGCGACGCGCGGCGCCGTTTCCGGCCGCCGCGCTGACCGGCCAGGCGAGGGCGGACGGGACGCTACGAACGCTCGGCAGGAGGGCGCGCAGGCGGGCTCGACTGCGCGCCCGACGGCCCGAATCGGCGGCCGATCGGGCGTCCGGGCGGCGCTAGACTCGTGCCCATCGAGAAGGGCGGCTCCAGGCACGTCGGGAGGGGGCACGTCGGGAGGGCGCACCCGGCGTTTGCCAGGCGGCTGGCGGGAATCGAGGGACTGCGTGGGGTGGCGATCGCGAGCGTGGTCCTCTACCACGTCTGGCTGATCAGCCCACCTCGCCGCGAGCCGATCCACCTCCACTGGCTCAGCACCTACATACTCCCCCAGCTGGGGAACGGAGTCACCCTGTTCTTCGCGCTGTCGGGGTTCCTGCTGTTCCTGCCTTTCGCCGCCGCGGCACTGAGAAGCCAGCCGCGACCCGAGTTCGACGCCTACCTGAAAAACCGCGCGCTCAGGATCCTGCCGGCCTACTGGTTCGTCTTCCTGCTCACCGCGCTGGTGCTGCAGAGCGCGCGCGTCTACCACGGCGAGGCCGCCGTCGTGAGCGCGATCCACGATCCCAAGCTGCTGCTCGAGAACCTGCTGCTGCTGCAGAACTATCGGCCTGCGACTCTGGCCACCGGGATCGTCCCGGCCTGGTCGTTGGCGATCGAGGTGGTCTTCTACCTCCTCCTGCCGTTGCTCGTCGTCGCGGCGCTTCAGCTGGCTCGCAGGGCGAGCTCCCATGGCCAGCGAGTCGCCGCGATGCTCTTCCCGGCGGCCTTCATGGCGGTCGTCGGCCTGGCGAGCCTCCCGATCGATTTCGGGGTCGGTCGCGTCTTCGACCGGACCTGGATCGGCGTCTGGCAGCTCTCGTTCTTCACCCACGCCCACCTGTTCGCGCTCGGGCTCGCCCTGGCCGTGGTCCGCGTCGAATGGCAGGACGGGAGGCTGCGACTGCCGACCTGGTGGCGCCCCGTCGCGGGCGTCGCCTTGGTCGCCCTGGCGGCGGCGATCGTGAAGCTCGGCGCGGGCGGGGATATCGCTTCGAAGTGGCAGGTGACGCTGGTGGCGGTCGTCTGCGGCCTGCTGCTGGCGCTCACCGTCCTGCCGCCCACGCATTCGCGCTCGTGGCTGATCGGCACGCTGGAGAGCCCGCCGTTCGTCGCCACCGGCCTGGCCTCCTACAGCGTCTATCTGTGGCATGCGCCGATCATCCTCTGGCTGCGTGTGCACGGCGTGACCAACGGTGGCGGCTTCCGCGCCTTCGGCCTCAACCTCCTGATCGTCGCGACGATCACCGGGGTGGCTTCCTGGCTCACCTACAAGTACGTCGAGAAGCCGGCGCTCCGCCTCAAGTCTCGGACCCGCGTCAAGAGAGCCGAGCCGGCGCCCGGGCGCTCGAAGCCCGAGGGCCCGGCTCGGGAGCAGCGCGCTTCCTAGATCCCAAGCCACGCCCTGGCCCGTCCGAGGTCGCCGCTGCGGCGAAGCCGGCGTCGCTCCCCGATCAGCCCCGGCAGCCAGCGAAGCGCGGCGAGCTTGCCCGCCACGGTCGATCGCAGCCGCCGCGCGCCCGCGGCGCGGGCGAGCGCGCCGGCCTCGACCAGGGCGATCCGCGGGGTTGAGCCGGCCGGCATGAACTTGATCTGGGTCGCGAGTCGGTTGCGGGCCACGAGCCGGGCGTTGTCCGCCGCGGGGCGGGTGAAGCCGGCGCTCCAAGCCGCCTTCCCCAGATGCCAGACGACGGCCCCGGGTTCGAGGCCGAAGCGCCAGCCGGCGACCCGGGCGCGGACGTTCAGGTCGACGTCCTCGCAGAAAGCGAAGTAGCGCTCCTCGTAGCCCCCGAGCTCGACCAGCAGCTCCCGTCGCAGCATGCAGGCCGCCCCGCAGACGCCGAACACCTCCCGTCTCTCGGTCGACACCTCCCCCCGCCGAAGCCCGGCTCCCTCCTCGCGGCCCCGCCCGTCCGCGGTCAACGCCTGGCCGAGGCTGTAGACGACGGCCGCCGGGTCGTCGGGGCGGCGAGGAGCCCCGGGCTCGAGCTGCAGGATCAGCGGCTGCACGCCTCCCAGGGCCGGGTCCGCCGCCAGCGCCGCCGCCAGGTGCTCCAGGCAGTCGGGCTCAAGCGCCGTGTCCGCGTTCAGGGGCATGACCAGCGGCGAGCGGGTGCGGGAGACCCCGAGGTTCACCGCCCGGGCGAACCCGAGGTTGCGCGGCAGCGCGACGTGGTCGATGCCCTCCTGCTCCAGGAAGGCCACCGTGCCGTCGCCGGACCCGTTGTCGACCACCAGCAGCTCGACGTCCACGGCGGTCTGGGCGCGAACGGACTCCAGGCAGCCGCTCAGGTCGTTGAGGCAGTTCCAGCTCGGGATCACGACCGCGATCGGTGCTGTGCCCTCCATCAGCCAGCAGCCTGACATGCTGCGCCCATGAGCCCCGTCTCCCGCCTCGCGCGCTCGTCGCTCGCCCGGCTGCAGGCGAGCACGGGCACCCGCAAGCGAACCCTCGCCGGCCTGATCGCCCTGCCGCTGGCGACGGCGTTCGTGGCCGGCACGGCGCTCGGGGTCGGGGCCGAGAGCGGCGGCTGGGGCTGGATCGCGATCGTCGCCTCGATCCCCGCGGCGGCGCTCGTCGGCGTGATCGCGGCGAGGGCGCTGATCGCCACCGCGCAGTCGGTCCGCCGAACCCACAGCGCCTTTTGGATCGTCGACAAGCTCGCGCCCCTCCGTCTGGCGATCCGGGACGGCGGGCCGCGCCGCGTCAACATCATTCATCCGGCGATCGACCTGAAGCACTTCTTCGGAGGCTTCATCGCGGTCTTCAACCTCGCGCGGCGGCTCGGCGAGCGTGGACACCGGGTGCGCGTGATCGCCCTGGAGGGCTCCCGACCCCCCGCCGACTGGCGGGCGCAGCTCGCGAGCTACGAGGGGATCGGCGATTCGGCCCTCGAACTGGAGGTCGTCTTCGCGGCCGATCCGAGCGAGCCGATCGAGGCCAGCCCCGACGATGCCCTGATCGCAACCCACTGGACCGCCGCCCACGTCGCGGCGATCGCCCTGCCCGAGCTTCGAGCGGAGCGCTTCCTCTACCTGATCCAGGAGTACGAGCCGTTCATCTTCCCGATGGGAAGCGCTGCCGCGCTCGCCCGGGCCAGCTACGAGCTTCCCCACGTGGCGCTCTTCTCGACCGACCTGCTGCGCGACTGGTTCGCCGCCAACGCGATCGGGGTGTTCGCCAACGGTCGGGCGGGCGGCGACCGCGACTCGGTCAGCTTCGACAACGCGATCACCCCGGTTGCCCCGGTCCGTGCCGAGGATCTGAGCCGGCGGGGCCCAGGGCGGCTGCTCTTCTACGCTCGCCCCGAGGAGCACGCCTCCCGGAACCTGTTCGAGGTCGGCGCGATGGCCCTCGACGAGGCGATCGCCTCGGGGCGGTTCGCCGGCTGGGAGCTCGCTGGCGTCGGCACGGTGGAGCTGGGGCGCGGCGCGCTCGCGCTTCCGAGGTCCGGGGCGACCCTGCGGCTCGTCCCCCGCGGCCCCCAGGAGGACTACGGGCGTCTGCTCAGCTCATTCGATGTCGGCCTGGCGCTGATGTACACGCCGCACCCGGGCCTGGTGGCGATCGAGATGGCCGCCGCCGGGATGGCGACCGTGACCAACACGTTCGACAACAAGGACGCAGCGGCCCTGGGAGCGATCTCCGCCAACCTGATCGCCGCCGATCCGTCGGTCGACGGCGTGGCTACGGCGCTTGCCCTGGCCGAGGAGCGCTCCGGGCGACTCGAGGAGCGCGCCCGGGGCTCGCAGGTCGCCTGGCCGGCGAGCTGGGACGAGGCGCTGGGCGATGACACCCTGGCGGAGGTGGAGCGGTTGATCGCGAACGACCGCTGAGCCGCTTCCGCGGCTCAGAGCTCTTCGGCGACCTGCGGGGCGGCCCGGTTGAACAACCAGAACGCCGTTACGCAGATCACCACCAGGACGAGCGCCGGCCCGATGATCCCCCAGGCGCTGCCGACGATGTCGACGGTCGACGGCGCGTTCGGATCGATGACCAGGCGGCGCCCCGCGGTCAGCAACGGAGCCAAGGGGTTGATCAACAGCAGCCACTGCAGGCTGTGCGGGACCTTCTCGACGGGATAGAGCACCGGCGAGGCGTAGAAGATCGCCAGCGCGAGGACGCCCCAGATCTGGGCGATGTCGCGAAACCGCACGTAGAGCACCGAGAGCAGCGTCGAGACGCCGGCGGTCAGCAGGAGGAGCAGGGCGAGGATCAGCGGCAGCGCCAGCCAGGTGAGCCGAGGGGTCACCCCGGTGGCGATCAGGAAGACGAACACCGCGATCAGGCTGAGGCAGAGGTTGAAGAGCCCCGTGAGCACCACCGACAGCGGGATCACAAGGCGGGGGAACTGGGTCTTGCGGACGATGTGCTCGCTCCCCGGGATGCAGCCGACGCTGCGTGTCGTCGACTCGCTGAAGAAGCCGTAGAGGATGATGTTGAACAGCACCAGGTCGGCGTAGTGGGGGATGTCGCCTCCGAAGCGGAGCACCTTCGTGAACACCGTGTAGAGGACCCCGAAGAGCAGCAGCGGGCGCATCAGCGACCACAGGTAGCCGAAGGCAGTGTCCAGGTAGTTGAGCTTGAAGTCGGTGCTGGCGAGCAGCCACGTGAGCTCGAAGAAGCGCTTCGCTCCGCCGCCGACGGCCGAGGGACCCGGGACGTCCCGCAGGGCGGGGGCCGACCCGACGGCGCTCATCGGTCGACGGCCTCGACGGCGCTCGCTCGCGGCCGGCGCTCGATCTCGCACTCCCACTCGAGCTCCACGTACCCGAACTGGTGCTCGCCGGTGACGACGAACTGGGCGGCGGGTCGCAGCAGGTCGACGGCGTCGATGCCGTTCTGGGAGAGCGCGCAGTTGACCACGTACCTGCCGGGCGTGAGGAGGTTCGACACCGTGGCGCGGACCTCGACCTGCTCGCCGGCTTCGAGCCTGCCGTCCTGCTCCGCGAGCGCCAGCGGGGCCCCGAAGACCTGCGTGCCGTCGGCCGCGCAGATCTCGAACGCGAGCACCGGACGCTCGATCCGGGCCCGCACGTCGATATCGACGCAGAGCCGGGTCGGCGAGCCGTGCTCGAAGCTTCGCGCCCGCTCGCCGCTTGAGTCCTCGAGCCACGTCCTGGCGATCCTGGCGGCGTCCTGAGCGCCGCCGCCGTCGACGGCGATCGGCGGCGGCCCGTCCGGGCCGGAGAGGTTGATCTGCAGGTAGCGATGGGCGACCGGGTCGGCGTCGCCGGCGAGCTCGATCACCCCGTCCTCGATCAGGATCGCCCGGTCGCACATCGCTTTGAGGCTGTCCATGTCGTGGGTGACGAGGACGATCGTCCGGCCCTCGTCGCGCATTCGCTGGAAGACATCGGCGCACTTCTGGGCGAACGACGCGTCCCCGACCGCCAGCACCTCGTCGACGAGCATCACGTCGGCCTCCGAGAAGACCATCAGCGAGAAGCCCAGCCGCATCGACATCCCGCTGGAGTAGTTCCTCAGCGGCAGCTCGACGAACTCCTCCAGCTCGGCGAACTCGATCACCTCGTCGAACCGCCGGCGCGCCTCCTTGGGGGTCGAGCCCATCATCACCCCGTTGAGCAGCACGTTGTTGCGCGCCGTCAGGTTGGGGTTGAAGCCCACCGAGAGCTCGATGAACGGCGCCAGGGTGCCCGCGACCCTGATCCTCCCGCGGTCGGGGCGGTAGATGCTGGCGAGCAGCTTGAGGAGCGTCGTCTTGCCTGACCCGTTGCGGCCCACGACCCCGAAGCACTCGCCCTCGGCGATCTCGAAGGACAGCCCCCTCAGGGCCTCGAAGGTCGTGTACTCGACCGGAGACAGGAGGTGGAGGGCGCGCTCCTTCAGCGTGTCGATCCGACGGCTCGGCACGCGAAAGGACTTGTGGAGGTCCTCGACCTCCACCGCGATGGATCTCTCGGCCATGGGCATCGCTCAGCAATCCTCCAGGAACGAGGTGACCCGGTCGATCAGCTCGTCGTCGAAGGAATTGTCCCAGTCGCGGCTCCAGCCAACCTCGCTGCCGCGACGGCGACGGGCGAAGTCGTCGATCCCGGCGACCGCCTCGCGCAGGCCCCCATGGACGCCCTCGAGGCTCGGCTCGACGGCGATCAGGTTGGAGGAGATCGCCGCCATCGCGGTGGCCGTCTTGTTCTCGAAGCTGTTGGTGACCGTCAGCATGCCCGCCGAGGCCATCTCGATCGGCACCAGGCTGGGGTGGGGCGTGTACATCAGCGCCAAGCCGATGTCGTGGGATCGCAACAGGTCCGCGTAGGTCTCCTGGCTTCGTCGCGGGAGCATCTCCAGCATCGTGCCGTCCCCGAGGTCGATCGGCTCCGACGCCTCGACGCCGCCGACGCCGTGGAGCTCCCAGGACGGCCCGAAGACCCCCTCGGAGACCGCTCGGGCGAGCGCCAGCACCCCGAGCTCGAACATGTTGCGGCTCGCGTGCGACTCCGGCCGTCCGTAGAACAACAGGCTGCGACCCGCCCTCGCCGCCATCGCGGCCTCGGAGGGGGCCTCGACTCGGGTGATCGCGTTTTCGAATGCCGCCGAGGCGCGCTCACCCGCCTCCGCTCCCTCCGAGAACACCCCGAGGCCGTGGGATCGGAAGTAGTCGCGAAGCAGCTCGGTCGAGAAGAGGGCGAAGTGCGGCGGCTCGTAGCTCTGGCGGGCAAGCGCCGCGAACGCGCCCATCGGAAAGGTGAACGGCTCGTACTCCTGGATCAGGTAGAGGAACCGGGTGCCGTTGAGGCTCCTGGCCGCGGCGTGGGCGAGATGGGCGGTCCACCAGGTCGTCGCGATAAACCGGTCCTCCGGGCTGACCTGGAGCGGGGCCTGCTCGCGCGCGAAGGAGACCTCGAGGCGGTCGAAGAGGTCGGCCAGGCCGCTGTAGGACTCGATCCGGCGCCGCCACGAGCGCGGCAGCGGAGGGGTCGGATCGACGGTGACCAGCCGGACCCGGGCCCCGCGATCGGCGAGCCGGCGCGCCAGGTTGAGCTTGGCGATGTAGCCGCCGAAGAAGTGCTCGAGGTCGATCGTCGGGACCAGCAGGTTGACCCGACGGGGAGCATCCTCGCGGATGTCCAGCTCGAGCGGCTCGATCTTCTCGAACAGCGTTCGCGCCCCTTTGTGGCTGGGCAGGGGCGAAGCGGCGCGCTGGGCTCGGAGCGGCGGCACCAGCGCGTTGCCCCCGAACCTCGCCGGTGGGAGCCTGCGGCTTCGGGCGACGAGCGACACCGCACGCCGCCAGGTGACCCCTCGCAGCAGGGCGGTTTCTCCGGTCAGCGTCTCGGTACGCCCGACCAGCTTCCTCGCCCTCCGCAGCCACAACCAGGCCATCGTCCACAGCGAGCGATCGGCGGCGGCGAGCCGCCGCACGGCGCGGCGCTTCGAGGCGCTCATCCGCTCGCCGCAGCGCTGCTCGAGCACGGTCGCGAATTGGAGCACGCGGCAGACATCCCAGAAGTAGGTGCTGCGCCAGGCGGCCACCGTGGTCCGTGGTCTGCCGGCAACCGTGCGGAGCCGCGCCAGGGCGGCCCGCAGCCGCGGGCCGGTCGGGTTGGCGCGAGCGTGGCCGAGGGCGGCGTCGGTGTGCTGGACGTAGTCGTAGAGCGGACGATCGACGTAGGTGATTCGTCCGCTCGCCAGTGCCACGAGGGCCACCCAATGGTCGTGGTAGGGCAGGCCGTGGCGCGGCGGGAAGGGGAGGGCGAGCTCGAGCAGCCGGCGTGGAAACAGCGACGCCGCGCCGGTCACGGTGTTGGCGATCAACAGCGAGGCCAGATTGGTGCAGTTGTTGCGGCGCTGCGACCAGTAGGTGTCGGAGAGCAGCCTTCCCTCGCGATCGACGATCCGGGTGTCGCTGTAGACGAGGTTGGCGTTGCCGATCGCGCCGAGCAGCGTCTCGAGCTTGTCTGGATGCCAGCGGTCGTCCTGGTCCGCGAAGGTCGCGTAGGTGGCGCTTGGCGGCGTCATCGAGAGAGCGCGCTCGAAGTTGTGGTAGTAGCCGAGCCGACGAGGCGAGGGAGAGAGCACGAAGCGCGGGTCGCCATCGAGAAGGCGGCGCATGTCGGCGAGCGCCGCGGGCGAGCTGCGGTCGTCGCTCACCAGGCAGATCCAGTTGGCGTGGGTCTGCGAGCGGATCGACTCCACCTGTCGCTCGAACAGATCCATCGGTGGCTCGAAGGTGGCCATGCAGATTGCGACCAACGGCCCCGCGGCGCGACCGTTTCCGCCGCCGACGGCGCCCTCGCCCGGCCCCGGCTCGAGCTCGATCCGCGCCACCGAAGCGGTCGCGAGCGTGCCGTCCTCGAGGCTCGCGGTCGCGCCCAGCTCGACGCTGGTCGGCTCCGCGACCGGCTCGAATGGAACGATCCCCCAGAAGCCGCTCCGATAGCTCATCAGCAGCGGATCGTCCTCGGAGTCGTTGTCGCGCTCGACCGCCGCGGTGAGCGGAAGGGGCAGCCCGGGGTGGAGGGCCTCGAACAGGTCCGGCCGCGGCATCGAGTGGGCCAGCGTCGGAGCCTCGGCCCCGGACGGGCCAACCCGGAGCTCTCGAATCCTCTTGCGGCGATGAAAGCAGGTGCCCCAGAGGACCAGGGCATTGCCGCTCCCGACCGCGAGCGGTGAGGGAAGGACGGTTTCCAGTCGGACATCCAGCCCGATCGCTGCGTGCTCGCGGCCCGCCGCCAGCTGTTGGTTGGCTACCGCCTCCACGGTCCCCGGCCCAATCTACGGGAAACCGGCCATCTCCAGGGATCCCGGGCAGCGCCCACTCTGACGGCGCTCGGAAGTGTGCCCCGGCATACTGCACTGCCTTGGAGGGCGATCGCGCGACAAGCGCTCCCGGGGTCACCGATCCGGGTGGGTGGGGCTACTCGCTGGCCAATCTGACCGAGATCATGTTCCCGTGCCTCGACGCGGTCGGCGCGGGGTCGGTGGTGGAGATCGGCGCCTACCGGGGCGAGCTGACCCGCGAGCTGCTGCGGTGGGCCGCCGGCGCGGGGGCGCGGGTGACCGCGGTCGATCCCGAGCCTCCCCCCGAGCTGCTGAAGCTCGCCGACGATCACCCGGAGCTGGAGTTGGTTCGCCAGACGAGTCACGATGCCCTCGGGCACCTCCCGCTGCCGGGGGCGCTGGTCATCGATAGCGATCACAACTACTACACCCTCAGCGAGGAGCTACGGTTGATCGACTCGCGCGCCCCGGGGGCCGAGCTGCCGTTGCTGATGTTTCACGACGTTGCCTGGCCGCACGCCCGTCGGGACACCTATTACGTGCCCGAGCGGATCCCCGAGGAGCATCGCCAGCCGCTGGGTCATAAGGTCAAGCTGGCCCCCTGGGAGCCCGGCGTCGCCGAGGGGGGCCTGCCGTTCGAGTGGGCCGCGAAGAGGGAGGGGGGGCCGCACAACGGCGTGCTCACGGCGCTCGAGGACTTCGTCGACGAGCGCCCGGGCCTGCGGCTCGCGGTGATCTCCGCCTTCTTCGGGTTCGGCGTCCTCTGGCACCAGGACGCCCCGTGGGCGAGCGCCGTGGCGTCGATCGTCGAGCCGTGGGACCGCAACCCGGTTCTCGAGCGGCTCGAGGCAAACCGGGTCACCCATCTGGCCGCCCGGCACGTGCTCGCCAGCGAGCTGGAGGAGGCCCGCGCGCGCGTCAGCGAGCAGGAGAAGCTGCTGCGGCCGATGCTGGAGTCGCGGGCCTTCGCGGTCGCGGAGCGGCTGTCGCGCCTCCACCGGCGAGGAAGCCCCGTGTTCTCGCGCCAGCAGGTCAAGCGGGCGCTGGGCGACGAGGACGGGCGCTCATCGAAGCGATCGCCCTGATCCATTCGAAGACGGATCCCCGTCGCTCGTCGCTCGCAGCCGCTTGATAAAGCGTCCCAGCGCCCGCGCGGGGGTGGTCAGCACCCAGCTCGTGCTCCGCTTCATCTCCTCGATCTCCCGCTCCAGTCCGGCGAGCTTGGCGTCGCGCTCCAGGCCCGTGGCCCTGTGCTTCAGGCGTGCTGCGGCCGCTTCGGCCTCGGCTCGCCGAGCCCGCTCCTTCCAGTCACCGGGGGCATCCGCGACGCCCGGGATCCGCCCCTCCCATTTCTCCGCCACCCTCGCGTGGGCCAGTTTCCACGACTCGGGGTCCTGGAGCAGCTTCAGGGAATGGTGATGGATGACGCGGAGGTTCTCGGTCACCACCTTCTTGCCCGCGGCTCGGGCCTGAAGGCAGATGTCGAAGTCGTAGCCGTGGAACTGCCCCAGCGACTCGTCGAAGCGAAGCTCGCGCACCGCCGACGGCGACATCGCCAGCACGAACCCGTCAAGGGCGTCGACCTCGCCGGTGCGGGCATAGGGTGGGATGTCGTCCTCGTTCCAGGTCAATGCGGGCACCTCGCCGCCGCCGAACTCCCGGTAGCGCTGGGTGAACGACCCCCAGGTCACAGAGCCATCCCAGTACGCGATGCTCTGCACGCCGACCGCGCCAGCGCAGCCCACGATCGCGACGTCCGGGTCGCGCAGAGCCTCTCTCAGCTTCTCGCAGAATCGAGGATCGACGATCTCGGTGTCCTGGTGGAGCAGGACGAGCGCCTCGAGGTCGTCGCGGTCGGCCGCCATGTCGAGCAGCAGGTTGTAGCTGCGGAAGATCGAGCCGGCGCTGGCGTACGCCAGGACCTCCGAGTCGGGCTCGGCGGCGAGGCGGATCCCCGGTTCCGCGAAGCGCTCGTAGATCTCGGGGGCGGTGATTGAGCAGCCGAAGGCGATCATTCTTGGCAGTGGCGAAACATAGCGGCAGGCGTGACGATCGCGCCCCCCGCCGTGCAATGCCAACCGTTGGTTCCACGCATGGGAGCAGCCAGTTCTTCCACGCGTCCCGGTTGCGTCAATCGTCACGAGACCTCGCGCATGCCCTCGATAGGATCCCCGCACCCGGCGATGGCGAGCTCGGCCGCTGACACCCGGCGCGAGCGCCGCGCACCGTCCAATCAGCCCTTGAGGTCGCCGCCCGCGGGCTCGCGCGCCCCCCTCG
>JAHEXV010000052.1 GCA_023251935.1 bacterium | reverse complement strand
GAAACCGCTGGCAGAGGCCCCGGCCGAGCTCGTTCCAGGCGCCGATCCGGGCCCGGGTCTCGGCCCGCAGCGCCTCCGGGTCGAGCCCGATGCGGACGGCGTCCTCGTCGCTGCGATAGTCGTCGATCCAGGCCGCGGCGTCCTCGGCCGAGACCTCGGCGTGGAACTGGAGCCCCCAGGCGACGTCCCCGATTCGAAACGCCTGCAGGCAGGCGTCGCTGTGGGCGAGCGGGGTGGCGCCGGCCGGGAGCGGGAACTCGTAGCTGTGCCACTCGAAGGCCTCGAAGCGCGGGCCCAGCGGCGCCAGCAGCGGGTCGTCGGCCGCCTCGGCCGTCAGGGTCACGTCGCGCCAGCCGATCTCCGGCTCGCGGCTGCGGCTCGGCGGCGCGCCCGCCGCCTCGGCGAGGAGCTGCGCCCCGAGGCACAAGCAGAGCAGCGGGACCCGGCGCTCGAGCAGCTCGGCGAGCAGCGCCTTGTCGGCCCGCAGCCACGGATGGAGGTCCTCCTGATCGGCGTGCATGGACCCGCCGAAGGTGAGTACGGCGTCATAGCTGGCGGGATCTCTCGGCGCACCGGTCTCGGTCCGCATCCACGGGTCGAGCCCGACGCCCCGAGCGGCGATCGCGTCGGCGAACACCCCGGCACCGGCATCGCGCTGGTAGACGATCGCCAGGGCACGCATGGCCCGCAGTCTGCCAGCAGCCCGCCGCCAACCTTCAGCGTCGGGCCCGAAACCGTCGCCCGAGCGGCTAGTGGCCCCAGAGCTTGGCGTTCAGCTGCTGCAGGCTGTCCCCGTACTGGTGACCCGTCGGCCCCCGTGGCCTGGAGCGGCCCCCGGTGCCGGCGGGCCCGAGCGACGCGGCGAGACCGGCGACGGCCGGATGGGCCGCCACCTGGCGTCCCGAGGCGAACGTCGAGACCCTGACCGCGCGCGCCGAGCGGCCTGCCCCGGGGGCTTCAACGCTGGCCGATCCCACCCGGGCGACGCCGCTGCTGCCGCCTCCGGTTCCTCGCGGGAAGGGCTCGCTGCCGCTGTTGATGAAGAACACGGCCGCGACCAGGACCGCCGAGACCAGAACCATCGTGGTGCCGAGCACCAGCCAGGTGACCCTGCTCAGGTTCAACGTCTTCCCCTGAAGCTCACGATCTCCCCCCGCAAGCTAGCTTAATGCCTCCCCTACGCCCTAATGAACTCCGCACGCTGCGCGTAACTTGTGCCCGTAGACGCCCTCGCCGGCGGCGCGGTTAGGGTGCGAGCGTGGGAATCGTCGCCTGGATCCTGCTCGGCCTCCTGGCGGGAACGATCGCCCGGGCGCTGGTCCCGGGCCCCACGGAGCCCAGCGGCTGCATCGGGACCACCGCCGTCGGCATCCTCGGCGCCCTGATCGGGGGCCTGATCGCCAGCGCCCTCGACGTCGGCGAGATCAGGCACTTCTTCGACCTCGAGACCTGGCTGATCGCGATCGCCGGCTCGGTCGTCTTGCTGCTCCTGGTGCGCCTCGTCTCCGGGCCGCGTCGCCCCTAGGGGGCGGGGCTGTTACCTTCCACTCACAGGCCCCAAGGAGGGGTCGATGAGGCGGTGCTGAACGGCGCATCAAGCAGGCAGTACCCGCACCATTTTCCATCGCAAACAAAGTGAGGACGCATGCCGACCGGCACTGTGAAGTGGTTCAACGAGGAGAAGCGATTCGGCTTCATCACCCCCGACGAGGGCGGCCAGGACCTGTTCGTCCATCAGACCGGGATCGCCGATGGCTCCCCGTCGCTCCCCGACGGCGCGAAGGTCTCCTTCGACCCCGAGGAGGGCCCGAAGGGCCCCAAGGCGGTCAACGTCAAGCTCGAGAGCGCCGCGGTCTAGCCGCGGCGCCGAGCTCGCTCGCCGGCCGGCCGTGAGTCGAGGGCCGGCCGGCAACGCAGCCGACCCGTCGACGGGCGGGCAAGCAGCCGGGCTGGCCAGCGGTCAGTCGCCGAGCTCGTCCTTGGTCCGGTCGTCGAGCAGGTGCCGAAGCTCCGGCTGCCGCTCGTCCTCGAGCACGACCACGGTCCCCGGCCAGTAGGGGCTGTCGGCCGCCGTGCGCCCGAGCAGGCCAGGCGCGTAGACCCAGCTGCCCGTGTTCCAGAGGCGGGTGCCGCTCTCGAGCCGCCAGCCCGTCTCGCCCCGGATCGGCCCGCGGCGGTGGGTGTGGCCGAAGATCAGGTGATCGGCATCGATCCGCAGCGCCCGGACGACCTCGCCGATCGCCTCCAGCCCGGCGGTGGTGATCGCGCCGGGCGAGAGATCCGACCTCACTGGGCCGAGCCCGAGGCGGTTGGCCACCCCGACGGCGCCCGGGACGGCGACGGTGCCCAGCAGCCAGCCGCGTAGCCGCGCTGCCCGCCCATAGCCGCCTCCGAGCGCCTGCCAGACCCGGGCGGAGGGGCTTGCGCCGCCGAGCCGCTCGTTGGTTACCCCCGCCTGCGCGAGCGCGAACAGGAATGCGTAGACCGGCGCCTGGGCGCGCTCGTAGTCGTCGGGGGTGGCGACGCCGGCCTCCCCGGACCCGAGCGGCTCGTCGGGGGCCCCTTCCCGCGAGCCCGCCAGCATTCGCTCGACCGCGGCGACGGCGAGCCGCTCGAAGGTGGGAACGGTCAGATGGCGATCGAGGAAGTGGCCGTGGGTGGCGTAGACGCCCGGCCGCAGCCACGCTCCCGGATAGGCCAACTCGAGGCCCTCCAGCCCGGTCCCCCGGACGAGCTCCGCCAGCGGCCCCGACTCGGCACCGATCCTCTGCTCGAGGCCCAGGGGCGGCGCGCCCTCGAGGCGGCGGCGCTCGAGCCACTCCTCGAGCAGGTGGTGGTCGTGGTTTCCGGGCACCACCAGCACCCGTCCGTCGCCGATCACCGACCCGAGCTCGGCGAAGAAGGGTCGGGCGAGCGCCAGCGCCTCCGACAGCGGTCGGTCGCGGAGCTCGAGCGCGTCGCCCAGCAGGACGACCTCGTCCGCGCCCTCGAGCTCCTTCCACAGGGTCTGACGAAGGTCGGGACGGCGGAGCAGGTCGATCGCCCCGGTCGATCCCAGGTGCATGTCGGAGACCAGCACGGTCCGCATCCCTCAATCCTCGCGGGTGCCGAGGCAAAAAGTGGCGCCACTGCCGCGCTGGGTGGACTAAGCTCGACCCTGATGTCCGCGGGTGCGGTGAGCGAGGCTCCGGCCGCGGCCGGTATCCCGGTCGAGAACCCCGCCACCGGCCAGACGATCGCGACCGTCCCCGACCTCGGCCCGGACCAGGTGCGGGCGATGGTGGCGTTGGCGCACGAGGCGCAGCCGGTGTGGGAGGCGATCGGGTTTGCCGGGCGGGCCGAGGTGCTGCTCGCCGCCCGCCGCTGGATGATCGCCAACGCGGAGCGCATCGTGACCACCATCGTCGGCGAGACGGGGAGACCTGCCGACGAGACGCAGTTCGCCGAGCTCACCTACGGGCTCTCGGCGCTCGAGTTCTGGGCCAAGACGGCCCCCAGCTACCTGGCTGATGAGCCGATCGAGTCGGCGTCGCCGTTCCTTCGCGGTCGCCGGCTCACGGTTCGCTATGCCCCGCTCGGCGTCGTCGGGGTGATCGGCCCCTGGAACTACCCGCTCAACAACTCGTTCGGGGACTGCATCCCGGCGCTCGCGGCGGGCAACGCCGTCGTCCTGAAGCCGTCCGAGGTAACTCCGCTGACCTCGTTGCTGATGGCCGAGATGCTGGCCGAGTGTGGGATCCCGGAGCGCATCTTCCAGGTTGCGACCGGTCGCGGCGAGACCGGCGCCGCCCTCGTCGACGAGGTGGACATGGTGATGTTCACGGGCTCGGCGGCGACCGGCAAGAAGGTGATGGCGCAGGCGGCGCAGAGCCTCACCCCCGTCAGCCTCGAGCTGGGGGGCAAGGACCCGATGATCGTGCTCGCCGACGCGGATCTCGAGCGGGCCGCGAACGCCGCCGTCAGCTATGGGCTGAACAACTCCGGGCAGGTTTGCATCTCGGTCGAGCGGATCTACGTCGAGGATCCCGTCTACGACGATTTCCTGGAGCGGGTGGCGGGGAAGGTCGAGGCGCTGCGCCAGGGTCCTCCGGGCGACCCGGGGTCAGTGGACGTCGGGGCGATCATCTTTCCGCCGCAGATCGAGCTGATCGAGGCGCACGTCCGCGACGCGGTCTCCAAGGGCGCCAAGGTGATCACCGGCGGACGGCGTGCCGAGGGCGTGCCCGGGCGCTTCTTCGAGCCGACCGTGCTCGCCGACGTCGATCACTCGATGAGATGCATGATGGAGGAGACCTTCGGCCCCACGCTTCCGGTGATGCGCGTCCACGACGCCACCGAGGCGATCCGCCTCGCCAACGAGGGGCCCTACGGGCTCCAGGCGTCGGTGTGGACGCGGGACACCGAGGCGGGGGAGAGGCTCGCCCGGCGAATCGAGGCCGGCGTCTGCTGCGTCAACGACGCGCAGGTCAACTACGTCGCCCTGGAGCTGCCGATGGGAGGCTGGAAGGCCTCCGGCCTCGGGTCCCGGCACGGTCCCGACGGGATTCGCAAGTACGCCAAGCGCCAGTCGCTTCTGGTGACTCCCGGCTACGCCCCCGCCCGCGAGGCCCACATGCTGCCGTACTCGGCGGCGGTCACCCTGCAGATCAGCCAGGCGTTCAGCGCCCTGGCCGGCAGTGACCTGTTCACGGACGCACAGCGTCGGACCCTTTCGGTCCTCTGCGACACGATCGTGCCGTCGTTGCAGGCGCCCGCCGGCGAAACCGATCCGGACGGGTTCTGGGCGCGGGCCGCGTCGCACCTCGGGATCCCCGAGGCGATCGAGTTCACCCTGCTGCAATCGGCCCCGCGCACCGAGCAGATCGAGGGCCTGCGTGAGCTGCTGGACTCGCTGGCGGACGAGGGGATGGTCGCCGAGGCGCCTCAGGAGGCCCGGGAGCGGATCGTGCACGGGTTCGCCGACTCGGGGCCAGAGGGGCTGGCGGGCATCGCGGCGATCCGGGGCCTGGCCACGAGCCTCCACTACGGCCTGCCCGACCTGGGGACGGGCCGCAATCCGAACTGGGGCGCGATCGGCTATCCGGGGCCGCGCTCAGCTCCGCCAGCGGTGCCGAAGCCGCTCCGCGTTCGCCGCCCGGCTTCCTCCGAGGAGGTGATCGAGGCCGATGTCTGCGTCGTCGGCTCGGGCGCCGGCGGCGGCGTGATCGCCGGGGAGCTCGCCGGGGCAGGCAAGCGGGTCTGCGTGCTGGAGATGGGCGGCTACTACAACGAGTCCGACTTCGATCAGCTCGAGCTGCCCGCCTACCAGCGCCTCTTTCTCAACCAGGGCCCATTTCCCACCTCCGACGGACAGGTGTCGATCGTCGCCGGCGCGACGCTCGGCGGCGGGACGGTCATCAACTGGACCAACTGCCTGCGAACCCACCCCTGGGTCCGCGAGGAGTGGGCACGCGACTTCGGGCTCGAGGGGCTCGACGGGGCCGAGTTCGACCGCCATCTCGATGCCGTCCTGGCTCGCCTCGGCGCGAGCGACACCTGCAGCGACCTGAACCCGGTTCACGAGCGGCTCCGGGAGGGCTGCGAGCGCCTCGGCTACGACTTCCGGCGCACGGTCCGGAACGCCGACCGCGATTCCTATGACGCCGAGAGCGCCGGGTACATGGGGTTTGGTGACCAGTCGGGCTCCAAGCTCTCGACCCAGCGGACCTACCTCGCCGACGCCCACGACCACGGAGCCGATCTTCTCCCCGACTGTCGAGCCGAGCGGATCGTGGTCGAGGGCGGACGCGTGACGGGGGTCGAGGGACGGTGGATCGATCCGGAGCAGGCGGGCGCAAACGGCGCCGGTGCCCGAGTCCTGGTGCGGGCCCCGGTCGTCGTCGTTGCCTGCGGATCGATCGAGTCGCCGGCACTCCTGCTGCGCTCCGGGATTGGCGGCCCCGCGGCGGGCGAGTACCTGCGACTCCACCCGACCGGGGCGATGACCGGCGTCTACGCGGACGACCAGAGGTGGTGGTGGGGGCCGCCGCAGTCGGCGATCTCGCACCAGTTCGCGGACCTCGAGGCCGGGTACGGGTTCCTGGTCGAGTCGGCGCAGTCGACCACCGGGCTGTTCGCGGGGGCAACGCCCTGGCTGTCGGGGCGCGACCACAAGGAGCGGATGCTCGCCTGGCGGCGCTGCGCGCCGTTCATCAACCTGACCCGTGACCACGGGCACGGCAAGGTGACCGTCGACCGGGCCGGGAACGCGGTTACCCAGTACGTGCTCGACGACGATCTCGACATCCGCAACTTCCGCCGCGGCCTGGCCGAGCTGATCCGGCTTCACGAGGCCGCGGGCGCCGAGCAGATCATCAGCGGCGGCCGCAAGGCGCCGATCTGGGAGCGCGGCGACGATCTCGAGCGGTTCGTCGATGCCGTCACCTCGCACTCGCTGGCGCCGCGCGAGTACGCCGTCTTCACCGCCCACCAGATGGGCAGCTGCCGGATCGGGAACGACCCGGCGACGAACGTCGCCGACCCGTGGGGCCAGCTGCACGACACCAAGGGCGTCTGGATCGGCGACGCGAGCGCCTTCCCGACCGCCTCGGGCGTCAATCCGATGCTGACCATCATGGCGCTGGCCCGGCGGACGGCGGGCGCGATCGCCGCCGCTTGAGCGCCGGCCCGTTTCGTTCACTCGCATGTGACGTTTCGCGCATCTCGGTGCGCGCGGATGCGGTCAACCTACGGCCGTGGTCGACGAGAGGACGAATAAGCACGATATGCGTGTCGAATGTTCCCCTCGTCGAGACCGCGACATCGCCGACCTGGCGGCGCGACAGCACGGGGTGGTGGCCCGGAGGCAGCTGGTCGAGTTGGGGCTGGGTAGAGGGGGAATCGGGCACAGGTTCGGCACGGGGCGGATGCACGTCGTGCACCAGGGCGTGTATGCCGTCGGACACCGAGCGCTCTCTCGCGAGGGCCGCTGGATGGCTGCGGTCCTGGCCGCGGGCCCGGGCTCCGCGCTTAGCCACCATTCGGCGGCGGCTCTCTGGGGCATCCGGGACACTGCGCGTGCCGATGTGGACGTCGTCTCCGAGCGGCGGGTGCGGCCGCGCCCTGGCGTCAAACCGCACCGGGCCCGCGTCCCGCCGGACGAGCTGACCGCGGTGCGAGATATTCCGGTGACCACCGTGCCCCGCACCCTGCTCGACCTGGCAGCGGTGCTTTCGCATACCCAACTCGAGCGCGCCATCAATCAGGCTGAGGCCGACCGTCTCACTGATTCGCTTCCCCTCGTTGACTTGGTTCGCCGCCATCCAGGTCGTCGCGGTGTGGCAACGATCAGGGCGATCATGGCGGAAGCGGAAGGCGGGATGACGATCACCCGCAGTGAGCTGGAGGTCCGCTTCCTGGCCTTCTTGAAGACCGCCGAGCTCCCCCGGCCAGAGGTCAACGCGAGCCTTCAGGTGGCGGGCATGTGGGTCGAGGCCGATTGCCTGTGGCGCGCCCCGCGGCTGATCGTCGAGCTCGACGGGTATGCGTTCCATGGTTCAGCGGATGCGTACGAGCGCGATCGCGCCCGCGATCGGGCCCTGAGCGTCGCCGGTTGGCTGGTGGTGCGAGTCACCTGGCGGCACCTGCACCGTGATCCAGGCACGCTGGCGGCGGATCTGCGCGGGCTCCTAACGGCCCGTTGAGGGCCGGCGACGAGGCACAGCGGGCACGGCTTCGGGACAACGCCCGTCCGTTGGCGTGGGTAGCGTGCGAAGCGATGGCCGCGGACGTTGATCGCCGACCGGTCGGCCGCGCGGGTAGGGCGCGATGAGCGCTGCGCTCTACGCGCTGGGCCGGTTCTGCGTGCGACACCGCTATCCGGTCATGGTGGCGTGGGTCGCGTTGATGATCGCCACCGCGGTGATCGCCAACGTGGTCGGGAAGCAGACCTCCAACAACCTGACGCTCCCCGGGACGGGATCGACTCAGGCGCAGGACCTGCTTCAGGACAAGCTTCCGAATCAGGCCAACGGGACCAACCCGGTGGTGATGGAGACGTCGCACGGGACGCTCGATTCGGGCGCCAACGCAACGGCGGTCGACGCGACCGTCAGCTCGTTGAAGAAGGCGCCAGGGGTGCTCAAGGCCGTGAGCCCCCTGAGCAGCCAGGGCTCGGGCGCGCTGAGCAAGGACAAGAAGATCGGCTACATCTCGTTGACGCTCGATCAAAGCCCGGCCGACCTGACCGAGGACGAGGCGAACGTGATCATCGACGCCGAGGCCCCGGCCACCGTCGCTGGCCTCGACGTGGCGAACGGCGGGTACCTCGGGCAGGCGGTCTCCAAGCCATCGACCGAGTCGAGCGAGGCGGTGGGCATCGCCGCGGCGGTGATCATCCTTCTGTTCACCTTTGGCACCGCGGCGGCGATGGGCCTGCCGATCGCGACCGCGATCGTCGGTCTGGTCACCGGGCTCGCCGCAATCGGCCTCCTCGGCCACGGCATCGACATCCCCACCGTCGGCCCGACGCTGGGGACGATGCTGGGGCTCGGCGTGGGGATCGACTACGCGCTGTTCATCGTCACCCGCCATCGCGGCTTCATGGAGCAGGGACACGCCGTCGACGAGGCCGCCGCCCGCGCGGTCGGGACTGCCGGGGGAGCTGTCGTCTTCGCCGGTGGGACGGTGGTGATTGCGCTGTGCTCCCTCGCGGTGGCGCAGATCCCGATCGTGAGCGCGCTGGGCTACTCGGCAGCGATCGTCGTCTTGATCGCGGTGATCACGGCGGTGACCCTCCTGCCGGCGCTCCTGTCGATCCTCGGCAAGCGGATCGACGCCTTGCGGGTCCCCTTCCTGCGCCCGCCGTCCCACGATCACCGCCCGCACGGGTGGGCGAGGTGGGCCCGCGGCGTCGGCAAGCGGCCACTGCCCGCCATGCTGCTGGGCGTCGGCATCCTGCTCGTGCTGGCGATCCCGGCGCTCAACCTCCAGCTCGGCCAGCAGGACAACGCGCAGGAGCCCAAGTCGACTCAGACTCGGCAGTCATATGACCTGCTGAGGAAGGGCTTCGGACCGGGCATCAACGGGCCGTTCCTGGTCGCAGTGGACTTCGACGGCAGCCCGGCTCACAACGACCAGAAGCAGCTCAACCAGCTCGAGCAGCAACAGCAGCAGCAAGAGCAGCAGGCGGTCGACCAGACGGCGGCGCAGCTCGAGGCCCAGGGAGTGCCGGCGGACGAGGCGCAGTCCGAGGCCGAGCAGGACGTGCAGTCGCAGCCGCCGACCAAGCAGCAGAAGCAGGCCTCCCAGCAGGAGGCGTTCCTGAAGACGCCGGCCAGCGACCCGCGGCTTGTGAAGCTGGAAAACCAGATCGGCAAGACGAAGGGCGTCAAGGACGCCTCGCCCGCGACGCTCGACAAATCGGGTGACACCGCGGTATTCACCGTGATCGCGACGACGGCCCCGTCCGCCAACTCGACCGAGGACCTGGTGCGGCATCTGCGCTCGCCGGTGATCCCCGATGCGCTCAAGGGCACCACGCTGACCGCCTACGTGGGCGGTCAGACCGCCGGCTACATCGACCTCGCCGACCGGATCAGCGACAAGCTCCTGCTCGTGATCGCCACGGTGATCGTGCTCAGCTTCCTGCTCCTGCTGATCGCCTTCCGCTCGATCGTCGTGCCGCTGACGGCGGGGCTGATGAACCTGCTCTCCGTGGGCGCCGCCTACGGCATCCTCACCTTCGTCTTCCAGGAGGGCCACGGCGCGAACCTGATCGGCCTCGACGGGGCGATCCCGATCGTCAGCTATGTGCCGCTGTTGATGTTCGCGATCCTGTTCGGGCTCTCGATGGACTACCAGGTGTTCCTGCTGACCCGGATCCAGGAGCACTACCGCGAGAACCAGGACAACCACGAGGCGGTGGTCGACGGGCTCGCGGTCAGCGCCAGGGTGATCACCTCGGCGGCGCTGATCATGGTCAGCGTCTACACCAGCTTCATCCTCAACGGCGACCCGACGGTGAAGCAGTTCGGCCTCGGCCTCGCCGCGGCGATCGCCGTCGATGCGACCGTCGTCCGCTGTCTGCTCGTGCCGGCGGTGATGGTGATGCTCGGGCGCGCCAACTGGTGGCTGCCGAGATGGATGGCGCGGGCGGTGCCACGGGTGGGGATCGAGGGCGACGACTACTTCAGGGCCAAGGACGCAGCCGCAGCCGCGACAGCGGGCGGCTCCCGGGCGCCGGGCTGACGACGGCCCCTAGAGCCGCACGACGATCGCCGAGGTGATCAGCTCGGCGAGCGGGCCGGTCGGATAGCCGTTGACCGTGCCGCCGCCGGAGACGACCACGATTCGCCCGTCCTCGCTCTCCAGGTCCATGTCGAGCGCCACGGGGATCGGGCGATCGCCGAGCGCGTTCTGCGTCACTAAGCCCAGCAGCGGGGCGCCGGGAACGCCCAGCCGGTCGGCCCCGTACTCGGCGATCTGTGCCGGCGTCGTGTCGCTTCGGGAGGTGAGGCGGTAGGGCGCCGAGCCTCCATCCCGGGTGAGCTCGAAGCTCGAGACCGAGAACGGGCCGGCGTGGAAGTCGCGCAGGCTGACGTCGACACGGTTGAACCCGTCGAGCTTGTCGAACATGCTGCCGCCGGGCTCCTCGATGGGAAGGTCCAGGCCGCTGCCGCTCACCGAGATCCGCTCGCCGTCGCCGAACAGCAGCCGGGCGGCCGGGAAGGCCGACACCGAAACGTCGGCGCTGCCGCCGCCGTCGGTGAGCCGCCCCTCGAGCCGGTGCTCGACCAAAGGGGGAATGACGAGCTGGCTGGCGGCCAGCAACGCCAGCACCGCGAAGGCTGCGATCAGCGTCCAGCGGAGCATCTGCGCTCAAGGTTCTCACGGGCGCGGATAGACTCGCGTCGATGGCGCCGGACGACGCCGAGCGGAACCCCAGGGTCCTGGCGATCGACGCCGGCGGGACGATGACCGACACGTTCGTCGTCGACGAGGCCGGAGCGTTCGTTGTCGGCAAGGCGCAGACGACCCCCGACGACGAGTCGGTCGGCTTCATGTCGTCGGCGCGCGACGCGCTCAAGCAGTGGGGATCGACGCCCGAGGACGCGTTCGGGGGCATCGCCTCCGGGATCTACAGCGGCACGGCGATGCTCAACCGGCTGCTGTCGCGCCAGGGGCTTGCGATCGGTGCGATCGTCAGCGCCGGACAGGAGGACTACCTGAGGATCGAGCGCGGCATCCAGACCTACCTCGGCTACTCCTACTCCGACCGGCTCCACCTCGCCACCCACTACCACAACCCGCCGCTGGTTCCCCGCGAACGGGTGCGGGGCGTGCGCGGCCGAATCGACGTCTTCGGCGCCGAGGTCTTGCCGCTGCGCGAGCAGGATGCTCGCGCAGCGGCGGAGGAGCTGCTCGATGCGGGCGTCGACGGAATCTGCGTCTGCCTGCTGTTCTCCTATCGCAACGCCGAGCACGAGATCCGGGTCGGGGAGATCCTCGCCGAGGAGAAGGCGAGGCGGGGGCTCGACGGCGAGGTGCCGGTCTTCCTCTCGGCCGACCTCTACCCCCAGCGCCGCGACCTGCCGCGGCTCAACTCGACCCTGATCGAGGCCTACGCCGCCGAGCCCTCGCGCGGGACGCTGAAGGCGGTTCGCGACCAGACCAAGGAGGCCGGGGCGGGGTTCGAGCTGCGGGTGATGGCGTCGCACGGAGGCACGATCTCGATCGAGGCCAGGGAGCTGGCCCGGACGCTGGTATCGGGCCCGATCGGAGGGGTGGTCGGCGGCCAGGGGATCGCCGAGCGGCTCGAGATCCCGAACGCGCTCTGCACCGACATCGGGGGGACCTCGTTCGACATCGCCCTGATCACCGACGGGCGCTTCGAGATCACCCCGACGCCGGACATCGCTCGGTTCATGCTCAACATGCCCCTGGTCCGCATCGACTCGATCGGCGCCGGCACCGGGTCCTTCGTCCGCGTCAACCCGAACTCCGCCCGCCCGGAGCTCGGCCCCGACTCGGCCGGCGCCCAGATCGGGGTCTGCTGGCCCGAGGGCAGGCTGGAGACGATCTCGGTCACCGATCTCAACCTGGTTCTCGGCCGCGTCAATCCCGACTACTTCCTCGGCGGCGACGTGCAGCTCGATCCCGAGCGCGCCCGCGCCGAGGTCAAGCGCCAGCTCGCCGAGCCGCTCGGCCTCGAGGTGGACGATGCCGCGGCCGGAGTGGTGGGACTGTTCGAGCAGACGCTCAAGAACGAGGCCATCGGTCGCATCCTCGGCAAGGGATACTCGCCGGCCGACTACGCGCTGCTCTGCTACGGGGGCGGCGGCCCGCTTCACGTCGCCGGGTACACCGAGGGGGTCGCCTACCGGGACGTGCTGGTGCCGGCGTGGGCGGCCGGCTTCTCGGCCTATGGCTGCGCCTGCGCCGACTTCGAGTACCGCTATGACCAGACGATCGACATGCCGATCCTGCCGGGCCAGGACGAGCTGGAGAAGGCCGGGGTGGCGGTGATGATCACCGGCGCCTGGCTCGGGCTCCAGGACAAGGTCGCGGACGAGTTCGCGAAGTCGGGGGTGGAGCGCGACCGGATCACGTTCACGCACGCCGTGCGGATGCAGTACTACGGCCAGCTCAACGACATCGAGATCGTCTCTCCGCACATCGACCTCGAGGGCGCCGAGCAGCTCGACGACCTGATCGCCGAGTTCGAGCGGGCGTACGGCAAGGTCTACGCGCGCTCGGCCCGCTCGCCGGAGCTCGGCTACCTGGTCACCCAGGCGATCGTCCACGGCTCCGTGGAGGTCGAGAAGCCGGCGCTGCCGAACTTCGCCGAGCGCGAGGGTGCGCCCCCGGCCAAGGGCACGCGGCGGGTCCGCTGGGGGGACGGCGACGCGGAGACGGACATCTACGAGCTGACCGAGATCGAGGCGGGAAACTCGATCGAGGGCCCGGCGATCGTTGAGTCGACGGCGACGACGTTCGCGATCCCCCCGGGGCGCACGGCGCGCCTCGACCGCCACCAGATCTTCCACCTGAGCGGTACCTGACCCCGGCCCATGCTTCCCTGGAGGTGAGCGCGCAATGACGATCGTCGAGGCGACCAAGGAGCTCGAGCCCAGAGAGGTCCAGCCGATCGGCTGGGAGGGCCAGCGCCTCGACGAGATGCTGGCGGCCTCGGAGCGGCGGTTCGCCGAGACCGGGGCGTATTGGGGCCTCGACGGCGAGCTGGAGCTGAAGGACTCCGACCCGATCGGCTACGAGAAGCTGTTCGCGCGCCTACGGGGCGGCCTCGTTTCGGCGCGCGAGACGGCGCTCAACATCTCAGCCTCGCCGATCGTCCGCGAGCTCGGCGAGCTGTGCTTCGCGCTGTACACGCCGGAGGGCGACTCGGTGGCGCTCTCCACCGGGATCATCGTCCACGTCCACACGATGTCGGACGCGATCAAGTTCATGGTCCGAAACGGCTGGGAGGACAACCCCGGGATCCGGCCGGGCGACATCTTCGCCAACGACGACCCGACGATCGGCAACGTCCACAACGCGGACGTGCAGACCTTCGTGCCGATCTTCGACCCAACGAAGCCCGGCCAGCCGGAGCTGATCGCATGGGCGGGGGGCGTCACCCACGTGCTCGACATCGGCGCCTCGACGCCCGGCGGCGTTCCGGTCGGACCGACCAACCGGCTCGACGACGGGATCGACCTGCCCTGCATGAAGATCGGCGAGAACGACGAGCTCGCCCAGTGGCACCTGATCCGCTGCCAGAAGCGGACCAGGGCGCCGATGTATTACCTGCTCGACGAGCGGACCCGCCTGGCCGGCTGCCACATGGTCCGCGAGGCGGTCGAGCGGGTGATCCTCGAGGAGGGGATCGATCGCTTCAAGCAGTTCTCCCGCGAGGTGATCGAGGAGGGTCGGCGCTCGTTCAAGTCCCGAATCCGCGAGATGACGGTGCCGGGCCGCTACCGCTCCGCGGGCGCCTTCGACGTCACCTTCGCCGACAAGGTCGGGCTCCCTGCCCGGGCGCGGCGCGACTTCCTGATGCACGCGCCGTTCGAGGTCCGGATCGGCGGCGACGGCGACTACGCCCTGGACATGGACGGGGCCTCGGCGTGGGGGTGGCACTCGATGAACTGCACCCCCTCCGGGATGCAGGGCGCGATCTGGGTCCAGTTCACCCAGACCCTGATCTGCAACGACAAGGTCAACGACGGCGCCTATCTGGCGATCGAGACCAACTTCCCCGAGGGCACGATCGCCAACCTGGGCGACGCCGAGGGCTCGACCGGGATCGCCTGGGCGTTCCTGCAGCCCGCCTTCCAGGGGTTCCCGCGAACCCTGTCCCGGGCCCTGCAGGCGCGCGGCTTCATCGAGGAGGTGATGGGCGCCTACTCGTGCTCGGGCAACGTGATCCAGGGGGGCGGGATCGACCAGTACGGCAACTCGTCGGCGATCATGAACTTCGAGATCGCCGCCCAGGGGATGGGGGCCAAGTACGTGCTCGACGGGACCGACACCTGCGCGGCGATGTTCAACCCCGAGGGGGATGCCGGCGACGTCGAGATGTGGGAGCTGATCTGCCCGATGATCTACCTCTCGCGGCGGATCAAGGCCAACACCGGTGGCGCCGGGCGCCACCGCGGCGGGTCGAGCTTCGAATCCTTGCTGATGATCCACGGGACGTCGTTCTGGGAGCTCCAGAACCTCGGCACGACGCGGATCCTCGCCCAGGCGCTGTTCGGCGGCTATCCCGGCTCGGCGGCCTATGTCCACAACATCAAGGGCGCCGACCTGCTTGAGCGCGCCGGCCGCGGTGAGGCCTATCCGCTCTGCGACGGGAGCTTCGACGAGCCGGCATTGATGGAGATCGAGGGGGAGCGGACCTACAAGCAGGACAACTTCACCACCCTGGAGCCGTTCGCGGAGGCGGATCTCTACCTGTCGGTGATGAAGGGGGCGCCCGGCCTGGGGGACCCGTTGCTGCGCCCGACCGCCGAGGTGGAGCGCGATGTCGCGGAGGGGCATCTGCTGCCCCGGTTCGCCGAGTCGATCTACGGCGTCTCCGATCGCGAGGCCTACCGCAAACGGCGCCTCGAGCGGGGCCGGCCGGTGCGCGAGTGGTGGGCCGAGGCGCGGGAACGGGTCCTGGCCGGCGAGGTGATCGACGCCGTAATGGTCGGCTACGCGGAGTCGATGAAGCTGTCCGCGCGGTTCGCGGCCGAGTATCGCGGCTTCTGGGACCTGCCCGAGGACTTCGCGTTCGAGATCGAGACCCCCACGGTGCCGGCCGAGGTGCGGGAGGCACCCGGGAAGCTGACCCCGGAGGAGTCCGCCGACGCCTTCCTCGCCTCATCAAGGGTGACCGAGATCGCGCCGCCGCGCGCCGGCGGGGGGACCCTCGAGCCCGAGACGCTGGCGGCGATGCTCGACGAGAAGCTGTCACGCCGCCAGGTCAAGGACATCCAGTCCGCCTACAAGGACCCGGACCGGTTCGAGAAGTGGGTCGCGGAGCTCCAATCGCGGGTCCCGTACGACGATCCGATCGTGCTGCCGATGGGGGAGGGGCTCAATGTAGTGCGTCGAAAGACCGGCGCCCCCGCCGCCCCCGGACGCGAAGCCGAGGAGGCGGCGGGCGGTGATCTGGTCGTTCGCTGCGATTGTGGCCACGACTTCTGCCCGCCGACGCGCAACTGGAAGATGGAGGCGCTGATCTTCGTCCGCGACGACGCCGAAACGATCGGGGAGATCTACCCTGGCCTCGCGGGCCCTGACCCCGAATGGATGGAGCTGCGCGAGCTCTACTGCCCGTCCTGCGCCCGCCAGCTCGAGACCGAGGCGGTGCCGCCCGGATACCCGGTCGTGCACGAGTTCCTCCCCGATATCAAGGGCTTCTACCGCGGCTGGCTCGGCCGCGAGGTGCCCTAGCGGCAAGCCTAGGGCCCGCCTCCAAGGGCGGGCCCTCGACCCGATCGGTTGGCCCTCAGCGCTTGGCGCAGAAGGCGACGGCGAAGAAGGTGATCGTTCCTCCGCCGTTGCTCGGGTTCCGCACCCCGACGCTCCAGCCGCGGTTCTCGTTCTTGACCGACTCGTAGACGACACCGTCCTGGTTGGGGTCCATGCTGACCCCGCCGGAGATCGACTCGTAGCCCCGCGGGCAGCGGGCCTCGACGTTGTCGAAGTTGCCGTCGGGGGCGTTGCCCTGCTTGCTCTTCTCCTTCACCGCGCTGATCTTGTCGAGCGGCGAGGCGCCGGCGTTTCCGCCCAGCGACGCCGCCAGCGCGGCACAGGCGACGAGCAGCGCGGCAAGCGCCAGCAGCGTCGCGGGTGAGCGCCCAGCGGTGGTGAGCGTTCGCATCGGATCTCCCTTCATTTGAGCGGCCAGCCCTCGCCGCCTTCGCCGTCGAGCCTATGCGAAGCTGCCGGCGACCGCCGGCCGCGAACCGAAAGGAAGGCATCGATGCTGATCTCGACCATGAACGACCTCCCCGGCTACGAGATCGAGGAGGTCTTCGGGGAGGTGTTCGGGCTCACGGTCCGCTCGCGGAATGTCGGCTCGCAGATCGGGGCGTCTCTGAAGTCGCTGGTCGGCGGCGAGCTCGCCGGGATGACCAAGATGCTCGCCGAGGGGCGCGCCCACGCGACCGAGCGGGTGGTCGAGGAGGCCGAGGGCAAGGGGGCTAACGCGATCGTCGCCTTTCGCTTTGACACCTCCGAGCTCGGCACTACCTGGACCGAGATCTGCGCCTATGGCACCGCCGTCAGGGCTCGCAAGCGCTAGTCGGAGCCGACGCCACCTGCCTAGTCGGAGCCGACGCCACCTGGCCTGAGCGTCCGCCAATCGGGCCACTCGGCGGGCGCACCTTCGGGTCGGCGGATGACCCGGGGGTCGCCCTGCGGCAGGTCGGCCAGGAGCTCGCGGTTGCGGGGCTCCGCGAGCTGCTCGGCGACCGTCCGCCGCGCCACCTCGATCACCTGGTTGCGGTTGCGGGTGCTCATCAGGTTCGGGCCCATCGCATGGAGGTCGTCGTGAAGGGGCTGGATCAGGACGACTTCGACGCCCGCCGCGCGGAGCTTTTTGGCCTCGTTTCCCAGACGGCGCCCGGAGGCGCGCTGGAAGGCGATGTTGAAGGCGTCGCGCGGGTTGATCGCCCGCAGCGGGTGCAGGGTGGAGGTGGGGTTGAGGCAGATCACGAGGTCGAGGCCGTCGTCGCGCAGGAGGTCGAGGTTCGAGGCCGAGTAGATCCCACCGTCGATGTAGCGGCGCCCGTCGATCGTCATCGGGTGATAGATGCCGGGGATCGCGCAGGAGGCAGCGACGGCGTCCGCCAGGTCCGCCTCGGGGGAGCCGTCCCGGCCGAATGCGACCCGCCGCCCGGTCTCGTAGTCGCAGGCGACGATTCGCAGGTTGGGGTGTGAGCTCCAGCCGTCGGGGACGACGCGGCGGATCGTGTCTCGCAGCGACTCGGTCGAGAAGATCCCGCGCGGGATCCAGCCGGTGGCGACGGTCGCCGGCGTGTAGCGGCCGGGGTTGGCGAGGGTGCGAAGCGCCAGGCGCCAGGAGCCGGGCCCGATCGGCGGCCAGGTCCGCACCAGCTCGAAGCGCGCCCCGGCGGCGCGGTCGGCGTCGGCCGCCGGACCGCCCCGCGCGTCGACCACGCCGTCGAACACCTCGCCCCTCGAGTGGGCGACCATGAACCACGGCGGGATGCCGGAGGCGCAGAGGGCCCCGATCATCGAGCCGGCGGAGGTGCCGACCACGAAATCGGCCTCCGCGGGGTCCCACCCGGTCTGCTCGGCGAGCGCGTCCAGCCCGCCCGTCAGCCAGGCGCCCCCCTGGATGCCGCCCGCGCCGAGGACGAGTCCGACCTTCATCCGAGGGGAGCTTATTTGTGCGATCGGGCGTTCGATCGTGGGGGTGGCGCCTTAGTGGCGCATACCGCCACAAACGCGCCAACGGGCCCCGCCGAGGTGGGCTCCGGCACGCTAGATTTGAGGCCACCCGCGGCTGTGGCGGAACTGGTAGACGCGCGGCGTTCAGGTCGCCGTGTCCCTTGGGACGTGGAGGTTCGACTCCTCTCAGCCGCATCCCGCGGTCCTCTTCGAGGGCCCGGGCGCTCGGAAGGCCCCCGCTAAAATCGCCCCCCGCTCGCCGCTATCGTCTAGGGGACTAGGACGCCGGATTCTCAGTCCGGAAACCCGGGTTCGAATCCCGGTAGCGGTGCCTCGCGAATTCCCTGCTTAGGGTGGTTTCCCCCGGTCAAGCAACCAGCGCAAGGGTCGCAG
>JAHEXV010000086.1 GCA_023251935.1 bacterium | reverse complement strand
TCGCGCGGCTGGTCCGCCTTCACCAACTTCGCGATCTCGTTCACGATCATCTCCGTCCTCGCCGGGACGTTCACGACCTTCGCCTTCGCCTGGCAGAACGGCGGCCCGATCGCGGTGTCGATCGGCTGGCCCGTCCTCTGCTTCTTCGTCTTGATGGTGGCGTTCTCGATGGCAGAGTTGACGTCCAAGTACCCCACTGCGGGTGGGCCCTACTGGTGGGCCAACGACCTGGGCGGCAAGGGCTGGAGCTGGATGACCGGCTGGTTCAACATCGTCGGGCTGCTCGGCATCGTCGCCTCGGTCGCCTATGGCTGCGCCTTCTTCCTCGACACCCTGTTGAGCCTCTATGGGCTGAACGTCCTTGGCATCAACTTCGGCGACACACAGCACATCCTCTCCGAGACGTTCCTGCTCTTCCTGATCATCCTCGCGCTGTACACGCTGGTGAACATCTTCGCCGACCGGTTCCTGGCGCTGATGAACAACATCTCGGTCGGCTGGCACCTGCTCGGGGTGGCGGTGATCATCGGGATCTTGATCATCGTCCCCGATCATCACCAGAGCGCCAGCTTCGTCTTCGGGCACAGGATCAACAACAACGGCGCCTTCGGTGGCTCGACGACCAGCCTCGGGTTCTGGTTCCTGGTGTTGCCGGTCGGGTTCCTGCTGACGATGTACACGCAGACCGGCTATGACGCCTCCGCGCACACTGCCGAGGAGACCCGCGGGGCGGCGAAGGCCGCCGCCCAGGGCGTGTGGCGCTCGGTGTTCTTCTCAGCGCTGATCGGCTGGTTCGTGCTGCTGGCCTTCCTCTTCGCGGCCACCGATGTGGGCGCCGTCAACGACGGCGCCGGATTCGTGGGGGCGATCTTCATCAGCGTCCTGGATTCGTGGGCGGCGAAGCTGGTGATCCTGATCGCCACCGTGGGGCAGTTCTTCTGCGGGGCGGCGGGGCTGACCAGCGCCTCGCGTACCTGGTACGCGTTCTCGCGCGACCGGGGGATGCCTGGCTGGGCGATCTTCCGCCGCGTCAACCGCGACAGAGTCCCGTTCAACTCGGTGATCGCCGTGTCGTTCTTCTCGCTGCTGATCTCGATCCCGGCACTCTTCGGCAAGAACAACATTCCGTTCGCGTTCTTCGCCCTGACCGGAATCTGCACCGTCGGCCTCTATCTCGCGTACATCCTCCCGGTTTACCTGCGGCTGCGGAAGGGCGACGAGTTCGAGCCCGGAGTGTGGAACCTCGGTCGGCGCTACAGGTTGGTGAACATCCTGGCGATCGTGTTCGTGATCCTGGTGGTGTTCAGCCTCGACCTGCCTTACACGCCGGCCGGGCTGCCTTGGAACGCCGACTTTGACGCGAGCCTCGTCAACTACACGCCGTTCGCGCTCGTGGTCCCGCTCATCTTCGGTATCTGGTATCTGGTGTCGGCCAAGGACCGCTACCAGGGACCCGTGCGGACGCTCGAGGAGGACGAGGTCACGGCGGATTAGCGCAGCGGCAGGCGGCCATCGATGGCGACCAAATGACTAGCCGGTGAGCACACAGCGGCCAGGCGGCCCCGGGGGGACCGGGGGGATGCTCTCCCTCGACGACCTTCGCAAGGAGGCCGAGGCGGGGACGATCGACACGGTCGTCGCAGCTTTCACCGACATGCAGGGCCGGCTGTTCGGGAAGCGGATCCAGGTGGAGTATTTCCTCGAGGAGGTCGTCGACCACGGCGTCGAGGGCTGTAACTACCTGCTCGCGCTGGACATGGAGATGGAGCCGGTGCCCGGGTACGAGATGGCGAACTGGGAGAAGGGCTACGGCGACTTCGGGATCGCCCCCGACATGTCCACCCTGCGCCGCGTCCCCTGGCTGGAGCAAAACGCCCTCGTGCTCTGCGACGTCGTCAATCACGACGGCACGCCCGTCGTCGCCTCCCCGCGCCAGGTCCTGATCGCCAACTACGAGCGCGCGCACGAGATGGGCTACACGCCGCAATTCGCGACCGAGCTCGAGTTCTACCTCTACAAGGAGAGCTACGCCGAGGCCCACGAGAAGGACTACGCGGGCCTTACCCCGACGATCCCCTACATCCTCGACTACCACATCCTCGCCACGACGATGGACGAGCAGTACCTCGGCCCGATCCGCCGCGGCATGCACGCGGCCGGGATCCCGGTGGAGTTCTCGAAGGGCGAGGCCTGGTACGGCCAGCATGAGGTCAACATGCGCTACGCCGACGCGATCACCTCGGCCGACCGCCACGCGATCTATAAGAACGGGGTCAAGGAGATCGCCTTCCTGAACGGGATCTCGGCGAGCTTCATGGCGAAGCCCTCGGAGAAGGACATCGGCAGCTCCTGCCACGTCCACTCGAGCCTGGTCGGCGCAGACGGCAAGAGCGTGTTCGTCGACGAGAACGGCGAGGAGACCGACACCTTCCGCCACTACCTCGGTGGGATGCGGCGGCACATCAAGGAGCTGGCCCTGATGATCGCGCCGGCGATCAACTCCTACAAGCGCTACGCCGCCGAGAGCTGGGCCCCGACCTCGATCTCCTGGGGCCGCGACAACCGCACCTGCGGCTTCCGCATCGTCGGCCACGGCCAGTCCCGCCGGGTCGAGTGCCGGATCCCCGGTGCCGACATGAACCCCTACCTCGGGATCGCCGCCCTCCTGGCGGCCGGGCTCGACGGAATCGAGAATCAGATCGACCCGGGGCCGGAGCTGGTCGGCAACGCCTACGAGGCGGGCAAGGCGGAGCCTTTCCCCTCGACGCTGCACGAGGCGCTGGGGCTATGGGAGGGCAGCGAGTTCGCCAAGCGGGCCCTCGGCGAGGCCGTTCACGCCCACTACCTCAACTACGGCCGCTACGAGCAGAAAGAGTTCGACCAGGTGGTCACCGACTACGAGCGACGGCGGATGTTCGAGCGCGGCTAGCCGACGGTGAGCGCCGGCGGGACCGCAGTGGGGATCTGCGCCGCCGTCGAGCGGGTCAGGCGAGATCCATGGGACGAGGTCGTGACGATGATCCAGCGCACCTACCCCGCGGCGGTGCAGCGGGCGGGCGGGATGGCGCTGGTCCTGCCGCCGGACGAGGCCGCGCTCGGCGCTCCCGACCCGCTGCTCGACCGAATCGACGCTCTGCTGCTCGCCGGCGGGGCCGACGTGGATCCGGCCACCTACGGGGCCGCCCCCCATCCCGAGACCGGGCTGACCTGGCCCGAGCGCGACCGCTTCGAGGTCGCGCTTTCCCGGCGAGCGCTCGAACGCGAGATCCCCTTGCTGGGGGTTTGCCGCGGGATGCAGATCATCAATGTGGCGCTCGGGGGCACGCTCGTTCAACATCTGGATGAAGTGATCGGCATCGACCAGCACCGCCACACCCCGGGGACCTTCGGCGACCACGAGGTCCGTCTGACGCCCGGCTCGCTGGCCGCGGGGGCGGCGGGCGCCGAGCATCTGGTGGTCAAGTCGCATCACCACCAGGGCGTCCACACCTTGGGGGAGGGCCTGATCCCGACCGGCTGGTCGGTGGACGACGAGCTGGTCGAGGCGATCGAGCTCCCTACCCGCCGGTTCGCCCTGGGGGTCCTCTGGCACCCGGAGGAGGACGAGGCCAGCAGGGTGATCGCGGCGCTGGTGGAGGCGGCGACGCCCGGGGAGCGGATCAGTTGATCGAGGTGATCGAGCCCGCGACTGAGCGGGTGATGGCCGAGGTTCCTCGAGCCGGCGCCGCGGAGGCGGATGCGGCGGTCGCCCGGGCAGCCGAGGCGTTCGGGGCCTGGCGGGGGGTGGCGCCGGCCGATCGCGCCGCCCTGCTTCGCCGTCTCGCCGACGCCCTCGAATCCCACCTCGAGGAGCTGGCGATGCTCGAGGCACGCAACGCGGGCAAGGCGATCTCCGACGCCCGCGGCGAGATGGGGATGGTGGCGGAGACGTTCCGCTACTACGCGGCGGCGCCCGAGCGGCTGCTCGGGCAGACGATTCCGGTGGCCGGCGGCGTCGACATGACCTTCCGCGAGCCGCTCGGGGTGGTGGGGTTGATCGTGCCGTGGAACTTCCCGCTGCTGATCGCCTCCTGGAAGGTCGCGCCGGCGCTGGCGGCGGGCAACACCGTCGTCCTCAAGCCGGCGGAGCTGACTCCGCTGACCGCCCTCGAGCTGGAGCGGCTGGCGCTCGAGGCCGGCCTGCCGCAGGGGGTGATCAACGTGGTCGCCGGCCCCGGGAGCGAGGTCGGGAGGCGCCTGGTCGAGCACCCCGACGTCGACAAGGTCGCCTTCACCGGCTCGACCGAGGTCGGCCGCGGGGTGGCCGCCGGCGCGGCGGCGACGATCAAGCGAGTGACCCTGGAGCTGGGGGGCAAGTCGGCCAACGTCGTCTTCGCCGACGCCGACCTCGAGCGCGCCGCCGCGGCCGCGCCGCTGGCGATGTTCGGCAACGCGGGCCAGGACTGCTGCGCGCGCTCGCGCATCCTGGTCGAGCGGCCGGTGGTCGACCGGTTTCTCGAGGCCCTCGAGGATTCCGTCGAGTCGCTGCGAGTCGGCGACCCTCTCGATCCCGAGACCCAGATGGGGCCGCTGATCTCGGCGGCGCAGCGCGACCGGGTGTCCTCCTTCGTTCCCGGCGACGCGCCGGTGGCGATCCGCGGCAGCGCGCCCGACGGGCCCGGCTTCTGGTTCGCGCCGACCGTGCTCGCTCCCGTCTCCCGTTCGGACCCGGTTGCCAGGGAGGAGATCTTCGGCCCGGTCGCCTGCGTGATCCCCTTCTCCGGCGAACGCGAGGCGGTCGAGATCGCGAACGAGACGGTCTACGGCCTCTCGGGCTCGATCTGGACCCGCGACGGCGCCAAGGCGCTGCGCGCCGCGCGGGCGATCGAGACGGGCGTGCTGTCGATCAACTCGAACACCTCGGTCCGCGTGGCGACACCCTTCGGAGGCTTCAAGCAGTCCGGGGTCGGCCGGGAGCTCGGCCCCGACGCCCTGGAGCACTACACCGAGCTCAAGAACGTCTTCTACGCGACCGAGGGAGGGTGAGTCGAATGGCCCGCAGGCTGGACGGGAAGGTATGCGTGGTCACCGGGGCCGCGAGCGGCATCGGGGCGGCGACGGCCCGCCTGTTCGCCGACCACGGGGCGAGGGTGGTGGGGGTCGACACCAGGCCCGGCTCCGAGGGCGAGCTGGCGATCGAGGCGGACGTCGCGGACGAGGAGCAGGTGCGCGGCGTGTACGGGAGGGTCAGCCAGGAGCTCGGACGCGTCGACGTGCTCTTCAACAACGCCGGGATCAGCCCCGCCGACGACTCGTCGGTCCTCGAGACCTCGCTCGAGGCCTGGCAGCGGGTCCAGGACACCAACCTGCGCAGCGTCTTCCTGTGCTGCAAGCACGGCATCCCACACCTGCTCGACAACGACCCGCCCACCCGCGGGTCGGTGGTCAACACCGCCTCGTTCGTCGCCGTGATGGGCTCCGCCGTCTCGCAGATCTCCTACACGGCCTCCAAGGGCGGGGTCGTGGCGCTGTCCCGGGAGCTCGGCGTCGAGTTCGCCCGCCGCGGGGTGCGGGTGAACGCGATCTGCCCGGGCCCGGTCAACACGCCCCTGCTCGAGGAGCTGTTCGCGAGCGACCCCGAGAAGGCGGCCCGGCGGCTCGTGCACCTGCCGATGGGCCGGTTCGCCGAGGCGCGCGAGATCGCCCAGGGAGCCCTCTTCCTGGCCAGCGACGAGTCCTCGTATGTGACCGCGTCGACCTTCCTCATCGACGGCGGGCTCTCGGCCGCCTACGTCACCCCCGAGTAGCGGCGGCGTCGAGAAACCGCTGGCAGAGGCCCCGGCCGAGCTCGTTCCAGGCGCCGATCCGGGCCCGGGTCTCGGCCCGCAGCGCCTCCGGGTCGAGCCCGATGCGGACGGCGTCCTCGTCGCTGCGGTAGTCGTCGATCCAGGCCGCGGCGTCCTCGGCCGAGACCTCGGCGTGGAACTGGAGCCCCCAGGCGACGTCCCCGATTCGAAACGCCTGCAGGCAGGCGTCGCTGTGGGCGAGCGGGGT
>JAHEXV010000085.1 GCA_023251935.1 bacterium | reverse complement strand
ACCTACTCGGCGGAGATCGGCGCGATGACCTCGCCGAAGCAGATCGCGATCGTCTCCGACCACGTCGAGGACGCGCGCCAGAAGGGCGCCAGGATCCTCACCGGCGGGAGGCGCAAGGACCAGCCGGGAGACTGGTACGAGCCGACGGTGATCGCCGAGGCCGACCATTCGATGAAGGTGATGCGCGACGAGACCTTCGGCCCCGTGATCGGGGTGATGAAGGTGAGCGACGCCGACGAGGCGGTTCGGATGGCCAACGACACCACCTACGGCCTTGGCGCGGCGGTCTTCGCCGCCGGCGCGGCCGACGGCGAGCGAATCGCGAGGCGGGTCGAGGCGGGAACGGTGGCCGTCAACGACCTGTTCCCGACCAACTACTCCGTGCTCGGCCTGCCGATGGGGGGCTGGAAGAACTCGGGGATCGGCTATCGCCACGGCGCCGTCGGGATTCGCAAGTTCTGCCGTGTGGAGTCGATCACGGTTCCCAGGATCCGCCCACCGAAGCGCGAGCTCCTGTGGTTCCCCTACAGCGCCCGCAAGCGCGGGGCGGTCCGGCGCATTTACCGGCTCCTCAACGCCCGCGGCCTCAGAAACCGGCTCGGCCTGTAGGCGGCGGCGACCGGGGCGGCGCTAGTCGGGCGCCGGAACGAGCTGCTCGCGGAGCAGCCCCGCAGCCTGGACCATGTTGCGCAGCGCCGGCTCCACCTCGTCCCAGGAACGGGTCTTCAGCCCACAGTCGGGATTGACCCAGATCTGCTCCGGGTCGAGCACCCTGGCTGCCGCCTCGAGCAGCTCGAGCATCTCCGCGACCGGTGGCACGCGGGGGGAGTGGATGTCGTAGACGCCCGGCCCGATCGCGAGGGCGTAGCCGGTCCGCTCCCAGTCGTGAAGGAGCTCCATGCGGGAGCGGGCCGCCTCGATCAACAGCACGTCGGCGTCCATCTGCTGGATCTGCTCCATGATGTCCCCGAAGTCCGAGTAGCACATGTGGGTGTGGATCTGCGTCTCGTCCTTGACCGCCGCCGTTGCGACCCGGAAGCAGTACACCGCCCACTCGAGGTAGTCGTTCCAGCGATCGCTGCGAAGCGGCAGGCCCTCGCGGATCGCCGGCTCGTCCACCTGGATGACCTTGATTCCCTCGGCCTCGAGGTCGGCGACCTCGTCGCGGATCGCTAGGGCGAGCTGCTCGCAGGTCTCGGAGCGAGGCTGGTCGTCGCGCACGAACGACCACTGAAGCATCGTCACCGGGCCGGTGAGCATGCCCTTGACCGGCTTCGAGGTGAGCGACTGGCCGAAGGCGATCCAGTCGGTGGTCATCGGCTGCGGCCGGCTGACGTCGCCGAAGATGATCGGCGGGCGCACGTAGCGCGAGCCGTAGGACTGCACCCAGGCGTTCTGGGTGAAGACGTAGCCCTCCATCTGCTCGGCGAAGTACTGGACCATGTCGTTGCGCTCGGGCTCGCCGTGGACGATCACGTCGAGCCCGACCCGTTCCTGGAAGCCCACCACGCGCTCGATCTCGGAGCGCATGCGTCGGTGGTAGGTCGCCTGGTCGATCTCGCCTGCCCGCAGCTCGGCACGCGCCTGGCGGATCTCGGCTGTCTGCGGGTAAGACCCGATCGTCGTGGTGGGAAACAGCGGCAGGTCGAGGCGGGAGCGCTGAGCCTCGCGGCGGATCTCGAACGGGCTCTGACGCCTGGCGTCGTCGTCGTTCAGCGCCCCGACCCGGTCGCGCACCGCCGGGTTCCGAGTCCGGTGGGAGTTGCGGCGATCCTCGAGCGCCCGGTCGTTCGCATCCAGCTCGGCGGCGATCGCCTCTCGCCCGTGGCTGAGTCCGCGCGCCAGTGTCGCGACCTCCCCCACCTTCTGCCTGGCGAACGCCATCCACGAGCGCAGCTCGTCGTCGAGGGCCTCGGAGGGCGGCTCGGCGTCGAGGTCGACGGGGGTATGAAGCAGCGAGCACGATGTCGAGACCACCAGCTCGGCGCACCGATCGCGCAGCCCGGCGAGTAGGTCGAGGCTGTGCTCGAGCTCGTTGATCCAGACGTTGCGGCCGTCGACGATGCCGGCGAACAGCCACTTCCCCTCCAGGCCACCGTCCTCGGCGACCAACTCGACGTTCTTGGGGCCCTCGCGCTCCATCATCCGGGCGAGGTCGGCTCCGCCGCGATGGAAGTCCAGCCCGATCCCCTCGACCGGGAGGTCGCGAAGCACTCCGTAGGCATCGCCCGCGTGGTCGAAGTAGGTCTTGACACAGATCCGAGTCCGCTCGTGCACCCTGGCGAGCTCCTCGTAGGCGAGCCGGAGCGCGTCGAGCTCGCGTTCCGAGCGATCCTGGACGAAGCAGGGCTCGTCGAGCTGCACCCAGGTCGCCCCCTGCTCGGCGAGGCGCTCGATCGCCTCCCCGTACACCTCGAGCAGGGGCTCGATCAACTCCAGACGGTCGAAGTCCTCGGGCACCCCGTCCGCGGACTTGCCGAGCAGCAGGAAGGAAACCGGGCCGACGATCACGGGCACGGTGTCGATTCCGAGCTCCTCCATCGCCTCGGAGTGCTCGTCGAACGGCTTCGTCGACGAGAGCGAGAAGCTGGTCTCGGGGCCGAGCTCGGGAACGATGTAGTGGTAGTTGGTGTCGAACCACTTCGTCATCTCCATCGCCGTCACGTCGACCCCACCCTCCTGGCGGCCGCGCGCCATCGCGAAGTAGGCATCGAGCCCGACCGGTCCGTCGATCTGCCCGTAGCGCTCAGGGACCGCGCCGACGAGCGCGATCGTGTCGAGGACGTGGTCGTAGAGCGAGAAGTCGTTGGACGGGATCAGGTCGATTCCGGCCTCCTGCATGAAACGCCAGTTGTCCAGCCGGATCCGCTTCGCGGCGGCGAGCAGCTCGCCCTCGGAGGTCTCGCCCCTCCAGTAGCCCTCGAGGGCGAACTTGAGCTCGCGCGCGGGGCCGATTCGCGGAAAGCCGGCGATGTTGGAGAGCGCCATGGCGGCTGAGGCTACAGGAGAGGCGCGGGCGCCCGGGGCCCCCGGTTTTGGCCGTGCGACCGCCGGCTGCTCGGGGCTGAGTGGGGGTGTGGGGCCTTGGCGGGCGGGCTAGCCCGACACGGTCTCGCGCGCGTCCCTCGGCCGCGGCGAGAGACGGACGGGGGCGGCGCTCAGGGCCCGGAGGCGCATGTCGGACCAGCTGAGGCCCTCGCGGACCAGCGCCGGCAGGCCGAGGGTCACGGCGGTGGCGATCTCGACCGCCTGCAGGATGACGCCGTAGGCCAGCGCATCGGCGGCGCCGACGCCGAATCCCGTCGTTAGGACGCTGATCACGGCGAGCTGGAAGACGCCGATGTTCGACGGGGTCGCGGGCACGACCGCGGTCACGTTGACCGCGAACAGGACCGCCGCCGCGGCTCCGATTCCCACCTCGCCGCCCAGCCCCAGCGCCTCGAACAGGGCCGCGCAGGCCAGGAGCTGGATTCCCCACGCCATCAGCTGCGCGCCAGCGGCAACCGGACCGCGACGCGGGTCGCGGAAGACCACAAGCCCGGTCCGGACCCGAAGCAGGGCCGCCCGCATCGCGCCGATCAGGCGCGCCACTCGCCCCGAGCCCCCCTGGCGGACGACGGCCGGCGCGAGCAGCACCGCCACCAGCAGGACGAGGGGCGCGAGGCTGAACAGGAACAGGCGCTGGGAGCTCGAGTGGAAGAGATCGGTCGAGGCGACGATGATCACCCCCAGGAGCGCCAGGGCGACGATGTTGAGCGCCGTCTGCGACACCAGGGTTCCGAGCAGCACCGGGAACGTCTCGCGCATCCGCCCGGTGCGCCTGGCGAGCACCATGGCGCGCGCGGGCTCCCCGAGGCGGGCGGGGAGCGTCGCCGACATCAGCACCCCGATCATCGTCGCCGAGGTCACGTCGCGGCGTCGCAGCGGGCGGCGCGGCAGCGCCGAGCGGGCAATCACAAGCCAGGAAACGGCGCGCATGAACATCGAGCTCATCATCAGCGCCGTCGCGATCACCACCCACCCCACGTCGGAGCGGACCATGCTCGCGACCACGTTCTGGAGCCCGATCTTGTGGGCGGCGAGGGCGGACAGGCCGACCCCGAGCACCCCGGCGACGCCGAGGCCCAGGCGGCGCGCCACCCGGTGTCGGCCGGCGGTCTGCGCCGGCGGTGGGTCGAGCGATGGCATCCGTCGCGGCGGGCGTCGCGGCCCACCGTCGATCGGGGCCAGCCCGGTCCGGCGAGCCAGGCCCGCCGCCGAGGTCGCCGGCTCCGGCGCGTGGCAGACCTCCTGGTAGACCCCCTCGACCTGCTCGGCGACCCGCGGCCACTCGTACCGTGCGGCCGTCTTGCGAGCCGCCCGACCCATCGTCTCGCGGCGGGCCCGGTCGAGGTACATGCGCTGCAGCTCCTCCGCCAGTCGCTGCGGGTCCGCCGGCGGCACCAGGACGCCGTCGACGCCGTCGGTGACCACGTCCGAGTAGCCCGCGATCTCGGAGGCGATCACCGGGGTCCCGGCGGCGAACGCCTCTGTCAGGACCATCCCGAAGCTCTCCCCCGCCAGCGACGGCGCGCAGAGGACGTCCGCTTCGTGAAGATGACGCCAGAGCGCGTCACCCGAGACCCGTCCGGGCGTCTCGATGCTCGACTCGGTGGCGGGGTCCGGGACATAGCGCTTGACGTCCTCGGGGGTGGCGCCGATCAGCGTCAGGCGCGCCGGCACGTGCTCGATCAGCCCCTCGAACGCCTGCAGCAGTACCGGGAGCCCCTTGCGCTCCTCGGAGCGCCCCACGAACAGCACCCTCAGCTCCTCCGAGCTTGGCTTGGGGCTCGCCGGCGGGGCGTCGACGTCGACCCCGTTGGGGATCACGTGATACTCCCCTCCGAACCAGCGGCGCCCGGTCCAGGCCGCGGCCTCGGAGACGGCGATCCGCGCGGTCAGCTGGTTGAACTTCCGCCGCGCCCCCAGCAGGTTCGCGATCGCGTTCGGCATCCGCTTGGTGGAGTAGGCATGGAACGTGCCCACGACCGGCGCGCCCGCGAACGAGCAGGCGTCCCAGCTCAGCGCCGGCGCCGCGGGCTCGTGGACGTGGACGACGTCGAAGCCGCCGGCGGCGAGCTCGCGCCGCATCGTGATCGGCCCGGTTGGGAACACGGACAGGTTGGAGACGGCGCCGTTGGCGGCGAAGCCGACGGTGCGCCCGAGCGGGACCAGGTAGTCGGGACGGCGCCGGGGCTCGGCCGGGGCGCGGTGGAGGGCCCGGCTGCGCCGGTCGGGCGGATCCCAGGGCGCCAGCACCCGAACCTCGTTGCCGCGGTCGATCAGCGCCTCGGCGAGCGCCTCGACATGGCGGTTGACGCCGCCGGCATAGGTCCACGAGTAGGGGCTTACGATCGCGATGCGCATCGAATCGACCGGCGGAGAAACGAGCGTAGAGGCGTGAAGCCGGTGATGTTCCACCATACAAGACGGGTCCGCCGTGGTTACGCCGACAGGGCTGATTTGGGGGTACCCGGGTGCGTCGCTAACCCGTATCAGCCCTCTGGTCCCGCGGCGCCGCATGCGACGCCGTCGCCCAGGCGAGCCCCACGGTTGCCGCGGCGATCGCCGTTCCGATGATCAGCAACAGGGCTCCCGAGTCGTTGACGAGCGTGCCGGCGATCGTGGCTGCCACCCCGCCCAGCCAGCCGGCCCAGGCTCGGCGGCGACTGCCGAACCAGACCTCGATTCGACGCCGCTGGGCGAACCCCACCACGAGCGCCACGACCGCCAGCCAAAGGAGCGCCGTTCGCGCGTAGTGGTCGAAGCTGTGAACCGAGAGCTCGAGCCGGCGCTCGACCACCTCTGCGAGCTGGTCGAAGCCCCCGGCGCGCAGCACGGTGCGGGTGAGATGGGCGTTGCCGCCGGTCGCCAGATCGAAGGCCGCCAGCGCCGCCAGCGCCACGACGGGGACCGCGAGCAGCAGGGCGAGCCGACGCCTGCCCGCCCCCAGGCAGACGCCGGCCGCGACCGCGGCGCCGACCGGCAGCCCGATCGCCGCGCCGACGTCGGCGCCGAACCGCCCCGGAGCGAAGGCGGCGACGGCGAGCGCCGCTGCGATCC
>JAHEXV010000051.1 GCA_023251935.1 bacterium | reverse complement strand
AGGGGCTCGAAGCGGGAAATCCGAGCGATGGTGCGGTCCCCGGGACTCCTGCCTGGCGAGCGCGGCGCGGGCGATCAGCCGCGCGAGCGGATAGGGATCGGCGAGGAGCTCCTCGAGTGCCGCAGCCGAGCGGCGCGGACCGGCCAGACGCCACGTCGCCTTCCTGGTCGCCGTGGTCGGCGGCTCGAAGCGCCACTCAGGGACGGGCGTCGGATGGATGGTGGCGGACTCGGCCGCTGCGGCAGCGGCGGCGCGGGCGCCGAACACGAAGCACTCCGTGAGCGAGTTCGAGGCGAGGCGGTTGGCGCCGTGGACCCCGGTGCACGAGCACTCGCCCACGGCGTAGAGGCCGGGGAGGGTGGTGCGTCCGTTCAGGTCGCAGACGATGCCGCCCATCAGGTAATGGGCGGCGGGGGCGACAGGCACGGGCTCTCGCTGAGGGTCGAGGCCCGCGTCGCGACAGGCGCCGAAGACGTTCGGGAAGCGCTCCGGCTCGATCGAGCGGATGTCGAGCACGACGTGATCCGCGCCGTCCGCGTCCATGCGATCGAGGATCGCCGCAGTCACCTGGTCGCGCGGGGCCAGCTCGTCCGTGAACCGGCGACCGGTTGCGTCCAAGAGCGCCGCCCCCTCGCCCCGAAGCGCCTCGGTCAACAGCGTGCCGTCGTGCTCGCCCGCGAGCGCGAGCGCTGTCGGGTGGAACTGGCAGAACTCCAGGTCGGCCAGGTCGGCGCCGGCCGCGTGGGCGAGGACGGCGCCCGCCCCGATCGCCCCCCAGGGGTTGGTCGTCCGGCTCCACAGCGCCGCCCCGCCGCCGGTGGCCAGCACCGTCGCTCGCGCTGCCAGGGAGCCGTCCTGCGTGATCACGCCGGCGCAGCGCGCGCCATCGCTCCAGAGCGCGACCGCGGACGTGCGTTCGAGAACCTCGATGCCCGGCTCCGCCGCCACCAGCGCGATCAGCCGGTCGGTGAGCGCCTTCCCGGTGGCGCTCCCGCCGGCGTGGATGATCCGCCTCGCCGTGTGGCCCCCCTCGAGCGCCAGCGCCAGGGTGCCGTCGGGTTGGGTGTCGAAGTCGATGCCGCGCCCGACGAGCTCTCGAACCGCCCCCGGCGCCTCATCGGCCAGCGCCTCGACCGCCGCCGTGCGGCAAATCCCACGCCCGGCGTCCAGGGTGTCTCGGGCATGGCGCTTCGGCGAATCGTCGGGGCCGAGTGCCGCCGCGAGCCCGCCCTGTGCCCAGTAGCTGGCACTCTCGCTGACCGTCTCGACGAGCCGCTTCCGCGATACGAGCGCCACGCGGGAGCCGGTCTCGGCGGCGCGCAGCGCCACGTAGAGCCCGGCGGCCCCGGCCCCGACCACGGCTACGTCCGTCTGTGCTGATCGCTCGACTTCCACCAGCGCTCCTGGTGGCGGCCACGCTATATGCCACGCGGGCGCCGCAGCTTGCGGCCCCGTGGTTGGTACGGGTCGCGAATCAGTAGTTGGCGCGGATGCCGCCGCCGGCGCAGCGGGCCAGGCTTGGTGATCGTCTTCGTCGTCGAGCGAAAGCTGAACGGAGAGTGGCGCGTGGTTGCCACCGGCATCGAGGCGGACGGTGCCGAGGCGGCGTCCGTCGCCGTGGCCCGCGTAGCGGACGCCGAGGGGGTCTACCGGGTGACCGGCCTAGGGAGAGCCGAGGCCCCCGCGACCTTCCGAGTTCCCGCCTACGGGCTGCCCGTGCGGATCCAGGGGTGAGCGAGGCCGCCCGCCCCGGGGCGCGCTCGCCGCCGCTGGCTCCCTGATTTAGGCTTCGTGCGTGAGCGGCGTCTCTGGAGGAGACGGGGTTGCCCTCGACGAGCGGCGCCTTCGAAGGCTGATCGAGGTCGGTCGCTCGCTTGTCCGTGAGCTGGACCTGGAGCTCGTCCTCGAGCGCCTGCTCGAGGCCGCCCGCGAGCTGACCGGGGCACGCTACGCGGCCCTCGGGATCCTCAACCCCGAGCGCACCGAGCTCGAACGATTCGTCACCCTGGGCGTCGACGAGGAGACGCGCGCGGCGATCGGGGACCTGCCGCGCGGTCGCGGCGTCCTCGGCCTGCTGATCTCAGACCCCAAGCCGCTGCGGCTCGACGACGTGGGCGAGCATCCCCGCTCCTACGGGTTCCCGCCAGGCCACCCGCAGATGGGTTCCTTCCTGGGGCTGCCGATCCTGATCCGCGGCGAGGCGTTCGGCAACCTGTACCTGACTGACAAGCAGGGCGGCAAGGGGTTCACCGATGCCGACGAAGAGGCTGGAGTGGTGCTCGCCGAGTGGGCCGCGATCGCGATCGAGAACGCGCGGCTCTACGAGTCGGCCGAGGAGCAACGCGAGGAGCTCGAGCGAGCGGTGTACCGCCTCGAGGCGATGACTGAGATCACCCGCGTGGTGGGTGGGGAGACCGACCTCGATCGAATCCTCAGCACCGTGGTCAAGCGAGGACGCGCCCTGGTGTCGGCGAAGTGGCTCGCGATCCTGCTTCCCGAGGAGGACGAGCTCGTGGTGTCGGCGATCGCCGGCGAGCTCGCGGGAGAGCGACGCGGCATGCGGATCCCGATCGAGGGCTCGCTTCCCGGCTCGATCCTCGAGCGCATGGAGGCCCGGCGGCTCACGAGGCTTGCGGAGCGCAGGGCGACCCGGGATGACGTCTGGTTTGAGGCGGATGCCGAGCTCCTGGTGCCGATGGGCTTTCGCGCCGCCGGAATCGGCGTCCTTTGCGCCGGCGACCCGCTCGGCGATCGGTCGGAGTTCAGCGCCGAGGACGAGCGGCTGCTGACGGCGTTCGCGGCCAGCGCGGCGACCGCTGTCGCGACCGCGAGGTCGGTCGCCGAGGATCGTCTGCGCCAGAGCATCTCCGCCGCCGAGCGCGAGCGCGGCCGCTGGGCTCGGGAGCTGCACGACGAGACGCTCCAGGGGCTTGGCGCTCTGCGGGTCCTGCTCGCCTCCGGGCTGCGGGGAGGCTCGCCCGAGGCGCTGGAGGGCGCGGTGAGCGAGGCCACCTCGCAGCTCGACTCTGAGATCCAGAATCTCCGAGCCCTGATCGCCGAGCTGCGGCCCGCGGCGCTCGACGAGATCGGCGTCGAAGCCGCCATTCAGGGGCTCGCCGAGCACGTGTCGGCGACGGCGGGGCTGGCCGTGGAGACCGAGCTTTCGTTGTCGAGCGCCCACGCCGCGAGCAACGGGCCGGGCTCGGAGCTCGAGAGCACGATCTACCGGCTCGTGCAGGAGGCGCTGACCAACGTCGCCAAGCACTCGCGCGCCGAGCACGTCCGACTCAGCGTGGTCGAGCACAACGGCGCGATCGAGGTCTCCGTCGAGGACGACGGCGTCGGGTTCGATACGAGAGCCGGGCACGGGGGGTTCGGGCTGCTCGGCATGCGCGAGCGCGTGGCGATGGTGGGTGGCAGCCTCGAGCTCACCTCCGCGCCGGGCGCCGGAGCCACGATGCGCGCCGTGATCCCGGTCGCAGGCTGAGTCCGTGGCTCCGCTGACTCACGTCCCGGTCGCGCCGTTGCCGCCGCAGCGGTTCCGAGAGCTCCTCGGAGCGCGCTACCAGGAGGTCGCCGACGGGATCCGGCGTGCCGAGGACGTGTTCGCAGGGCGAGCCGTCTGGCACGTCAACTCGACCGCGCGGGGCGGGGGTGTGGCCGAGCTCCTGCAATCCCTGCTGGCCTATGCTCGGGGCGCCGCGGTGGACGCCCGTTGGGTAGTGATCGAGGGCAGCCCCGAGTTCTTTCAGGTCACGAAGCGGATCCACAATCACCTTCACGGCTTTCCGGGCGATGGGGGGAGCCTGGGCGAGGGCGAGCGCGAGGTGTACGAGGCAGCGCTGAGTGCGAACGCCGCCGCGCTGGCCGATGAGATGATGCCCGCGGACGTCGTCTTCCTCCACGACCCGCAAACCGCTGGCCTGGTCTCGGCGATGCGCGCTACCGGGGCGCGGGTGGTCTGGCGCTGCCACGTCGGGCTCGACCTTCCGAACGACCTGGCCAGGGGGGCGTGGGCGTTTCTTCGGCCCTACGTCGAGCCGGCCGAGGCCTACGTCTTCTCGCGTCAGGAGTTCGCATGGGAGGGGCTCGACCCGGAGCGGATCTGGGTCGTGCCCCCCTCGATCGATGCCTTTTCGCCGAAGAATCAGGAGCTGGCGGAGCCGGTCGTGGCCGCCATTCTTCGGGCGGCGGGTCTCTCAACCGAGGAGTCCACAGCGGCACCCACATTCGTCAGGGAGGATGGAACGCCGGGACGGGTCAATCGTCGAGCCGAGCTCGATGAGGAGCAGCCGCTGCCATCCGGCGCCAGGCTGGTCAGCCAGATCTCGCGCTGGGACCGGCTCAAAGACCCTGCCGGCGTTCTACGTTTCTTCGCCGAGCACACCCATGACGGCGACGCCCATCTTCTGCTCGCCGGCCCGTCGGTCGAAGCCGTGGCCGACGATCCTGAAGGGGCCGAGGTGTTGGCAGAAGTGCGGGCGCAACGGAGCGCGCTCGCGAGTGGGGTGAGGGAGCGCGTTCACCTCGCTCAGCTGCCGATGGAGGATCCGGAGGAGAATGCAGCGATCGTCAACGCGCTTCAGCGCCGGTCCGACGTCGTGGTCCAGAAGAGCCTGGCCGAGGGCTTTGGCCTGACGGTCGCCGAGGCGATGTGGAAGGCGAGGCCCGTGGTCGCGAGCCGCATCGGCGGCATCCGCGACCAGGTCGTCGATGGAGAGAGCGGCATCCTCGTCGACGACCCCACCGACCTGGCGGCGTTCGCGGCAGCCGTTCAGGGGCTCCTGGAGGACCACGCCCGTGCGAGGCGGCTCGGCGAGGCCGCACGCGAGCGCATCAGAGAGCGGTTCCTGGGCACGCGACACCTGATCCAGTACCTCGACCTGCTCGACCGCCTGGTCAACCACCCGGCGCGCGGGAGGCCACGAGCCTAGGGGCCTCAGGTCTCGACCAGGCCACGCTCGAGCGCGTAGCGCACCAACTCCGAGCGGGTCGTGAGGCGGAGCTTCTGCTGGATGTGGGCGCGGTGCGATTCCACCGTGCGAACGCTGAGGTAGAGCTGCTCGGCGATCTCGCTGTTCGTGTGCCCGAGGGCGATCAATCTCAGCACCTCGAGCTCGCGCTCGGAGAGGTCGTCGGGCGCCCCGGCGGCGGGCTCGGCGGCGAGGCGGGCGCCGAGCTCCGGCTGGAGATAGGTCTCGCCGGCGGCGGCCATCCGCACGGCCTGGACCAGCTCGGCGTCGGCTGCCTCCTTGAGCACGTATCCAAGCGCGCCGGCCTGCATGGCCTCGCGAGCGAACGCCGGCTCGCTCTGCATCGTCAGCACCACGATCTGCGTCTCGGGCGATTCCTCGCGGATCTTCGGCACGGCGGCGAGCCCTGAGCCGCCCGGCATGTTCACGTCGAGCACCAGTACCTGGGGGTGGTGGCCCCGGACCTTGCGCGCAGCCTCTTCCGCGTCCCCAGCCTCCGACACGACTTCGAATTCCGGCTCGGCCTCGAGCAGCATGCGCAATGCGCTGCGTACGACCACGTGATCGTCGGCCAGGACGATGCGGACACTCCCCGGCTCTCGATCGTCCTCTGGCTCCACCACGACGCGACCTTAGCGCGGCCACCACCCTCTCCGCCTCAGGGTTTGCCCGCAATCCGGACTCGAAGTTCACCCGGATGACGGGCGCTCGGCGCGGTGAGAGGCTCCCAACCGTGAGCGAGCAAGGCCGACCCCGCGATCAGATGCCCGGCATCTCGGGGGCCCGCGCCCGGGTGGTAGTCCTCGGCGGCGGATTCGGCGGCCTCGAGACGGCGTTCGACCTGCGCTTGCTGGCCGGTAAGCGAGCCCTGATCACGCTAGTCAGCGACCAGGACCACTTTCTCTTCAAGCCGAACTCGATCTACGTCCCCTTCGGCCTCGACCCGGCGCGCCTCCGCGTGCCGCTCGCTCGGCCGGCGGCCCGCCGGGGAATCGAGCTGGTAGGGGCCAGGGCCCACGAGATCGATGCCGACGCCCGGAAGGTCATCGTCGCCGGGCGCCAGATCCCCTACGACTTCCTGGTCGTGGCGACCGGCTCGGGCATGCGCGCCGAGGAGGTGCCCGGGCTGGCCGAGCACGCGATCAGCACCTGGACCCCGCAGGACATGCTCGGCCTGCGGGACGCGTTCGAGGGCTTGGTCGCCGCCTCGCGGCGGGGCGCGAGGCGGCGGGTCCTGTTCCTGGTCCCGCCGAACAACAAGTGCGCGGGGCCGCTGTACGAGATCGTGCTGATGCTGGAGACCTGGCTGCGCCGGATGAAGGCCCGAGAGGGGGCGGAGATCGTCTGGTCGACGTACGAGGACACCTATATCCAGGCCTTCGGCCCCCGGCTGCACCAGGTCGTGGAGGATGAGTTCGAGCGCCGCGGCATCGAGGGCCACCACGGTCACGTCGTCGAACGCGTGGAGCCCGACTCGGTCGCCTACGGAAACGGGGCACTGCTCGAATATGACCTCTTGGTGGCCTTCCCGCCATACGTCGCCTCGACCGCGTTCGCGGGGCTTTCGGCCGACGACCGGGGCTTCCTGGCCACCGAGCTGGCGAGCCGGCGGGTGGTCGGGCATCCGGAGATCTTCGCGGTCGGTGACGCGGGGGACTTTCCGGTCAAGCAGGCCTTCCTCGCCTTCCTGCAGGCGGACGCGGCCGCCGCTCACATCGCCGCGGAGATCGCCGGGACCGAGCCCGAGACGGCGTTCGACCCCGTGAGCATGTGCGTGATGGAGCAGTTCGACAAGGCCACCTTCGCCCAGGTCCCGCTGCGCTTGACAGGCGATCCCTCGAGGCCGGTCGAGGTGCGCCCCGACGCGGATGGCGACTACCGGGTCGGGTCCTCGAAGGCATGGCGAGCCGGCAAGAAAATGCTCGGGATGTCGGTCCCGTGGCGATTTCGCCACGGCCAGCCGTTCCACGGCGGCGCCTTCTGGCGCGCGATGGAGGCCGGGCTGGGCGCGATGTCGGGGCTTCTCGCTCGTCCCGTTGCCAAGGTTGGAGCCGATGAAGCTGCTCGATAACCTCGGCCGTGTACTGCTGCTGGTGGCGCTGGCCTACCTCGGCTTCTACGTCTACGGCCTCATCATGGGGGTCTTCTCGCCAGGCGAGATGATCGGCTTCACGGTCGGGGCCGTGGCCTGTGTGATCGCAGGCGTCGTCCACGGCATCCGGATAAGGCGCGCGATGAAGGGGCCCGATCGCGCCCGGATCACGCACCAGCTCCAGAAGTACCGCGAGACGCGCGGGTGGTGATCCGCCGAAGCGCTTCCGGTGGAACCGCGGACGCCTGGTCGGCGGCATAAGCTGGGAATGGTGAGCGAGCGGTCGCAGGTCCTGATCGCGGGCGGCGGAATCGCCGGGCTGGAGGCGCTGCTGGCCCTGCACGACCTGGCCGGCGATCGGGTGGCGATCTCGCTGCTCGCCCCCGAGCCAGACTTCTCGTACAAGCCCTTGTCGGTGGAGGAGCCGTTCTCCAGTCAGCCGCCCGAGCACCGGGCCCTGGCCCCGGTGGCCGAGGAGCTCGGCGCCCGCTTCGTACAGCGGGGGATCGAGCGGGTGCTGACCGATGATCATCTGGTCGAGCTCGACGACGGATCTCGACTCGCCTACGACGTCGCCCTGATCGGCGTCGGCGGGAGGCCCCGCCCGGCCTTTGGCCAGGCGCTCACCTTCCGAACCCCGGAGGACCGTTGGCGGATCGCGGCGCTGCTCAAGGAGGCGGCCGCCGACCCGGATGTGAGGCGCAGCGTGGCCTTCGTCGTCCCGGCGAGCAACACCTGGCCGCTGCCGATCTACGAGCTGGCGTTGATGACCGGACGTCGTGCAGCGGAGCTCGGCCTCCGGAAGCTGAGCTGCACGGTGTTCACCCCCGAGGCGGCGCCGCTGATCGTCTTCGGCAGCGTCGCCACCGAGGCGGTGTCCGAGCTGCTGCGGGCGCGGGGAATCGCGGTTCGCGCCGGGGTTCGCGTCCACGAGGGCGCGGCCGGCGGCCTGATCGTGACCCCGGGGGACGAGCGGCTCGAGGCGACCGACGTGATCGCGTTGCCGGCGCTCGAGGGACCCAAGATCGCCGGCCTGCCCAGCGACGAGCAGGGCTTCATGCCGATCGATGAGTATGCCCGGGTAAAGGGCGTCGATGACGTCTATGCCGCCGGCGACGGAACCACCTTCCCGATCAAGCAGGGTGGCCTTGCGACGCAGCAGGCCGACGCCGCCGCGGAGCATATCGCCGCCCGGTTCGGCGCCGATCTCGATCCCCAGCCGTTCCACCCGGTACTGCGGGGCATGCTCCTGACCGGAGAGGAATCGCTCAGCCTGAGCCATTCCCTGGCCGGCGGGGAGGGCGAGGGGTCGGCATCGGCCGACTATCTGTGGTGGCCGCCGCACAAGGTCAGCGGCCGATATCTGGCCCCGTGGCTTGAGGGGAGGGCCGTGCACCGGGATCCGGAGCCACCGAGTCGACCGCTGGAGGTCGAGGTCGCGCTGCCGACCGAATGGCACGAGCAGCCCATGGCTCTCGATCCGCACCGCGGGCCGGAGGTCGACTGACGCCCCGATGGCATGGCCTTGGCTAGCGGGCGCTCGCCGATCGCTCGCCGGCCCCTTGCAGATCGGAGGCCCGCGCCGAGGTGTGGGTCGCGCCGCGCGCCGTCACCCAGACCGGGCATGGCGCGGTCCTCATCACCTTCGCGGAGACGCCGCCGAGGAGGGTCCGACGCAGAGGCCCGTAGCCCCGGGACCCGATCAGCAGGAGGTCCAGCTCGATGCCCTGCACGGCCAGTGCAGCCGCCGGATCGCCGTCGACCAACACCGTCTCGACCTCGACGCCGTCCCCGATCGACGCGGCGCCGTGCTCGAGCCGCTGATGATGATCCTCGCGAAGGACTCCAAGATACGGACCACGTTCGGGACTGGGGGAGAGTGGGGCCACGGCGCCGATCAGCCTCAGCGTCGCATCGAGATTGACGGCGAGGCGCTTGGCTTCGACCAGGGCGATCTTCGATTCTTCGGTGCCGTCGTATGCGACTCCGATCACGCCGAGGCCGAAGTGCTCGCCGCGAGCGAAGCCGCGGGGTGCGATCACCACCGAGCAGGGAGCGCCGTCCAGCAGGCGCTCGCCGACGCTCCCCGGAAGGATCCGCCCCAGCGCACCGCGATGCGTCGACCCGAGCACGATCGCCTCCGCCCGCTCTGCCTCGGCGACGTCATGGAGGGCTTGTGCCGGCGAGCCGGTGCCGAGGGCCAAGGTCGAGACGTCGATCCCGTCGAGAGCGCGGCGAGCCTCGGCGAACAGCGGTTCGGAGTCCTTTGCGAGCAGGCGCTCGAACGCCTCCTCTCCGATCCCGGTCGGGGAGTGGCCGAAGCCGGCGACGACGATCACTTTGGCGGCCTCCAGGCGGGCCAGGCGCCCGCCGAGCTCCAGGGCATCCCGCGACTCCGCGCTGCCGTCGAAGCCGATCACGATCGTCCTGGGCGCGGTCTCCCTTGGTTCGCCTGCGTTCTCGGAGCTCCGGTGCATCGCGGCGGACGATAGGGGGGGCGCGCCGGGCTGGCATCGGCGTAGTCCCGCAGAGGGCTTCAGTAGAAACCCCGGTTGGCGCGCCGCGGCCGCTTGAGGCAGGCCTAGAGGGCAGTCAGACGTTCAGGAGCGCGCTCAACCCGAGCATCAGCGCGGCGCCGGCGGCGAGCCCGGCGACGCCGCGCCGGCCCCCGGCCAGCGCCTGTGGCGCCAGCTCGACGGCGACCAGCGCCAGCATCGCTCCCGCGGCGAAGGCGAACGAGAGGGGGAGCAGGGCGGTGATCTGCTCGACGGCCAGGAACGCGATCACCGCTCCGATCGGCTGCGGCGCGCTGGTGGCGACGGCGGCCCAGAACTGCTGGGAGCGGCCGAACCCGGATGCCTCCATCGGGATCGCGATGCTGGTCCCCTCGGGGATGTTCTGGATCGCGATCGCCAGGATCACGAACAGGCCGATGCCGCCGGGATCGGAAGCATAGGCGGTGCCGACCGCGAGGCCCTCGGGGAGGCTGTGCGCGAAGAGGACGGCGAACACCAGCACCGCGGTGCGAACGGCGGCGCCGCGAAGCCTGCCGACGTGGAGGTCGGACGCCTGTAGGAGGCCGCGGGTGACGGCCAGAAAGAGAACACCGGCCACCAGTCCCGCGGCGACCGCGGTCTCGGGGCCTCGGTCGAGCGCCGGGCGCAGGAGGCCAACGATCGAGGCCACCGCCATGACCCCGCCCGCGACGCCGAACAGCGCCGGCCGCAGGGCCTCAGCGCGGCGGCCGAGCAGGAAGACGGGGATCGCGCCGAGGCCGGTCACGAGTGCCGTCCCGGTTCCGGCGAGCAGCACCGTCAGCATCGGATCGCACCAACCGCCGCCGGCCGCGGGAGACTGACGCCCGTTGCTGCTGCTGAGCGAGCTGATCGGGCGCCGCGTGCGCGAGGCGACGGGTGAGGAGTCCGGCAGGCTGCGCGACCTCGCCGTGCGGTTGAACGAGCCCTATCCGTCCGTGACCCGGCTGCGAGTCGGTCGCGGACGAAGGCGGCGGCTCGTCGATCGGGCGCAGGTCGCGGACATTGGGGATGAGGCGATCCAACTGCGCGCGGGCCCCGATGGCGCCCGATCGGCTTTCTGACGCTCTGTCTCGCGGCGCTGGCGGTCGCCGCCATCGCTTGAGGCCACTCAGCCGGTCTCGGCCGCCGCGGTCGCCGGCTGCGGTTCGTTGGCGGCGCTCCTCGGCATCACCAGCACCGGGCAGGGCGCGCTGCGGAGGACCCGCGCCGATACGCCGCCGAGCAGCACCCGACCGAGCGGCCCGCGGCCGCGCGAGCCCATGATCAGCAGGTCGACCCCGAGCTCCGTTTCCCTGAGCAGCTCCTCCGCCGCCTGCCCCTTCAACAGCAGGCCCTTGGCGCGAAGGGCGGCGGGGAGCTCGGCCACCGCGTCGTGGAGGCGCTCCTGCATCGCCTCGCGCTGCGTCACCGCACCGACGTCGAAGGTGCCCCTCGGGGCAACGGCCGCGCTCCCGGGCGTGAACGGCTCATGAACCGCGACCACGCGAAGCGTGGCCTCGGCCGTCTCGGCGAGGTTGCTCGCGACCTCGAGCGCAGCCTGGGATTCGGGGGAGCCGTCGAAGGCGACCGCGAGCACTCTCGGCTCGCCGTCGGGGCGTGAGGCGAACCCCCGCGGGGCGACGGCTACCGCGCACGGGGCGCCGTGGAGCAGTCGCTCGGCGACGCTCCCGGGGTAGATGCGGCCGAGAGGGCCGCGGTGAGTGGAGCCGAGCACGATCGCATCGGCGCCCTCGCTCTCCGCCAGGTCGTGCAGCGTCTCGGCCGGCGGGTCGCCGCCTGCCACGCGGGTCTCCACGTCCAACCTCGAGAGCTCCGGGAGCACCGCCGCGAACAGGCGATCGGAGTCCTCCCTGAGCGCCGTTTTGTATCCCTCGAGCCCGATCGCCTCCTCCTTCACCGGGAGGATGGCGGCGAGAATCAGCCGCCCGCGCGTCAACCCCGCCAGCAGGCGTCCGAGCGCAAGGGCATCCCGCGCCTCGGCACTCCCGTCGTAGCCGACGATGATCTTGCCGAGCATCGGGCTACCGGCCTTGGGAGCCGATCACTCTGGCGATGTCGTGAGTCGGAACGCCGACCGCATGACCGGTTCGCGGATCGAGGACGATCAGGTGAGTGACCTCGTGCTCGGCCATCACCTGGGCCGCGCGCTCCAAGGTCTCGCCGGCATCCACGGTCAAGAACTCCATCGCGGCGACCTGGCCCGCGGTCAGGGCGCCGGATCCCGCCAGCGCCGCCCGTAGGAGGTCGAGATCCGAGACGATCCCCCAGGCGTGGTCGTCCCCCAGCGAGTCGGTGGCGATGCCGCTGACGACGACGGCGTGGATGTGCTCCTGGGACATCATGCTCGCGACCGACGAGAGGGGCGTGTCGGCGGAGCAGGTGACAAGCCCCTCGTGCATCGCCTCCGAGACGTAGGTTTCCGCCAACGCCGATGAGAAGCGGCTGGTCGAGGCGTTCCCCCTGGCGGTCATGGCGCAACCGTATGGGCCGCCAGGTGATCCGTCATCGTGGCGGGCTCCGGAACTCAGGTCCGTAGTCGTCCGCAGCGCGCTTGCCGGTCGCCCGGGATTCGCCGTCAAACCCAGGCGATCTCGACTGGCACCTGGGAGAGCTCACGGTAGCGGCTCCGACTCAAGCGGCGGGAGACGGCGTGGAACACCTGCTGGGCCGGCTGCCACATCGCGACCCAGCCGAGCACGACGAGCCCCTGGGAGATGCTGGTGAACAGCGCGTCGTTCGCCGTCACCTGGTCGATCAGGGTGGAGGCGAGCAGGCAGACGACCAGGAATCCGAACGCCACCCAGGCCTCGCGGCGCTCGCCGCGCGTGAACACGCGCAGCCGCTTGCTCGCCTCATACGTCTGCGCCAGATCGTTGCGGATCGCCTTCCGCAGGGGCGAGTCGAGCCCGCCGCGCCTCTCGCTCGCCGGCAGCTCCACGCTGAGATGGCTGGGCCGCTCCTCCCGGGTCTCGATCCAGGCGCGCAGGACCCGCTCCCGCACCTCCTCCTGGAGGGGACGCCGCTCCAGCGGCTCGACGCTGTATGGGTCCAGGAGGGCGTCGATCGACGGGACGCGGATCGCGAATGGAGCCATCCGGACAGCCTAGGAAGACGACCGGCTCGAACCTCGTTTCGCGAAGCTCGGCCGACCGCGAGGCCGGCCAAGTCGGCTCTCGACGGTCTGGTACGGTCGGCGCGTGAATAGCCGGCCGCGCCGGTTGGTGACGGTTTTCGCCGCTGCCGCGGCCGCGTGGCTCGCGGCGGCAACGGCGCAGGCCGCCGAGAGCCCGAAGAGCCAGCTCGTCAGGGCATACGCGCCGATCGTGATGCTGCGGGCGCAGGAGGATCCTCCCTGCGACACGGCCGAGGAGCAGTTCGAGCCGACGACGGTCGACGTGATGCTCGGAAACCGGAGGGTCGACCTCGTGCGCCCGTCCGAGCGAGGAGAGCCCAAAATCGTCAGGCCGGCTCCGACCGCGGCGGATGTCGCGGGTCTCGGCGCCCGCTGGCACCTCGACGTCCCCGGCGACCCTCTGAATGCCGGCTGCACCTACGCGAAGGACTTCGCCTCTCTGAAGGCCGACGGCAGAGCCCCGGCGATCACCTACGCGCACATCGCCAGGCAGAAGGGAACGTCGGGGCTCGTCGTCCAGTACTGGTTCTTCTACTACTTCAACCAGTTCAACGATGTCCACGAGGGCGACTGGGAGGGGATGCAGATCGCCTTCGACGCCGACACCCCCCGCGAGGCGCTCGGCCGCGGCCCCTACGAGATCGCCCTCTTCCAGCATGGGGGAGGGGAGAAGGGCGCCTGGGACGACGACAAGGTCCAGAAGGAGGGGACCCACCCGGTCGTCTATCCGGCCGCTGGATCGCACGCCGCCTTCTTCGACGATGCCGTCTACGTCGAGAACGGTCAGGGTGGCTCCGGCCTCGGCTGCGACAACACCACCAAGCCACTCCGTCGGGTGGACGTCCGGCCGGTGCTCATGCCCACCGACCCTCGGCCCGGTGGGCGCTTCCAGTGGCTGAGCTTCGATGGCCATTGGGGCCAGAAGGAGAAGAGCTACAACAACGGGCCGACCGGCCCGACGACGAAATCCCAGTGGCGCGAGCCGTTCACCTGGATGGACGGCGTTCGCTCGACCAGCCCGAGGCTCCCCGGTGGGCTCGTCCTCGGGCCGGCGGTCACTGGCGCGTTCTGCGGCGCCGTGGCGACCGCCTCGAACTTCGTCAACCTCGAGGCGCAGACGCGCCTCGGCGCGATCCTCATCGGCGTGGTGCTCGTCCTGCTGGTGGCGGTGCCGGTCGGCCTGACGCGCTGGACGCCGGTGGACCTCACCCGCCTGCGGCAGCCACGAGCCTTCGGCCAGCTGGTCCGGGCGGCCCGACAGCTCTACGGCCGCCACTGGCGGTGGCTCGTCCTGATCGGGCTGACCTCGATCCCGATCATCGCGGCGATCTACGGCCTCCAGTGGCTGTTCTCAGGGCTGGTCGGTGGCGGCGGGGTCGGGGACACGGTCTCGGACGCGGTGGGATCGGTAGGCCGCCCCCTCGGGTTCGCCGTCGTGGCGGCCGTGGTGATCGCCTTCGTACGCGACCTCGACCGAGCTCAGCCGACTGGGTTCGTGCCGGCGTATCGCGGCATGCTCGAACGCTTCTGGCGAGTTGTCGTCGGCCAGCTGCTGGCCAACGTCCTCGTCGTACTGCTCGCGGTGACGGTGATCGGGCTCCCGATCGCGGCCTGGAAGTTCATCGACTGGCAGTTCGTGCAGCAGGAGATCCTGTTCGCGGACAAGCCCCTGCGGGAAGCGTTCCGGGGTAGCACGCAGGTCGTCCGCGGACACTGGTGGCGCACGCTTCGCACCGCCGGGTTCTTCTGGCTGATCAGCGTGATCACCGGTCCCCTGCTGGGCTTCGCCCTGATCTTCACCACCCTGTCGCTGACCTGGATCAACGTGGTCGGGTCGGTGGTCTTCGCGCTTCTGCTTCCCTACGTGGCGATCGGCCGGACGCTGCTCTACTTCGACCTCTTGGAGCGCGAGGAGGAAGAGGCCACCACCACCGAGCCGAAGCGGCGACGATGGTGGTCCCGGGCGCGTCCGAGTCCACAGCCCGGCTGAGCGCCTCCTCGACCGGAGCCCGGCCGGCGGATCCGGCGCGAGTGCGGCTTTGGGGCTCGCCGAGCGGGGCTAGATGCGGGCGGGCGGGCGCGCCTGACGGAGCTCGGCAAGCTCGGCGAGCAGGGTCGGCACGAAGGTCGAATCGGGGTGGCTGGCCTCGATCATCTCGACCGACTCCCGGTAGTGCCCGGCCATCCCGTCGACGGTCGTTCCGATCCGGGCCTCGAGCGAGTCGCTGAAGCGATCGATGCCGCGCCGCAGCCCCCGGATGTCGGACAGCTTGTCGGCGGCGAAGATGATCATCGCTCCATCGCCCGCCGCCCTCACCTGCCGGCGAAGCCCCTCCTTGCGCTCCGCGAAGGACTCGATCGAGCTGTCCTCGGTGACCGCGAGCACGAGTGAGCAGATCGCCTCACCCATCTCGTCGTGGAGCCGTTCCTCGCTGAGCGTGCCCCGCTCGACGGCGTCGTGCAGCAGCCCAGCCGCCACCAGCTCGTCGTCGAACCTGGCCTGGTGCAGAAGGGTCGCCACCTCCACGACGTGGGCGAGGAAGGGGGCGCCATCGCTGGGGCGGCTCTGGCCGGCGTGGGCCGCCGCGGCGAGGATGTGGGCGCGGCGGAACAGCGGCGACTCGGCTATGAATGCTGCCGGAGGCGCCTCGGAAGCATCGATGCCGGAGCCGTACCCGTCCACGCGATGAGTCGAGGTCATTGCGCTTCGACCGCCGCCTTGATCGCCTCGGCGAAGGCGTTCGCGCCCTTACGAGCCGAGCGCAGCGCGAGGCCGACGAAAAGCACCCCGAGGCCGCGTCCCTGAAGCTCATTGAAGAAGGTCAGCTGCGTTCCTCCACCCGCGGGCGCGAGGTCGTAGCCACCCTCGGTGACGACCAACGGGTGCTTGGAGAGCTCGGTCCAGCGGATCCGGTTCGGCGGCGCGAACTCGGTGAGCTCGAACTCGTGCTTCATCGTCAGCCCGGCGTCCTTGGCGGTGCTGGCGTAACGGGTTCCCACCGCGGGCGGCCCCTCGGTGGTCTTGGCGATCTCGATGATCCGCGAGCTGAACTTCTTGTCGTTCTCGCCGTCGGCGAGGAAGCCGAACACCTCCTCGATCGGGCGGTCGATCACGATCGTCGCTTCGAAGCGTCCGGCCATCCGACCTCCTTTTACCGAGATTGCGTCGAGGGCTCCTCCGTGGTTAGCCCGGAGGCCAAATCCGGGTGGCTCACGGATGCGCCCCGTATGTTCCAAGCTGACGATACGGGCTCGCGAAAGGAAGGGGCATGATGACTTCGACCAACGACCCGCCCATGCGAGCGAAGCCTGGGGATCGCCTGGTCGTCCGGGGGCACCATCAGGGTGAGCCGCAACGGGATGGCGAGATCCTCAAGGTGCTCGGTGAGGACGGAGCGCCGCCTTACCTGGTGCGGTGGGAGGACGGTCACGAGTCCGAGGTCTTTCCCGGCTCGGACATCTTCGTCCAGCACTTCGAGTCCGAGTAGCCGCGGAGCACGAGGCCCTCGCTCGACCGCTCGCGAAGCAATCAGCAGGAGGCGAAGAAGCGCGCCAGGAGAGCGACCATCTCGGCCTCCGAGAGCGACGTCGCGGGCTCGAACACCTGATTGACCATCAGGCCATCGAGAACAGTCAGCAGATGCGGGGCGTGCCGGTGAGGGTCGCGGCAGCCCGCCGCCGGAAGCAGCTGCTCGACCAGCAGCCGATACTCGCGACGCACCTCGTTCAGGGCAAGCTGGAACTCGGGACGGCGCCGGGCCTCGAGGATCAGCTCATAGCGCGCCACCGTGAGCCCGAGGCGCTCCGGGGCGAGCCAATCCTGGAGGTGCCCGGCGACCAGCGCGGCCGCCCGACGAGGTTCGTACGGGCCGCCTGGCGCCAGGTCCTCCAGCGCCTGGACGGTGGGTCGCTCAAGCTCGACCAGTCGCCGGAGCGCGGCGGTCAGCAGGGCCTCGCGGGTCGGGAAGTAGTTACTGGTCGAGCCCTCGACCAGCCCCGCCCGCCGGTCCACGGCGCGGTGGGTCAGCCCTCGGCCCCCTGCGACCTCGAGCACCTCGAGCGCCGCCTCAGCGACGGCGGCCCGACGGTCGCGGATCTCGGTATGCGCGCCGGCCACTACAGGTGTAGTATGACCGATCGAACCCGAAGCGTCCCAGCCGAAGGAGGGCCCAGTGACAGCGATCGCCGAGCAGGACCTCGAGCGAGTCGATCTTGGCGACTTGGAGCTCTGGGCCGACGGCCCTCCGCACGACCTGTTCGCCCGGCTCCGCCGTGAGGCGCCGGTCCACTGGAGCCCGCTGGCCGACCACCCGCAGGAGGCGGGCTTCTGGTCGATCACCTTGGCCGAGGACGTTCGCGAGATCAGCCTCGACTGGCAGACCTACTCCTCGGAGGTCGGGGGAATCCTCGTCCTCGACGACTTCGGGATCCCGCTCGAGGCGCAGCGCCAGCAGATGATCTCGATGGACCCCCCGCGCCACGATCGCCTCAAGGCGCTGTTCCAGCGGGGGTTCACCCCGAAGCGGATCGCGGAGCACGAGGAGCGGATCCGTGGGATCGTCAACCGCACGCTCGATCGGGTCGCCGAGCGCGGCGAGTGCGACCTGGTGACCGAGGTCGCGGGGCCGGTCGTCTCGCGGGTGATCGGCTCGTTCATGGGCACCCCCGAGGAGGACGACCACCGCCACATGGAGGACACCAACATGGCACTCGGGTTCGGGGACGAGGACCTGCGCCCGAGCGAGGAGGCGCTGGCGGAGATGCTTACCCGCACCTGGAACGAGACGATGGAGACGATCGCCGAGCGGCGGGAGAACCCCGGCGACGACCTGATCAGCGTCCTCGTCCACGCCGAGGTCGACGGCGAGCGGCTGACCGACTCCGAGATCTACATGGGCATCGGTCTCTTGGGCGCCGCCGGCAACGACAGCACCCGGGCCGTGTTCACGAGCGGAATGCGCGCCTTGATGGAGGACCGCGAGCAGATGCAGCTGCTGCTCGACGATCCGTCCCGGGTCCCCGACGCGGTCGAGGAGCTGCTTCGCCTGTATCCGGCCTTCGCACATTTCCGCCGCACGGCGACCCGGGACGTCGAGTTGCGTGGCAAGACGATCCAGGCCGGCGACAAGGTGCTGCTCTGGTACGTGTCCAGCAACCGCGACGAAGCCGTCTACGAGGATTCCCAGCGGCTCGACGTGACCCGCAAGTCGGACCACCAGGCATTCGGGGCCGGGGGGCGCCACTTCTGCCTGGGTGCGGCCCTGGCCCGACTCGAGCTCGGGACCCTGCTCTCCGAGACCCTGCGTCGCTTTCCCGACATCGAGTTGGCGGGCGAGCCCGCGCAGGCGCGCTCGCTGTTCGTGAATCAACTGAAGACTCTGCCGGTGCGCTACACGCCGCAGCCGGTGAACGGCACCCCTCGATAGGCGAACCCGCCTCGATCTCCCCCGGGGGCGGGGGCTGGTGCGGCTTAGTACGGACCCCGGCCTCGGCCTTACCGCGATCGACAACCCGTGCCGAGCACCGATGCCGGGCGACCCCGGTCGCGATGGAATGGGCTCTGACCACGGCGAAAGGACCCGGATGTCCCCGACAGCGACCAAGGATCAACCAGCCGACCGCTCGACGCGCGATGGCGCCCCTCGCGACGAGTAAGAAGGGGGCCCGCGGGGGAAACATGGTTTCACCCGCGTTATCGGGCCCAGAGCGAGCCGAGGTACACGGCCGGGTCGCCGGGCTGCCAGCGCTGGAGGAACCGCTTGATCGGGGGGTGGACGACGATCTCGTCGAGATCGTCCAGCGAGAACAGCCGTGCGCCGCGGATGGCGACATCGCGCGTCTCGACGTCCTCGAGCGAGCGGTGCGAGAGGTCGGCGGCGAAGAGGATGTGCACGACGTGCCTGTCGTCGGGCGACCAGTTCGGCGCAATCGACTCCGCGACTGCGATCGGGCCCTCGAAGGGGAGCTCGTCCGCGATCCCGAGCTCCTCGCGCAGCTCGCGTCGCAGTGCTTCGGTGAGGCTCTCCCCGCCGTCGACGCCGCCCCCTGGCAGGAGCCAGTACTCCTTCCCCGGCTTCTCCTGTCGGCAGAGCAGGATGCGGTCGTGCCAGCGCAGCAGCGCGGAGACGCGAAGACGGGGCTCCATCAGCGCCGCGACGACCCGAAGCCTCGTACCCCCCGCTCCGACTCGGGAAGCTCATCGACCTCGACGAGATCGACCTCCGGAATCGGCACGATCACGAGCTGCGCGATCCGCATCCCGACGTCGACCACGAACGCCTCGCGAAGGTCGGTGTTGAGCAGTGTCACCCGAAGCTCGCCGCGGTATCCACAGTCGATCAGGCCGGGCGTGTTGACGATCGTGATCCCGTGCTTCGTTGCGAGGCCGGAGCGCGGTTGGACGAAGCCTGCATGGCCTTCGGGGATTGCGACGGCGAGCCCTGTCCTGACGAGCGCGCGCTCGCCGGGTGCGAGCTCCACGCGCTCGCAGGAGGCCAGGTCGAGCCCCGCATCCCCCGGGTACGCGCGCTCAGGAAGCATCGCGT